>PIVJ01000475.1 GCA_003353955.1 Bacteroidota bacterium | reverse complement strand
CTAACACCTCCCGAATCTTCTATATGAAATAAATCTTCGCTTGTTAGCGAGGAACCTCTTACTGTTAATTTGGCATTAGGACTAGTCGTACCTATTCCAACGTTGCCAGAACTTATTATTGTATTACCGTACGGTGTTAATGTGATGTCATCACTTACACTTTCTAAGTTAATTCCACTAGAATCAGTAGCTAAAAATCCTTTTCCTGTAAAGGTTATTGAATCTACCCTAGCATCGCCATCGACATGAAGCTTAGCAATAGGGCTAGTAGTTCCTATTCCTACATTGCCATTCACATCAATACGCATTTTTTCACTTGATAAAAGCTTGAAATTTATATAAGGAGAAGTTGCTGATACATTATCAAGTGTTAAACCTTTGCTTGTGCCACCTGCATTTTTTATAAAAGAGCCTGCGCTAGTTGTTGAAAGTGACAAATAATTAGCTGAAACGTTTTCTCTTGTTGTCCGTATTTCTCCTCCATTAACTTCCAACTTCTCACTAGGACTATCTGTTCCAATGCCGACTCTATTATTCGGCTCATCTACATAAACTGTATCAGACACTATAGTATTTCCATCACCCACCCATATTCTACCCTCAGGTAGGTTAGGTACGTCGTTTGTACGCATAATAGAGGATACTGTAATAGACCCAGAGTTTCCACCAGATACTTTACCAACAAGTCCCATATTTTGAATACCATTACCTTCACCTGTTGGTTTGGTTAATGTCAATCCTCCTCCTGATTTTACGAATATTTTATCCCCTGTGGTAGGTACAACTCCATCAATAGGAGATGTTGTAAAACTTGTAAGTTCTCCAGTTATAACTACCTTTCCAATACCGTTAGCATTTAGTGTTGTTTGTAGTAATCCAATAGCTGGAAGTTTATTTGCTGATATCAATGCGTCCGCAGGTGCTATTTCGATAGTTGCTGTCGCACCCACTGTTCCTGTTTGATATACAGGAGTACCTTTAACTATAGTTGCTCCAGAAGTGTTCTTACACGCAATAACAACTAATGTAGCTGCTTCTGCAGTGATAGTACTAGGGTCTATCCAAGTGGTACCAGTTACTGTCGAAGATAATATCTGATCAGTTGTACCTGGTGAATTAGAGGTGTCGTAGTAAGC
>PIVJ01000474.1 GCA_003353955.1 Bacteroidota bacterium | reverse complement strand
TTATCATATGACTACCCACCAAATATGAAGGTCATGAAAGTTACACAAAATGGAGCAATGAGATGGGGTGCATACTTTTGGGTGTATATGTCTCAAAACTTAGCAGGGAAATATGTTGGTGCACAGCACATTGGTAATGATATTTGGAAAGTATATTATAGAAATGTATTTTTAGGATACTTTAATGAAAATGAATTAAGAACTAAAGAACAAACAGTGAGGTTAGGAACCAATTTAGTGTAAACCTTAATCTTTAACTTTTGTAAACTATGTATCTTAACAAACAATAAAATCTGTAATGAAATGAATGAGCTAATTGGTGATATATTAAAATCACTTAAAGAATTCAAAGACACTAAAAGAATTGACTACGCTGAAAAGTCATACCCAACTAAGATGGAATTAATTGGAGTGACCGTTCCAAATCTTAAAATTGTTTTAAAAGAATTGAAGAAACAAACCAAACTATTCTCTGTATCGGATAGAATGGAATTGACTAAGAAACTTATTGATATTGATATATTTGAGTGTCAGCAATTAGCTTATGAATATCTTGGTAATGATAAAAATGTACTTAAGACCTTGTCTGAAAAGGATATTGATGACTTGGGTAAAAATCTTGATAATTGGTTGTCCGTTGATTATTATGCTGCATTAATTGTTGGATACGCTTGGAGAGAGAACATAATAACAATTGAAAAAGTTAAGAAATTCCTTGATTCAGATAATTTTTGGATTCGAAGAATTGCTATTGTTGCAACAATTTCATTAAATCAAAAAGCTCGCGGAGGAACTGGTGATAGTAAAAGAACACTAGACATCTGCAAATTAGTAATCGATGATCACGAAGATATGATAAATAAAGCATTATCTTGGGCTCTAAGAGAATTAGCAAAAGTTGACAAAGAATCAGTGATTAAATTTGTTGAGCAATATAGGGATAGATTAAACAAAAAAGTATTACGTGAAGTGACTAATAAACTAGAAATTGGAACGAAAAATTGAACAATTTACGCACCCTAACAATGCATCATACAGCATAAGGGTTTCAGGCGTTTTAAGTTAGTTTTCTGCAAGTAATTAGCACCGCCAAATCTCCGATTTGACTCCTAAATAAAAAATGCTAAATTTGTGTCTAA
>PIVJ01000473.1 GCA_003353955.1 Bacteroidota bacterium | reverse complement strand
TATCAATAACCAAAAATATAAGAATTAATAATTTTTCAGTTATAATAGTATTTGTATATGCAATTTCCAAATACATATAAGAGTAATTTAAACAACTATTGTATAAATTGAACCGTTAGGCATTATTAAAAGAATGAGATATGAAACGAAAAATTATTTCTCAAATTAGAGATTTAAATATAAAAGGGAGTGGTAGAATATCTTTTTACTTGACTAAAATATTTATTGGGAAGCCAAAGGGAAAATTAGTAGTTGATACCATTTATGATTTTAAATTAAATGTCGATCCAGTTACCGATAAGGGACTTGAAAGATCTATTTACTATAATGGTACATATGAAAAAGGCACATTATATATTATTGGTAAAATACTCCAAAAAGGGGATGTATTTGTGGATGTAGGAGCAAATATTGGGCTAATGTCGATTTTTGCTTCAAGAAAGGTTGGACAACAAGGTGAGGTTATTGCCTTTGAACCTAATCCGGAAACGAAAAAAATACTAGAAAGTAACATTGCTCTTAACAAAATTGAGAATATAAAAATAGAAGGGTTTGCACTAAGCAACGAAACCAAAAAGGGCCGAATTTATGATCGGTGGGATGTAAACAGAGGCAGTGCCTCATTAATTGAGCCTGCTAAACCTACAGGTTTCTATGATATTGAAGAAATTAAATTTGCCAATTATTTTGATAATAGTCAGCAAATTAAATTGGTGAAAATTGATGTAGAAGGATATGAATTAAATGTATTAAAGGGAGCTCGTCAGTATATTTTAGCTTCAAAATACCCTCCATCTCTAATAGTGGAATTTTCTTCAAATAGAATTAACACATTTGGTGAAGATACCTTTCCTTTATTTTTTTTCCTAAAAGAATTAAACATTTATAGATTCTTTAAGGCGATAAGAGGAAAAGAGAGGATATCCAGATTAATTGAAATTAAAGATAAAAATAGTCTTCCGAATCACGATAATGTCTTTTGTCTAACTGAAGAACATTTAAGTGAATTACCTCAAAAAATATTTAAGTCGAGTAGGTAAAGGGGAATCTCACCCCTAAACCTCTCTCAGAACCGTACGTGATGCTCTCACATCATACGGCTCCTCATACGCTCAAAATTAATTGATTGATAGTTCACAAGC
>PIVJ01000472.1 GCA_003353955.1 Bacteroidota bacterium | reverse complement strand
GCCATTTTAGGTATTTCAGTATCTAAATCACTTGAAAGACCGTCTGATATGTATTCTAAGTTTATTATTTTATCAACTAAGTTATTAGAAAAAGATATTTTATTTATTCTATCATTAATATTAAAATAACCATTCATATTAGCATACTGAGGTTCTAATCCATATTGCTGGCCGTACCCGACCATACCAATGTAATCATTAAAAAACTCAGCAGCTGCAAATGAATCGTTTAGTAAATTTGCTTGATTACCTAAACCATTATTAGCCCACCTGTCGTCTATGATAGAATTACCTGATTCTATATTATCGTTAAAATTATCTTGAACAGGAACGCCGCTAGTGTCTTGAACGGGTAGTTCTGTAGGGCTTTGGTGTAGGTTATTAGTAGGCATTATAATATGCTGACGACCAGCATGGTCAACCCAATATATGTTTACATAATTAACGTAATCCTGCGGTAGGGGTACGCTTAAATTTTTAGGCACAGTAAGTTCTTGTGACTTTTTACTTTTAAGCGTATCATAACTAAACTCTTGTATAGCTCTTTTAGTGTGAAAAATAACATCAGTTCGTTTTACACTTGGTATTAATTTTCCAGCTCCTACATAAGCTATTAAAAAATTATTTATAACTTCGTTTAGTTTTATATAAGAATACGACCCGTAATTATCTTCAACAACAGTTCCAAAAGCTTTATCTGTCATTAAGTTACCGTAGTTACCACCGTCAAGCTTCTTAAGCTGTACAACTAAAATTAAATTAGCGGCTAAAGCTCCTGTTACGGTTATAGTATTTCCAGAAACAGTATATGCTGAAGTAAACTCAGAATAACTACCGGCACCGCCTGTGGCGCTACTGTATAATTTAAAATTGTTTTGTGCGTAGCTTACTACCTGTGGATCAAAAGATTTAAAAATTAAATCTGTATTAAATGTAGTTGTAAAACTTTGTCCAACTGTCCCACCTGCGTCAGCTGTAAATGACTGTGCACCTTCGTAATACTGTCTATTATTTTCTGTGAGTAATGCCATGCGTTAGCTTTTTTGATTTATTTCGTTTTGTTGTATCTCACTAGCTGCTGCTTGTACAATTTGAGGATCTCTCACAATTATTCCAGAGTATTGAAGTATTCTTAAAACAAC
>PIVJ01000471.1 GCA_003353955.1 Bacteroidota bacterium | reverse complement strand
TATCGTGCCCCTGGGATAGGACTCATTTACAAGTTTAGACGCTTCAAATAGCGGTACCGTAAACCGGGGTTATATTAAAGGGACACCGGGGTTATAAGGGACAGTTTTCAGAAATATTACATTTGCCTGAATCACTTCTGTTCTAGGCATACAACATTTTTGCAATATTTTTTCCCTGTTAGCCCATTATATGCTCATCATCATCTGATGTGAAATTTTCAGAAAATAATTATTTTTAAAGTAAATTTTTTTGTTTTAAAAAATACCATTTTTTCTGATATTTGATATATAGTCCAAACATTCATCTCCCCAGCCCAGACCAAGCAGAGGTTTGAAAACCACACCCAATCCACAAGTCAGGTGTTCATCCCTTATTATGCAGGAGGAAAAATATTTTGATTATATAACAGATTTAGCGCACAATATGCATTTTTGTTAAGTCAAGCGAAATTCATTGGATTTCCGGGGCTATAAGGGACAGCCATGTTCCATTACGTAATGTACTCCAAAAGAGCATGAAAACTTCCTTTCAATCATACTCATAGATGTACACAACTATCCAGTAAAAGAATTAGAATTGCCTTTGTATTCAGCTAAAAAAGTAGAAAACTTGTGAAAACTGTCCCTTTATAGTGCTGGTTAGGGACACCAAGTACTAACACTTTAATTTGCGTGATATTTACCACTTTTTATTGAAATTTGTTAAAAGTAATACATGACATATGTCCAGAATGGGCCACCTTACCATTCTATGGCACTGAAATAGAAAAATTGCAAGTAGGCCCCCCTATATGAGTGCAATATCAAAACTGTCCCTTATAACCCCGGATCTGGTGCTTTACAAAATAGTCATATTTTTATTTATATATATTAAATAATGAACTCCAAAAATTAATCAAACCTATTTTTCATTAACACTCATGGATATACACCAGATCCCAGTGTAAAAATTAAGCTCTCTCTCATATCCAGTAAAAGGAGGGATAAAAATAGCAAAAACTGTCCCTTATAACCCCGGTTTACGGTACATCAAAAGCTTTCAGAAAAAGGTTTTGTTTTGATGATATAATCAATTATGTAATGTTACGTAATCAAAGTGTAAAATAAACCTTTTTAAAATAAAATTTAAAATAGCTCCTAGAG
>PIVJ01000470.1 GCA_003353955.1 Bacteroidota bacterium | reverse complement strand
TGACTGTACCAACCCTCATTTTCTGTATTTTCAGCAAAACTAGCCTCTGGCAATGTCGGTTCACACCTTTGTGTCTTGGAGCCCTTCATACACCTATTTCTGTTTGCCAATGAAATTGACTTATATGTGGATATAATCTACTTGAGTCACCCTCCCTAAATAAATAAGAATGACAACCATTGACCTGTTACTTACACAGCAGCCAAGCTGCAAAGTTCGGGGATTATTTATCCACGGACTAGCTTCGAGGGTAATGAAACCAAAAAATGACAACAGGACGTCTATTAGTGACGTTGCCCCTAATAGGCCCCCTTTTTTGAGAGGAAGTGAACATGTTACATATTTTTGGAAAGCTTGTTAATACAAACACTAAATGTTTGCCATGTTTTGTTCCTGCTCCACAAGGCTTCACTGGTAGAGGCCAACAATCTCCCTGACCCCCCCTGTAACATATAGGCAAATATTCTGCATTTACAGCTGACAGAAGCTTCCACAGGATTGACTATTTTGAAAAACCTGCTGGGTGCAGTCTTTCATAAGTTACTCAGTACAGAAGTCAGTCTATTTGCTTTATAATACTACACGTATAGCTAATCACAGTATTCACTAGGATTCCACAAGGATCCACTAATACCCGAACCATATATATTTTCATTTTTTTTCTGAAATTTCAAATTTGTCCAAGCTCAATTTAAAACAACAGGCCTCTGGGTGCACGAATTTGGTAAAATAAATAGGCTTATTTATTGGTGTGTTCAAAAACCTAAAATAGTTAGCCAAGTTCCTAACAGATTTTATGCAGGAGGCAAAATACTAATGGCTGACCCCCTCTTGAAGCAGGTTTGAAATGGCTTAAAATATGGCTGGATATTGCCTCTAGTTTATTATTGGTGTTATATAGTGCTTTTATTTGCCATAAAATCACAACTTCTCATGGGAATTAAAAAGTTATAGCACTTTAGGGTATCTCTGAATGCTTTCTGTGCCTCAAATTTGGCTCAATTCATGTTGCCCAAGCCAAATGTGGCTAAATTACAGAGCTCACTGGGCGAAAATTGAGCCAGCAGATCAGATATTGTTATCTAATATTCACTTACAACCATTAATTGGCAAACTGTGTTATCAGTCCTTCTAACTATAACA
>PIVJ01000141.1 GCA_003353955.1 Bacteroidota bacterium | reverse complement strand
TTTTGTTCTGTCTTTCCGTTGAGCTACATTCATAATATCCTGAATTGATTGTACACTTTTGCAAACTTCTAAGATTGATTTTACTTGATGCCAACCTGGTGCCAACTTGGTGCCGACTTAGTCCCAACTTAGTCTCAATGGAACTCAATTCGTTTTATAACTCGTGCTGTAACTCGTGCTGCAACTCGTGCTGTTGCTTATAGTTTTTGTTTGTCATTTATTTCTGTTGTAATTTCTTTTCTACTAATTTAATTGCATCCAATATATGCTTTTCACCCTCTGCTGTTTTGTATAATTTATCAGCTAACCATATTGTAAGAAGTTCTTTTTCATTTGCTTTTAAAATCTTTGCTATTTCAATAATTTCTTCTTTTTTAAAGAGCCTTTCGCCCCGTTCCATTTTACTAAGTTGGGCTGTGTCAATATCTAATTTAGCCGCAAGTTGCCTCAATAAAAAATCATTCTCCTCCCTTAATTCTCTAATTTTCTGTCCTATCATATTTCGACTTTTAATTTATTGACTTGACAAATAATGGCTAATTTAATAAAAAAAAACAAAGAAAAGAAAATCTTCTAAGTAGCTGTATAAGTAGGGAAAAGGTAAATAAAGGAAAGTTTGTTACTTTCCGATACAATATCTTTTCAGTATGTGATTATCAGTTAATTATATTGCATTAGCAACAAAATAGCAACAGAAAAAACATTGCTCTAGGAAAATATTAACAGGAAAGTGAAAAGAAGTAATCTCGCCTGTAATTTCGCCACTTCAAATTTATTTAATTTTTTGAATTAGTAGCTTAAAGCTTTGTGCTATTTCTTGCTCTTTCGGAATTGTGGTGTAAGCCAACATTGATAATTCTTTGGAGTAAGTTAACTTTAATGTGTCCCATAAAACATCAAAATTAGTAAGCAAAGGCGAATCTTCTATGGTTTTTTGATGCCAGCCTTTTGGCTCGTCAAATTGTTTTTGGTCATGTTCTATAAGGGCTTTTAAATCGTCAAGAAAATTGCCTGATTGCATATAAGTATTACACTCTTTATCATTTAATAAATAATAGAGGTCGTAGAAGTGCCTGATTTTACCTGAAATGCTTTCCACAGGATTATCATCGAATGAGAAACGAATGAGAGAAACCAATTTTTCTATTAGTGTTTGCTCTTTATCCAGTACTTTAACCTCAAAGGCTCCCAAATCATATTTATCTACCAATTCATCTTGATTATGACTTCGCAAGTATTCACCTATCATACTTTGTATGCCTACCTTGTGGTATGGAAATGGATTTGCGAAAGAGTTAATTTCAACAATAATAGATTCTGGAATGGCAGCTTTTTGTTTTTGCTTAAGTGTTATCGGAAATTCATATACTGCTTTTCGAAAACGAGAACCTTTGCTGGTAACACCTTCAATCTTAATCTCACTCAAATCACAGGCTATCTCTTTTTCTACTGTTCTTATTAATGTTTTAATTTGATTACCACTTGTTCCGTGCGTAATGATTACTGCCATATCAACATCTTCAGAAAAGCGGTTAATTAGTTTATGCCCTTTTGATAAGGATGTACCACCCTTAAAAACAACAGAATTTACATGCTTGCTTTCTGATAGTCGTTTTAATATCAGGCTAATCCAATAGTCTTTTTCAATAAAATCCGGAGCAATATTAGTGCTGTTGCTAGTTATCAAAATAGCATTATTAAATGCTTCTTTATTAGTATGTAGTTTCATCTTATTCTCCATTTTTCTTTTGTTGGAAGTGTGCGTTCTGAAATTGAAAAATTATACGATGTCGCAGGATTTAGCGATTCAAATATTGTTTGTGTACTATTATCTTTTTCTAACATATCAATAATAGCTCCTGTTAATGCTCGTGTTGAAGCATTGTATTTTAATACCAGCTTTTTAAGTTTATTAAGTCTTTCAAGCGAAAGTTCTTTAACAATAGCAATAAACCGATTACAAGATTGATTTTGGTTTGTATCAGGTATATCTTTTATAAACCTGATACTATCAAGTATCTGTAATAAAGGAATGTTGTCTTCCGTAATCTTATTAGCTTGTTTAATGAACCTTATTTTATACATGCCACGGGTAATAGCCTTCTTTTCATTATGATAGCCAATTTGTATTGTATTTGAAACCTGAGTAGTTAGAAATAATGAATTAAACACCGAAAATCCTGTTAAATAGCCGATTACCTTTTTGTTCTTTTGAAGCAAGTCTTTTACTATCTGATAAGTATCGGGTTTTAATTCCCCAAATTCAGTCATCAGAGGTTTATAATATCTGCCTTTTGAAAGCCTACGAAGTTTATCTTCTTTTACCAACCTGTTTAAGGCAATAATTATAGCATTCGTTTTATCTGGTTCAAAACCCAATTCATCATAGGTAAATACATAACCTTCTTTTAACTTGTCTATTATATTCAATATTTCTGCTGAAGTTCTCATACAGTACAAATATAATACAAATAGCAAAATGAAATGTTAATACGGGCAAAAACATTTCATTTGGTTTTGAAATGTGTCATGTTTATACCGGTAAAAACGTTACATTTGTTTCTCTCTTGGAGAATTTAAGGCAAAAAAAACCGCCTCAAATGAAGCGGTTTAGAAAGAATACGAAATATTTTTTACTACGTTACTGTTACATTACCAAGATAAACACTATTAGCGACTGATTTCCCATCTTCTGAAACAAACCAAAGATAAGCATAAGCTTCATCTCCAGCATAGTTACTTGGTAAATTAAAAGTTAAAGTTCCTGCACTTCTAATTGCTCCATCTATTTCATAAACTGACTCATCTTTGTTTTCACTAACAACTACCAATAATGTTTTATCAGTAGCTTTTGCATCACCAGTACCAGAATTGTCAGTCCAGGTAACAACTACCTGTGCTTCTTGTGGAGAAGTTAATGCTGTTCCTTCTGCTTTGGTTAGTGTACCCCGACTAACAAGCACATTAGGATAGTCTATCGTGTAGTTTGGATATGTGCCTGCAACTGCATTTTTAAGGATGTATGACATCGCACTGTTAAACTGGGTCATTTTAATGGCATATAGTTTATATCCCACTCTTAAAAATCCGACTAAAGGTTGAAGAAAGTTAAGCACTTTCACAAACTTTGATCGCTGATCCATTTGTGCAGGTGTTTGCGGATTTGCAACACTTGCTGGCATGATTCTTAAATAATCGATACCTTTCCAGGAGCCACCGACAACATTTCCTACTTTACCGGATACTCCACCTAAAATTCCTTGACTAATTGTTCCCATTTCTTGAAATATTTAATTAATAAAACTTGTTTCTGCTTGGACTTGACACGGTCTTAATATGGCTTTGTCCTTGCATATGTATAAATGTATTGCAATTATTGAGCAGTTAGTGTTTTATGGGTTTCTATACATCGTCTTGCATCATTTTGCTATGTCATTTCTTCGAAGGTTAGCATTTGGACATGGGAAGGCTTAATTGAACTCTTAGGCATCCAAAAAGAATAGGGGATGAAACAGACAAAAGGAAACGGAATAAATGGCTTCTGCGATGGTCCCGATTTTTATCGGGATGGGTTTATGCCGTAGTCTTTTGGTTGATTTCAGACCTGTAGCTTAAATTTGCCTTTGCGTTTAATTTAAGCGTAAGGAATAACTTTTCAATGTCGAAATTAGAATCAAAATAGTATTTATGGGTAGGGGTGAATTGCAAGGTTTTTTACGAATCACGGAGCGTTGGCTTGTGATGGGGATAAATAGTAAAAACCTGAAAGGCTTTGACATTGCAAGAGCGTTGGAGGCTTAATTTTGTTTACGTTTTTATTAATAACTACTAAAATATTATTTATTCATCAGGGGAGTACCAAAGAAAATGCGAGTGGCAATGATTACGGTGGGTGGGTTAAGTTGAGAGATATTACTACGGATGTGATTTTCTTTTTATGATGAGAATACTTTTGAACTAAGCGATGGATTTACAAGCTTAGAACCGACGACTGGCGTGTGCGGGTATGTGAGTTTGCCACAGCCATAAGAAGGGGCTAAGTGAAGGAAATGCAAGCTTAGGAAAAAGAAGTGCAAGGTTTGGTTTGATCTGGTGCGGTGGGCAGTGCGGCAAGGGCTGCATTAATGAAAGTAAAAATTATGTGGGTAACGGACATTAGGGCAATTTTTAATGTAATGGTTGCAGCTCTTGCATCTTCTCCCGAAAGTTTTCGGATTAGGATAAAGGCTATTGGTAAAAAAAATGAAGGCAATACCAATTAGAATTCAAAAACTCTTTTATCTGAAATAATAGAATTGAATTTGAGTATATGGATTCTTCTTATACAAATTGAAATGTGTTTTTGTTTTTTAATTGGTATTATTAGAGGGCTTGTGTTTTTTTGGTAATTACCTGATATTATCTCAAGGGTGTAATGATTGATTTGTGATGAGCGTAGGCGCTATTTAACATAACTGACTTATAGGACAGCTTTGGTATTTAGGGGAGCCTGTGTTGCTGCTCCTATAAGAAGCCGTTATGTTACTTAGCATTAGGGAAGATTCAAATGATATGATTTTAAACTTCACTTACTAAAGAATATGTGGCAATCTGTTAAGGGTTAAGTGGGTATTCCGGTTTGAACAGTGCCAGTGATTCCGGTTC
>PIVJ01000469.1 GCA_003353955.1 Bacteroidota bacterium | reverse complement strand
GCCTTCTTTTATTTGTTGTAAGGGCCCCAACTGTCTTCTATTCTATCCGCTTTGAGTCAGATCACAGCTACTATGCATGTCAGAAGTCCGAGTCTGCTGAAAATCTTATTTTTCTCCTTATTTCTAAATGTTTTCTGGAACAAATGATAATCACAGAAAAGTTAATTTTTGTTCCATTCACAAAATCGAAACTGTTTCAAAATTCATCCAACCAATAATCAATAAGAGGCAAAAGAAGGATTTGGACAGTTCTGAACTTGGCCAGTCTTGGGACCTTGGTATTTATTGGAGGGGTGATAGGTTGTCCATGTGTCATTCACTGCAAACAAAACCAATGTGTGGCGACATAATGATGACGTCAATAACCAGAATTTCAGTTAATCTCGACATCTTCTTGATTGAAAGCAAACACTGTCAATTAGTATACTTTATAATCAATTAAAAATACTCTGAAAGTTGTTACTTGGAAGCTGACCAAACTGATGAAACATGGACTCGCCCACTTAATGCAAAATGCATTGGATTTCCAGTCGTCAACTGTGGCAAAACGCCTGGTAGGATCAAACTGAAATTAACTTTTGTTTCCGGTCTTATATTATTCCACATGTGCCCTCATTTTCATGAGAATCGCGATTTTCGTCGGACTCGGACTTTTGACATGCATAGTAGACCTGGTATCCAGGCCCATACATTTACATTAGTATGGGCCTGGAGCCACCTTAGAGAAAAATCACAAGTAAAAGCCGCCCGGATTTTGGGATGAGTTTGCACCAATTTAGGATGTGATTAAAGGTCGATGGTGACTTTTGATGTTGTTATGGCACTCCTGCTTACCATTAGTCACTTTGATGTTGACCCAAATAATTTTGTTTTTCATGAAAATCGAAATTTTTGTGAAACTTGTCTCCTTGTGCTGTCGACATTTTTTCCCTGAATTTTGGTGTCAAATTTTTTAGTTACCGTGACAAATGGTTATCATGCAAACTAGTCCATAGTATAACAACATGGGATGCTACTATGTTTGGCATCATGGCCAAATTTAGGCATAAAACATTGTTTTTTTACTCGAACAAAATCTTGTGACTTTTCTCTAAGGTGGCTCCAGGCCCATACTAATGTAAATGTATGGGCCTGGATACCAGGTCTA
>PIVJ01000468.1 GCA_003353955.1 Bacteroidota bacterium | reverse complement strand
GTTAGGTCACGATGTGCACATTAGGTTAGGTCCTCTTTGAAAATTCACATTTGGTTAGGTCCGGGGCACATTTGGTTAGGTCCTTGGACAACTAACGATGATGTGTCCATATTCGTACGGATTTGGTTAGGTCATTTTTTCATGTCGCCCAATCGGCTATTTTTGTGCGGATTTGGTTAGGTCCGATTTTTAAAATTCGTGTACTGAGCGATTTCGCCAACGACTCAACAAAATGAAGACTCGCAGAGTGCTTCAGGGACGAGCCAAACGCGATGACGAGGACTTGGCAGGGCATACAGCGGCGAATAAGAAGAAGCAGATCCCGCCGCAACAAACGGTTCCGGAAAAGCGCCGCACAAAACGACCTGCAGCTGATAAGGTACCCGGGGTCCCATCAAAAAAAACATCCACCGCAAATGCATCCGAAGCTTCCGCCGCAAAAGCATCCACCGCAAAAGGATCGGCCGCAAAGAAACCCGACGCAAAAGGACCTCTTGTACGTGTAGTCCCCGACGATGACGCATCTGTTTCGAGTTCCAAAAGCGATGATTGCGAATCCGATGAAGACCCTGGCCTGGATGCCGCGGTGCGTACTCTCCTCAGAAATGATCAAAAAAGAATTGCGGAAAACCTTAGAAAAGATAAAGCTTCTGGACTGTCTACATCGCAGTTATATCCTATTCCTCCAACTTTGTTCCAAGCTTCAGCCAGCGGTTTCTCAATCAAGGTTGGTGATGAGTTCGATTCAAAGATCCACCTCCAATCTGCAACTCAAACTTGGCACGAGTTGACCAAGCGGCGGTTTAAGGTAAAGAAATCGAGGGAGACCACATATGAGCAACGCTGCCTGACGGACCCAAGCTGCGCCTTCCACCTCAATGGGCGCTATGTAACGAATTCAGGACGTAAGCCCGGCCGCAAATGAAAATGACCTAACGTAATCTGCACAGTGACCTAACCTAATCTGTACACCGACCTCACCAAATGTGCACAACGACCTGACCTAATCTGCACAGTGACCTAACCTAATCTGTACACCGACCTAACCAAATGTGCACAACGACCTGACCTAATCTGCACAGTGACCTAACCTAATCTGTACACCGACCTCACCAAATGTGCACAACGACCTGACCTAATCTGCACAGT
>PIVJ01000467.1 GCA_003353955.1 Bacteroidota bacterium | reverse complement strand
GCGGCTCCTGGTTGGAAGGTAGTAAATGATGTTTCATATTGTCCCCTTAGGGGGCTGTCATTATTTATCAGAGGGGGGGGGGGTCTTGGGTTTTGGGGGGGGGTCTTTTTTTTTTACCATCTCATGGATGTCATGAGAGCCCTTCATACCATTATGAATCCCTAATTTTCATTTGGCTCCCGGGGCTTTGCCCCGGGCCCCACATATAATAATCATTCCTATTATCAAGGACTTAGAAATGATGTTATATAAACTCTTTGCTATTATGTATCTCATCATATTTACACTTAACTGTTCCCTGTAATCTCTCTGATTACAAGTGTCATCCCATCTAATTTACATTGTTACTGATATGGTTAGATAAGAAATCAGTCATCTTTGATGATAATTTTGAAATATTAGATGTTATCCATGTTTATCAGCATGACATAATCAGTCAGCAACATGTATTGAATTTTAAATTAGGTTGGCTAAGAAACCCCACTAAGAGCAATTTCCTATCACCCTTTAAATCCACTAATTACTGAAATCAAAGACAACAGTTCTTTTCTAACTTGATAAGTTTATTTTAGATTATCTCATTAATTTGTGGCTGAATATATTTGCCAAGTGTTAGGATTACACTGAAGTCCTATGTGATAACATCAAAATATATGTTTACAATTTTGTTTTCAGTGCTATACTTTGCAGTATCTTTAACATTTCAGTTGATCTACTTGAACAGACTTGCAATTGAACAGAGGTTCGAACTTTTGGGGATTTTAAACCTTATCTTTACAAATGGGAGAGGAGGGTCTAGTCTACCACCCGAGACCATCAAATATATAAATTAGAGGGAAGATCATGATTTTGTTAGAGAATTTTTATATCATTCGACCCGAGACAATGCGCAGCATTTTTTTATTTCAAATTTATAATATACACAATATTTAACAGTGCTCCCAGCGGCCCTATAAATCCCTATATTTATTTGGTAGCCCTATATTTTTTCAAAAAGCCCTATAAATCCCTATATTTTTTCAGAGAAATGCCGCGAACAGCATTTTTACTTAGCAAAAATGTCCAATCAAGCTGATTTTAACATCACTTGATCAATGACGGATCATAATTTTTTTGAGCGCTTCGCGCACATATATCTAACTTATTTCAT
>PIVJ01000466.1 GCA_003353955.1 Bacteroidota bacterium | reverse complement strand
GATTCGTTTAATGGTAGAATAGGTGTTGTCCTTTCTCAAAGTGGAGATTATACAACGGCACAAGTCATGCAAACGCCTGATAAAAACTATGTTACTGATGCTGAAAAATTAGCAATTGCGAATACTTCCGGAACAAATACAGGAGATGAAACGCCATTATCTGTTAAAACAAAGTACGAAAGCAACGCAAATACAAACGCTTTCACAGATACTGAAAAGACAAAAGTAACTAATTTGTCGGGTACAAATACAGGAGATGAAACAACGCTTTCAATTCAAACAAAAAGACCCTTAAAAACGGTTGAAGGTCAAAGTTTAGAAGGTTTAGGAGATGTTTCTGTTGATATTGGGGTCGCTTCTTTTAATGGTCGGACTGGTCCTGTTGTTTCTATTCTTGGAGATTACACAACGGCACAAGTAACAGAAAGCACAGATAAAAACTATGTTACTGATGCAGAGAGTACAGTAATAGGAAATACTTCGGGAACAAATTCGGGAGATGAAACAACATTAAGTATTCAAACAAAAAGACCATTAAAAACTGTAAACGGAAACAGTTTAGAAGGTATTGGAGATATTCCGATAAGTGGATTTAATCCAGTAGCTGAGGGTGTTTTAACAGATTACGAAAGTTCACAAGATGCAACTATTTCAAGTACGTCTTCAACTGCCGGAGTTACTTATATAAACCTTAATACTTCAGGTGCTACTATTGGAGAACCTTATAAATTCACTCTTGCTGTTGCCATTTCTCATAGTGCAACAAACTCAAATGCTTTTATTGATGTCAAGGATTTTGGTGTTTCTGTTTTAAATCAAATTTATACAGTAGAACCAAAAGACGCTAATAATCGTAGTTGGGTTAATTTATCAGGCGAAATATTACCTAATCCATTAGGAGCAGGACAGTTTCAGCTCCAACTTGATTACGGAACTGATGATGCAGGAGACACAACTACTGTTTATTTTGCATATTTAGCACTTCAAAAAGTTAATTAAATGGAAATTATAAAAGAAAATTTAAACATAGATTCTATTCCTTTTATGAGTGCTTTAAAAGGCATTGAAGGGATTACAGGAAAAGCTTATGATTCTGAATTGAAAAAATTAACTTTGAACGTTTTTGATTCTTGGACCAAAGAAGGAGAACT
>PIVJ01000465.1 GCA_003353955.1 Bacteroidota bacterium | reverse complement strand
GTTGGCCAGCATCAGGCTGGGAGGTTATGGGGGTGTTGGCTGTCATTTGTGTCTGCTGACAGCTTGTGGTTAACAAAATGGCAAAAAGTATTGTAGCCAATCTGTTTATATTCATTGTTCTCCTAACGTGGAAGCGGATTTTATGGCACTGGGCTCGTACCATTATAGTAAAACCGCATAGATACTTGAAGCCCCAGTTTTGAGTGCTATTAAGCAGCTTTTTGCATAGTCAGTATATCTTCCAGCGTAAATGATTTTGACAAAATTCCCATGGAAACCGCAGGAACTTCCCTTGTCGTCCAATGGGGGCGAACAAAATTGTGTATTAATTGATGAACATCCAGGGTGCGTTGTAACCCTTCCTTTGTTTTTGCATAGGTATTTGTTTTTCGTCTGAAAGCACTGTTTTTCCTTCGAGCCGCAGCATTTTGAGCCTCAACATGATTTGCATGAATTTCAGGGTCTGCCAAGTCTTGAGCGGTCTCTGGATGTTCTCGTTGAGTGGCCTGGTATTTATTTCTTTTTGGACCTCGTTTGTGTTTCTGAGATCCCTTATTTTTAACACGCACTCTAACACCTTTCGGCAAAACTTTGGGTGGACATCCAGATTTGCCTGTGTGTAACGTCTCTGAACACAAATCAAAGAGCATGTTGCCATACCGTCTTTCCCCGTCCGAGAAAAAAGACAAATCATTTATTTTTCTAACATATCTACATACCGTTCTCATAACTAATTTAAAAATTTTAGCAGATTTCTTGCCACATCGTTGATCTACAATAAAGCGGCTAGCCCGATCCATAATAACAGCTGTCCAACCCTGAGATTCCAACGGCTTTGTGCGTTTTCCAACAATAGTATAAAATTCATCTCCTTCGAATGTAAGAGACACAAATTCATGACAAAAAGCATATAGCATCAATGTGGCTTTTTGATTAGCAAACAGATTTTCCCATTTAGTAATAGTGCTCTTATTTGATTGCAACACACGGCCAGTTGCTCTGAGACCAAGACCTTCACTGCGCAGCCTCATTGCAGCGGCTATCTTACTAATTGGAGATTTTATTTTTTCCATAGGAGTCCCATTAGTTTCTGAAAAGCAAGCATTACAGTATTTACAACAGAACAATCGCCGTGAGCCATTATGAATCGTAGA
>PIVJ01000464.1 GCA_003353955.1 Bacteroidota bacterium | reverse complement strand
TAAGTCTTTTGCAATAGGAGATGGCGCAGAAGCAAGTGGAAATGCCTCTATAGCGATTGGAGTTAATTCAGAAGCAAGTGGTAGTCAATCTTTAGCAACAGGAACTCTAACAGAAGCAATTGGTAGTTTCTCTACAACAATGGGTTTACAAACTGAAGCTTCAGGAAATAGTTCTGTAGCAATGGGGGCTAACACAATAGCTAGTGGTAATTACTCTACAGCATTAAATAATACAACAACAGCAAGTGGTGCTGCATCTTTTTCGTCAGGACTTTCAACAGAAGCAAGTGGGCAATCTTCTACAGCAATGGGAAGTCAAACAACAGCTAGTGGCAATCAATCTACAGCGATTGGTAATCAATCTACAGCAAGTGGAATTGATTCATCCTCATTTGGTAAAGGAAATATATCATCAGGACTTCGCTCAGTAACAATTGGTAGTAGTCAAGAAGCATCTGCTCAAGACTCTATATCTATAGGGGGGCAACCAAATACAGCTTCAGGGATACAATCAGTATCTATTGGATCAGGAAACGAATCTGTAGGAGTTTTAAGTTATATACTTGGTACAGGAAACCTTACAGACTCAGCTGAGTCAACGTTAATTGGAATTTCAAATACAGCATTTTCATCTTCTCAAAGGTCAACAGGTATTGGATTAGATAACTCATTAACAGGAAGCTTTGCTTACGCATTCGGTTCTGGACTAGAGGTTACAGACTTTAGACAAACAGTTCTAGGTTCTTACAATTCAGTTGTAGGTCCAGGAAGTGTAAACTCATGGAATACAACAGACAACTTATTTATAATAGGAAACGGAACAGGTCCAGGATTTGACTCTAACGCTTTAGAAATTAGAAAAGACGGAGAACTTAAGCTAAACACATATGGAGCTGGTCAGGTAGTAGGTACTGCAACTTATAATTTATCTGTTGATGCTAACGGAAGGGTTATTGAAACTCCTGACATAGTTACTCCAACATTTATAATGACTGGTTTAATAAATAACCTAGGAAGTCAGACTCAAGGGTATGACTTTATGGAGTGGACATCTAATGTTACTTCACCTACTCAAATTCCTTTATGGAGAACACCATTGCCACTTAAGTTAAAACTTGTTACTTGGGTATGGATGGGAAGTTCTCCTTTAAATATT
>PIVJ01000463.1 GCA_003353955.1 Bacteroidota bacterium | reverse complement strand
CCGGGCAAGTCAGAGCGGTGGCGTGGGGCGGTTCGTTCCCGTTCCTTTATATCTGCTTGCTTGAATAGCAGGATATCAGCTAAGTCTCTGGTCTTGCCAGCTCCCCCACCTGGGACTTAGAACTTGATGTGCCATCACAATGGCCTTTGCACACCAGCGCAAGCAAGCAGCAATCACCTACCAATCGCCAACCGGACTTACTGCAGCGTTTTCTGAGGTTTCGTTCTTTCTTCCTTTTCCTGGCCCTGGCTTTAGCGCCCCCCGAGGCAATCAAAACGGGAAGGGAGAACGAACGCGAACAAGACGGACAATAGCCACCGCACTTTTCTTTGCGTCCTTACTTAACTTAACCTACATGGGTGGGGGGGGCGCTAGGGCGGCGCTTGTGCCTCAACGGCATGGGCGGTTGCCGTGGCGGTTGGCGGTTGGTCAATGACAACAGAAAAGGGCGCTAAACACCCGAGTTGGTTGATGGCACTGGGAAATGCAGCCCCTGCAAGGGCACCATGCAGGTTAAGTCCGTTTACATTGGGACATTTGGTGAAGTCCGTTCATATTTGGTTAGGTCCGTTCTTATTTGGTCAGGTCCGTTCACATTTGGTTAGGTCCGTTCACATTTGGTCAGGTCCGTTCACTTTTGGTTAGGTCCGTTCACATTTGGTCAGGTCCGTTCACATTTGGTTAGGTCCAAAAAAATGGACCTAACCTAATCTGAATGTGCGTTACGCACGACACCAAATGTACATATTTGGTTAGGTCCTGAATCGCTTTCCCCGAAAAATGAAATTTGGACCTAACCAAAAGTGAACGGCAAGCTAGTGTGCTTAAAATCCTTCAAATGACCTAACCAAATGTGCACAAAAAAAGGACCTAACCAAATGTGCACACAAATGTTGTACAGATTTGGTTAGGTCGGACCTATCCATATCTGTACAGTGACCTGACCAAATCTGCACAACCCCATGAATTTTCGGTAATGGACCGACCATATTCGAACACGGACCTAACCAAATCCGTACAAAAGACCTAACTAAATGTGCACGGACCTAACCAAATCTGCACAAAAAAAAATGGACCTAACCTAATGTGCAGCCAGCCCTTTAGAAACAGTGCAGCCGCTGCGGGTGAGCATCTCCTGCTATGACGAAATGTTGCAGCA
>PIVJ01000462.1 GCA_003353955.1 Bacteroidota bacterium | reverse complement strand
GAAATTAATTTATTGTGAGAATAGGAGTTATGTCTCCCCCCCACAAAGTGGGATATGGGAGACATGTTGTTTTTGTGCTGTCCAGCAGTCCGTCCGTCCGGGCGTCTGTCCGGAGTCTAAGCGGAATTCCCAGATAACTAATGACTCGATTTTCATCAAATTGGTCATACAGGTGTATTTTTGTGGTCCCTAGGTTGTATCAACTTTTGGGCCACCTACTTTGACCTTTGACCTACTTTTCAAGGTCATTTCTGGTCAAAATAGTGTTTTCGTGCCTTGTAGGCGGCATAACTTGAAAAGTTTGTTTCAGTTTTTTGCCTGCTCGGGCATATAGGTCCCTCTTGAGTGCCTCTCGAACACATCAACTTTTGGGCCAGCTACCTTGACCTTTGACCTACTTTTCAAGGTCATTTGTTATCAAAATGCTGTTTTTTTGGTCTTTTAGGCAGGATATCTCAAGAAGTTGTGGTCCGATTTTCATTCCCTCTCTCATGCAGGTTGATATTGATAGCCTCTTGCACCCATCAACTGTTGGCTGGTCTACCTTGACCTTTGACCTACTTTTCAAGGTCATTTATCGTCCACCTACTGTTTTTTGGTCTTGTAGGCTGGATATCTCAAGAAGTTCTGGTCCGATTTTCATCCCCTTTTGCATGCTGTTGGATATTGACAGCCTCTCAAATGCATCAACTTTTGTGTGGTCTACCTTGACACTTTGACCTACTTTTCAAGGTCATTTATCATCAAAATACTGTTTTTTCTGTCTTGCAGGCTGGATATCTCGAGAAGTATTTGTCCAATTTTGCATGCAAGTGGATACTGAGAGCCTCTTGCATGCATCAATTATTGCCGGGTCTCCCTTGACCACTGACCTTCTTTCCAAGGTCGTATTAGATCAAAATAGTGTCTTTATGCAAAAACACAAACTTGGGCATAATGATCAACTCGCTCAAATGACGGGGGGAGACATCATCGTTTCGTTCGAAACGACTCGCCACTAGTTTTTTCTGGGACACCCTGTATATCACCTATGTGACCTGTACTACCCAAATTTAGGTCAGTGTGACCTACTTTCTCTGAGATATAGGTCAAACTCCATCTTTTGCCAAAAAGCCTTTCATTTGACCAGTAATAGCCAAATTTCAGATGTGTTCGACATTTT
>PIVJ01000140.1 GCA_003353955.1 Bacteroidota bacterium | reverse complement strand
GTCCGTCGAACTAAAAGAAAGATTTGAGAAAGCTATTTCTAAATAATCAACTTGGCTAGCAGTAAAAGAGAAGCCAGCTTCAGGTGGTGTTTTATCAGGAATAGATCCTGCCTCAGGAAATTCATATTGTTCACAGGAATTTAAGGCAAAAACCATAGTTAATGCACCTAAAAACCAATAAACTTTAGTTAGTTTTATTTTTAAATTTTGTATCATAATAACTAAATTTTAAATTGTTTATTTTTTCGGTTTAATTATATCCAGGGTTTTGAGTTAATTTTCTAAAACTCACTCCTATTTCTCTTTCAGGAATTGGTAATAATAAATCCGAAGTAGTAAATACAAAACCATTACTTGTTGCAAAATCTCCAAGTACAGTTTCTGCAACTCCCATTCTAATTATATCAAACAAACGGTGATTTTCAAAAGCTAGTTCAACTCGCCTTTCGTTTAATAAATCTTCTTTAGTTATGGATGTGCCTGTAGTTAATCCTGCGCGATCTCTTACTTGTTTAAATGAGGCGATTGCATTTGAACTACTAATTTCATTTGCATCTGCCATAATAGCTTCCACATGCATCAATAAAACATCAGCATAGCGTAAAACTATCCAATCGTTGCCATTTAGATTATTTGCTGTAGAATTATATTCAAATTTACCGCATCTATAATCTTGTAAAGGGTCCAGTATAGCAGGTGCTGTAAGATTATCATCATAAATTACAGACTCATTTGTTCTAATGTCGCCACCAAAATCTGTATACGCTTGAATCAATTCTGCTGTTGCATAATTTAAACCTCTAACTCTACCGTCTTGTGTAAACTCGAGACTAAAATCCTGACTGTCATCAGCAATATCATTAGCATATTCAATAGCAAATATAATTTCACTATTTAATTCGTTATAAAATACATCGTGGTAATCTGGTAAGCTAAATGATCCTGCCATAACAGCTTCACATAAAGTTTGAGCTTCACCATAGTTATGAAGAGTAAGATATACTTTTGCTAACAATGCTTGTGCAGCGGCTTTTGATGCTCTTCCTTTATATGTATTATCTAAATTCTGAATAGCGGTAGTTAAGTCGCTTACAATTAGCGCATAGATTTCTGTTGAGCTATCCCTATCAAAATAATCGGTTTCGGTTGGTCCAATAACTTTATCGATTAAGGGTACATCGCCGAATAATCTAACCAAATTAAAATAACTTAATGCTCTAGTAAATTTGGCTTCACCTTCAAACTTTGGTCCTGAATCGCCAGCAGCGTCAAGATTTTCTAGCACGCTATTCGATCTGAAAATAACATTGTAAAACATAGCCCAATAATCTGCAACAGTATTATTTGTAGGTTTTACATCTAAATTTTGAAACTGAGCCCAGTCCCCTTCACTACTTCTAGTTCTAGCATTGTCTGATCTCATTTCAGTAATAGCCCATTCTCTTTGAACGGCTAACTGTAATCCATCATAAATATTAATTACAGCCGCTTCAACTTCTGCTTTATTTTTATAAAATCCATTACTACCAATAGTTGAAATTGGAGTTGGGTCTAGGTAATCTTTACCACAAGACGTGATGAATATACCTATCAAGAGTAATGATATAATTTTTATTTGTTTCATAATATTAATTTTATTATTTGCATTATTAACCTTAACATTTAAAACTCTACGTTTAAACCAAAAGAAATAGTTCTTGCAACTGGAGCACCACCTACATGGTATCCGTATTGCGTAACAGTATTATAGCCATGCATAGCTTCTGGATTAGCACCAGTATAATTTTTGGCTGTAATAAACAATAAATTTTGACCTGAAAAATAAACTCTTGCTTTGCTTACCTTAAGTTTCTTTGTTAAGCTGTTTGGTAAATTATAACCAATATTTACATTTCTTAATGCTACAAAGGAGGCATTCTGAATTATATCGCTAGTAAATATTTTTTGTTGAATAAACTCTTGGTCTGGGGTAATTTCTGGGTCAAAATCTTGGCCGCTATTGAATTGATTGTAATAATACTGAACCTCCATATTTCTTATTTCAGCACCATGGCTTCCTTGAATCATAAAGCTAAAGTCAAAATCACCATAAACAAACTCATTTGTCAAACTCCAAACTAGATCTGGGTAGGGATCTCCTAAAATTGTTTTGTCATCAGCGTCAATAAGCCCATCACCGTTTAAATCTTTTACATAAACATCTTGTGCTTGTCCACCAACAACAGCCCATGGATTATTTAGGTATTCAATTGGAATTTGTTTGTCAACAACATAACCGTAGAAAGACGAGATAGGGTGTCCTACTTGGTTAAGCCATTCAGCAGCTCTTTTTGAATCAAGGCTCGAAATCAAACCGTTTGCAGTTCCAAAATCTAATAGAGTGTTCTTGTTTTTTGAAGCTAAAAATGAAGTACTCCATCTGAATTTATTAAGGGAAACATTCTTTGTTCTTAACTCAAATTCAACTCCTTTATTTTCTACTTGACCCAAATTAACATCGGTATTTGTAAATCCAGTAACTGCAGGTATATCTAGAAATAGCAATAAATTATCGCTAGTTCTATTATAGTATTCAATGGAGCCTGTTATCCTGTCATTAAAAAATCCGAAATCAATACCTGGGTTCCATTCAATAGAACGCTCCCATTGAAGATTAGGGTTAGCTATATTACCTGGATCGAATGCACTTACAATAGCTCCATCGACGACAGCAGTCGAAGTTTGAAGAAGTGCTAAATATTTATATTCATCAATTGCATCTGTTCCTGTTGTACCAAAACTAAATCTTAATTTCAAATATGAAATAAGGTCATTATCTTTTAAGAAATCTTCGTGAGAAGCATTCCAACCTATAGATGCTGCAGGGAAATTACCATATTTTTTTTCTGGTCCAAAAACTGAACTTCCATCACGTCTAATACTTAAAGAAAGTAAATATTTACTATCATAGGCATAATTTACTCTCGCTAAATAGGATAGCATTCTTCTATCAATTGCAAAAGTTGTTGCGTTAGAAATTATTGTAGCGGCATTTAAAGTCTCAATATAATCGAACTCATAACCAATACCAGTCATCTCAGAACTAAAGGTATTTTTTTTGGTAGCAGAAATACCGGCAACAGTATTAATTGCATGTTTACCGATTTCCTTATTATATAATAATAGATTATCAGCTACCAAAGAAACTTGGTGAGTGCTTCTAAATCTAGAGCTAGACCTGGCAGCACCAGTGGAATGCTGAAGAACTCCAATATATCTTTCATTTTTATTTGCACGATAATATCCACCAATTGATGTTTTAAAACTCAAATCATCTGTAATTTTATATTGTGCATAAACATTACCCGATAAACTAAATTTTTCTTCAGTATAATTAACTTCATTAAACTGAGCAAATGGATTTGAATCTCCTGAGTATCTAATGCTTGTTAGTTGAGTTACACCATCAATGGTAACGGGGTAATTTCTAAACATATCTTGCATTGCATAATCTCCAACTTGAACATTTGCATATTTTCCACCCGAATATTCTCTATCTATAAATTGAATCGTGTGCTCGTCTAAATAAATAGGCAACCAAGGTCCCTGTCTTAAAACGCCATAGGTATCACCATTTAAACGTCTTCTTTCAGTATAAGAGGGAGATAAATTTGCTCCAAAGGAAAGTCTGTCACTTACTTTAGAATCAATTTTCACCTTTAAATTGTATTTTTTATAATCATCCGTAATAATTACACCTTCATCATGTAAGTATCCACCTGATATTGAGAATTTTGTTTTATCCGTACCTCCTCGAACACTAAAATTAGTATTTGAAATAGCACCACCATCATAAATATCTTCCTGCCAGTTATGATCAATTCCTAGTAAGTTTTTGTATGTTGTTGCATAAGAAAGTTCACCTGTTGCAGCAAGCTCCATAGCTGTCCAATCTTTTAAAGACATATTATAGTTATCATTGATAGGAACAGACTTAAATCCAGTATAGGTACTAAAACTAAATTTAGTTTTTCCTTCTTTACCTTGCTTTGTTGTAACCATAATTACACCATTAGCTCCTTGAGAACCATAAATTGCGGAAGATGCAGCATCTTTTAATACTTCAACAGATTCAACGTCATTCATATTAAGGCTGCCGAAAAATTCAAGATCAACAGGAACTCCATCTATTACTAATAAAGGATTTGATGAAGCATTTATTGATCCAACACCTCTGATGCGAATTGTTGGTGCCTCACCAGCTTCAGGGTTTGTGGCCTGAATGCTTATACCTGAAACTTGGCCTACTAAAGCTTCATCAACTCTAGCAACTGCAATTTGGTCGAGACTCTTATTTACGACTTTCGAAACGGAGCCTGTTAGATGCGATTTCTTCTGAACACCGTAACCAATCACGACTACTTCATCGAGCAGACTAAAATCTTCAGCTAAAGCAATATCAATTACCCTTTGATCAGTTATAATAACTATCTGAGCTAAAAAACCGATGTAAGAATATCTCAATACATCACCACGTTTTACTTCTAGTTGATAATTACCATCAGGATCTGTGGTGGTTCCTCTAGAAGTCCCTTCAATAATAACTGTTACACCTGGAATAGAGGTATCATCAACTTCAGAAACAACTACACCTTTGAGTGTATAGTTATTTTGGGACATTAATGTAATATTTATCAAAAATATTACGATTAATGTTAACCTAATTTTTAAATTCATAGTTTTT
>PIVJ01000461.1 GCA_003353955.1 Bacteroidota bacterium | reverse complement strand
GTGTGTCCTGCGTCGAACAGGGATACAAATTAATAATAATGTTCGACATAACTGTAAATGAGATGAGAGGATTTAGATTAATTATCGGAATGGTCTCTCGGCTGGGATGTTCAGGCATATCAGTCAAACCGCCTTAAGGTGCTTTTCTTTCACGGGATGGTATTGAGCGTTAAGGTTAAAGGCTTACCTGTCTGCTGTGAAGCACACAGAGTGGAGCTATGGTAGGAGTAAAGAAGTTGAAAGAGATGAGATTAAAACCTTGTAGAAGTGTCGTAAACAACTTTAGTATTGTCAAAATCGAAGGATGTGCGGTCTAGCGAGACAGAACTTAGCGGATGCAACCTGATTTACTGGCTAAGTGGCAATCGGCATATAGAGGACAAGAGCTTTACTTACTGCTCATTCACGGAACAGGAGAAGCTAAATTGTAGTGCAAAAATGTCATAACCCCGAAGGGCAAGGCAGAAAGTAGCAATACTATGATTTAGTGGCGGATCAGTTCGTAGTAGTGATGAATCTTCTGTAATGGAAGAGGAGCGAAGGGACTGACTTAACAGTTTTAAATTGTATAACAACTAAAGAGATTTAGGATGATTTTCGAGGAGAAACAAAAGTCGCAACCGATAGAGCGACAACAAGTTTGGGAAGCCTTTAAAAAGGTAAAGAAAAATGGTGGAGCTTATGGCGTGGATAAAATATCCATAGAAGAAGTATCTGCTCAACCGAGGAAGTATTTGTATCCAATATGGAATCGGTTGGCTAGTGGTAGCTATTTTCCCCAACCAGTTCGAGAAGTTGAAATACCCAAGGGGGAAAACCAAAGGCGTAAGCTAGGTATTCCCACGGTACAAGATCGAACAGCTCAAATGGTAATAAGAGAAGAACTAGAGCCAGAAGTAGCTAAATACTTTAGCGATAGTTCATATGGTTATCGACCCAACAAGTCGGCACACCAAGCCATTATGCAATGCAGAAAGAACTGTATGCGAATGGACTGGGCAATTGACTTGGACATCAAAAGTTTTTTTGATGAGATCGATCATGACTTAATGCTTAAATCATTAAGTGCTTTTACCCAAAAGAAGCATATTCACTTGTACGTAGAGAGATGGTTGAGATGTCCAGTTCAAAAGAAAGATGGTACTATTCATCAACGCATCAAAGG
>PIVJ01000460.1 GCA_003353955.1 Bacteroidota bacterium | reverse complement strand
CTGTGCCCTACTTTCATGAAGATATAGGTCAAACTCCATTTTCAATGCATTGGCCAGTAAATGGTGGCACATTTTTTCGTTAATTGGGGGATTTGAAGTTTGTGTGACCCATATGGCCCTTCTAGATGACCTTTACTTCCATGCCCCAAATTAGGTCACCATGACCTACTTTCTCTGAGATATAGGTCAAAACGGGTTTTTTTAAAACGGACCCTCATTTGACCAGAAATGGCCAAATATCAAATGCATTTGACATTTTGGACACCTCTAGGTCACATTGACCTACATTTCAAGAATTAGGTCACTGTGACCCACTTTCATGAAGATATAGGTCAAACTCCATTTTCAATGCATTGGCCAGTAAATGGTGGCACATTTTTTCGTTAATAGTGGGATTTGAAGTTTGTATGACCAATATGACCCTTCTAGATGACCTTTACTTCCATGCCCAAAATTAGGTCGCCGTGACCTACTTTCTCTGAGATATAGGTCAAAACATGTTTTTTTTAAAAGGACCCTCATTTGACCAGAAATGGCCAAATATCAAATGTATTTGATATTTTGGACACCTCCAGGGTCACATTGACCTACATTTCAAGATTTAGGTCACTGTGACCTACTTTCATGAAGATATAGGTCAAACTCTAATTTCAATGCATTAGCCAGCAAATGATGGCACCTTTTCTCTTTAACGGAGGAACTTCAATGCAATTCAATGCATTTACCGCTAATCGGTGGCCCTTTTTTTGCTGTTTAATTGATGGAGATGAAATCTATATCACCTATGTGACCTGTACTACCCAAATTTTGAAATATAGCCTACACATGTACATATTAAATTCAACAGGTGAGACACCAGATCCTATGGATCTATATTTTGAACAGTAATAGCCAAATTTCAGATGTGTTCGACATTTTGGAGGCCCCTAGGACACATTGACCTACATGCTAAGAATTGTGTCACTGTGACCTAGTTTTATGAAAAAATAGGTCAAACTCCATTTTCAATGCATTAGCCAGTAAATGGGGGAACTTTTTGCATCTCTAGATTGATATTATGTATGGTTCATATATGACCCCTCTAGGTGACATTTACTTCCATACTGAAAAATTAGGTCATTGTGACCTACTTTCTTTCAGATATATGTCCAAAATACTATGCATAG
>PIVJ01000459.1 GCA_003353955.1 Bacteroidota bacterium | reverse complement strand
TTAGTATGCCAGGTATGGTATAAGACTAGCAGAGTGAAAGTCTCTGTACGTGCCGAGTTGATAGGAAGCGTTAGTAATTGGCAGGGGTGTTGCGGGTGACTGCAAATCTGAAGAAAGCCATTAGCAAATCTGTAGTTCTGACGAACAGAAACAAAGTATAAGGCGTAGAAAGGGGGCAACCGAGCTATGGATTGGGCGAGCCCAAAATTCAACCGTAACCTTTTAGCGTAAACTATGTGGGACACAGAGAAAGTCTTTTATTTTATCCTGGGAGATCTCAATGCTTGTTGTAAGGACAACAAACCGAGCGGAGACAATCGGTGAGAAGTACTGAGAAGTCAGCAGAGGACATAGTAGTTTTTCTTTTAAAGAAAGATGAAGGTCTGAATCAGTTAATTTAAGGAGCAGTCAGTTAGAATGTTCGTTTATGAAGGGTCAGCAAGCGATAGTATATCAGTTGGATTTGTTTTCGGAACAAAATCAGCATGCTATTCCCTATTCCGAAGGACGTGAGGGCGTACCCCAAGCGCAAACAAGAAAAGGGACTCAAGTAAGCGGAGAAGGACAACAAGGACGAGCCTTAGCAGGAAGTTTGATGGCAGTGATATGTTCCCAACAGAACATAAGTCAGGCATACAAACGTGTAAAACAAAACAAGGGAGTGGCAGGGATTGATCAAATGCCTACCGGAGAGTTTGCGCCATGGTTTTCGAAGCACGGAGCGGAACTCATAAACCAATTGTTGAAAGGGATCTATGTTCCAGACCCGGTAAAGCAGGTTGAAATACCGAAACAAAGTGGCGGGAAGCGCAAGTTGGGCATCCCCACGGTAACAGACCGGATCATCCAACAAGCCATAGCTCAAGTGTTAAGCCCAATCTACGAACCAATATTTTCTAACCACAGTTATGGTTTTCGTCCAAAACGGAGCGCACACCAAGCCTTGCAAAGAGCAAGCGGTTATGTGAAGGAAGGGAAAGTATGGGTAGTAGATATGGATTTGCAGAGTTTCTTCGATGAAGTAAACCATGATAAGTTGATGTATAAATTATCACGAACACTCCAAGATAAAGGGTTGTTGAGACTGATAAGGAAATACCTTCGAAGTGGGATATTAATTGAAGGGCTAAGTCAACAACGCGAAAAGGGGACACCTCAAGGGAGTCCA
>PIVJ01000458.1 GCA_003353955.1 Bacteroidota bacterium | reverse complement strand
AATTAAAGAGAATATATTATATTTATAGTGATTTTGGAAAATCGTTCAACGGGTTCTACGATTTTTCTCAAATCACATTTAGAAAACAAATTTTTAGAACCCACCTATAAGTATACAAGATCATTTTTATATGTTATAGGTTATGAAAAGTATAATAATGGGGGAATCTGAAAACCCAGTTTGAAAAAACGAGTAGGAGAAATCTTAAAATCTAAATTATGAAAAATCTTAAATTTATTTACGTATTATTATTATCAATGTTAATTTCATTTGTAAGTTGTAATAAGGACGATAGTTCTATTATTACAAAAGAAGAACTCATTGGTATACAATTTAACCAAGAAAAAGAAAACTCATTACTTAAAAAGGCCTTATTACATCCTATACCTGTTGTAGTACATGATTATAAACATGGTTATGTTATAGGTTATACAGAGATTAATGCGGAAAAGAAGATTGCTATGATACTTAATCCAAGATGGGGTATTAATATTTATCTCAATTACTATGCAATTGATTATGAAAAGCCTTTTGGGATTGGTAAAAAAGTAGCAACTCCATTTGGGAATTATGATGATAGTAATGGCGGTTATAAAGATGCTGATGATGGTACAGTAGAAATAGTTAGAGCTAGATTTGATGAACAAACATTTAATATTGTATTTCATTCATCAACGGGTTTTCAAAATAAAATAAATTATTTATATGATCGGAAAAATAATTCTCCAGCTCCTTACGATCAGAATTATTGGCAGGGTCTCATAGATGGCAATATTCATGGGATTTGGGGATTAAATGCTTATAGTTAATAGAATTCAGCCTATAACATCATTGAGTTAAAAGTTTACATAGTAGAATTTATAAAAGCATCTGTGCAGTACATGGATGCTTTTTATCTTTGTGTACATGGATGTATAATTAGGGCTTCCTCAGAAAGTCAAGTTTAGGATGTTTGCAAAATTTACGATATTCATCACAAAAAGTGTTGCGCCTATCCAAGATTCGGAAGTGTCTTTAAGTTTTGCTTTTTTTTCCTGTTTTCGTCAATGGGACACCCTAAGAATTTTTCAAAACAATTTGAAATAATTCGGCCTGCTGGTTATCCATTTTCAAAAGTTTGGTTTTTGTTTGTTTCGATTCCAGTAATGTATATGTAATTTGATACATA
>PIVJ01000457.1 GCA_003353955.1 Bacteroidota bacterium | reverse complement strand
TGGACGTCTATAACTTGAGGAAAGTAACAAAGACAAATTTAACTCACCATTTCTACAACTTTGGACGACGCTTGTTCAGATGCATGCCAAATAATCCCATAGAATGCAACTGCAAAAGCATGGAATCGGATTTATCTGTTCACGTCCACGCACGTCCACGTAAAATCACTTTAAAGTCTCTATAATGTCCTGCTCGCGCGATATAGGTCTTTGTGCGGTCGTCGGAGCATAATTATCGTCTGCCGGCGCATCGAGTAGCGTCCCGCGTCCCGCGACAGATGATCGACGCGTGTCTGATGAATAGAATGAAATAATTGATGTTCTTTTTCCGGTGGCATCTCGATGCCCCGGTAATCTTGATTTCAAATTCGACACAATATGATGATAACTACTTCAAGGCATGTGCCGAACTGAAAGCGCGTCACCTGCTATTGACTCGAGTAAAAGACCAATTCACCTTCGCGTAGTCAGGGCCGGCGTGGCTCGAGTAAAAGACCCACTCACCTTCGTGTAGGCAACTGCCGGCGCGGTTCTGATATCTGCCGCAGGACCGAGCAGTTGCTAACCTTCGCGCATCTCATTATTTAATACATTCAGACACACGTTTATTTAAATCAGTCCCCGGCTCTTTGAATGTAAGGTATACAAATGAACATGATGAATCATTGAATATTCATGTACGTCCTAGAAATGGTTGGGCATGTGACTTACTTTCACATAGGCGTAGGAGTGACGCATAGGCATTTCGGGGGATAAATGTGATGATTTTTGATGGTTTTGGCTGTCAATTCTAGCATCAGCGTAACGATCTGAGACTCAAGGTGCAAGGGGTAGGCAAAGTTTGTTCTGACATAAGTATATCAACGGTAAAAACGCACGATTTGTTCACCTTTCTTCGCGCGAATTGACCGGCTTAATGATGACTCGGATGTTGACAACATACCCACATGCATGTGACATGTGACATAGGTCATGGCATAGGCAAACGGTGGTGTAGGCTTAATAGTCAGGGGTCGGCCCACTGCATGTACATGTACTTGGTGCTGACTTGACCATTGTATTTCCTGAATCGTATGTTTCCTCCAGATTTATATGTAACAAAATGATACAAATACATAATCAGCTAGCTAGAACAGGGCATGTAGGGGGAAATGACAGAAGCTGTTCAAA
>PIVJ01000456.1 GCA_003353955.1 Bacteroidota bacterium | reverse complement strand
CGGCCTCGAGCAGTGAACATGTCTCGTTCGCTCTCAGAGAGCGTCCGGCCATCTCAATTAGAAAAATGTATTCCACCTTTGCCGGGGCTCGAGCCTCGTACCTCATGATCAGTAGACAAGTGCTCTACCGACTGTGCAAACGAGAAATCATGTTGAAATGCCAACAAAACATACATCGGTCACTGCAAAGGGCCAATTATCTAGCTTCGGGATCGCAATGCGTGGACATATGCATCTGTCAATTGCCATGCACGCCCAAAGGGACCCGGGTGATAGGCGGGAGAGTGGACAGGGTGGGGGAGGGTCAGGCAAACCACTGGATGATTAGATTTTAGCCGGAACGCGTTTTCCAATTAAAATGCAAAATAAATCAAGAGGGCCGAGTGTGCCATTCCCCTAAATCCAACCATGAATTGATAACACCTAGGACCCCCGGGCTATACTCATGCCCGACGTTTTTGTGTGTGTAAGTCTGCCAAGTCACATTGTAACACTACTCCGGTATCCCCGGGTGTTAGCGAGCGGCCAGTTGGATACCACAGAAAAATGTATGCATCCGAATAAAATCATCCATAATTATAGGGCTGGGTACAGCGAGTCTGATCGAGTACCGGCAAGTCCCGGGGTCCCCAGTAGCAATGTGCCCGTTGCTGAAAATCGCGTTACGTATGCGGTAATCGGTAATTGGGCGGAAATTATAATTGGCTGGTCAGCTATATACTGGCCGCGCGTCAATAGCCTGGCCGTGTGCATGTGGACATGTAGGCCTACACCATCCGTGGAGATATTATAATGAAAGATCTATCTGTTTTGAACCACATCACAGAGAAACGCTTATTGCTTCATGAATATGGAATATGGAATATCTCAATTTATTGTGCGAATTTCGAATGTAAACTGTAGTACATCTGTTGGTATGTAGGCCTATCTCTTCATCGCCACCGGAGCCGGCATAACACACGCTTGTGGCCATTGTCCGTGAGCTTGATTTGGGCTCTGCGATCCGGCCACGGCTACGGTCGGACAGTGAATGTGACGTCACTACCGTTTAGGGCGGGCTTTTATACCGGTAATAGCGGGACAAAGACGACACAAACCAAATGTGACAAAATAAAGCCGATCGCTCGCCATTTACTAGACGAGTGCGACAACACATGACAAAAGCACTTGT
>PIVJ01000455.1 GCA_003353955.1 Bacteroidota bacterium | reverse complement strand
TCCTTCGAACGAGACCTACACGAGGGGTATGCACGTCCACACGGGGGTATGCTCGTCCACACACAGCAAAACAATGGGAAAATGGCCGACAGTCAAAAGTTGGTGATTTTCAACGTGCTTTTCGGGCTTATACGGAGAATACAACAAGAAATATGAAAAAAGCGCTCCATGACGCAAAGGCTATCAATCCCTACTTTGTGCTATAGCTTGTCGCTTTTGCTTACGCACCTCCAATTCGTGGTATTTCAAAGAGTATTGGTCGAAGCGAGGTCGCGACAGCCAGCAGTTGAGATGACATGTCAATACATGATCAGACGGCCTGGCCAGTATTAAGATGTTAGTACACGCACCAGTTTGTAACCCGTCGCAATGGTGGAGTGGTAACTCGGGTTTGACGTTGGACCCATCTGACCCTCGTGGGTTCGAGTCCCGTCCGCCACATTCACGACCTTTACAACTTCACATCTTTTTAAAACTTTTTTTACCATGCTTAAGGGCCAGTATAACCTTTTTATACGGTGAGTGAAAATTTCGTTAAAACGCCGATTTCACATGAATTTCTGGCAGGGATATGGCCAGTGTGGATCTAGAAATACAATGAACCTATCAAATCCACATTTATATGTCACATATGGTTTTTATAACCGAAAACAAAAGGCAACCTTTGGCCCCATGGAACTAGTTACAAGATTCAAGTAGGGTCCTGCAAATGAATAGGTATTATATTAAGATACCTATTAACACCCCTTTACCCTTTAAAACGAGTTCCCGTTCGAATGAAGCCTGCAATTTACATCCGGATTGGTATGGGGGGTCTGTGATGAGAACGAAGACATCTTTGATGTTAAAATATAACACTTACTAATCATCTATATTCAATATAGTGGGTAAAGGGTGATCAGTAGTTGTGCCAAGCACCATGCTAGCCCCTTTCTAAGGACGAGTGGCCATGATTTTATGAGTTCCATGGGGCCAAAGGTTGCCAAACGTTTTGTGTCATAAAAAACGATTAAAATCCTTAAATGCAGATTGGGTGCTATTTATGTGTTTCATGATATGCACTGAACACATGCATGCCTGAAATTCATTGGATATCTGTATTTTGAGCAACTTTCCATTTGCTGCGAAAAAAGGTTATACTCCCCCTTAAATAGAGATCCATTGGATCTTG
>PIVJ01000139.1 GCA_003353955.1 Bacteroidota bacterium | reverse complement strand
GGAAAAATGGCGGTGTTTGGTCTGGGCCCCATTGGTATCGAACTGGGCCAGGCCCTGCATCGTCTGGGGGTGGACATCATCGCCTTCAGCCGGCGCAAAACCGCAGGCGGTCTGACCGACCCTGACCTTCAGACCTATGCCTTTGAGCATTTTTCAAAGGAGATGAACATAAAACTGGGTACAGCCGACATCCGCCGCAGGTCGGGAAACGGGGTTGTTGTCGGATGTGAAAGCGGAGAGTGGACGGTTGACCGGATATTGCTGGCCACGGGACGCCGTCCCGCACTCCAGGACCTTGGCCTGGAAAATCTGGGGGTTGAACTGGATGCCAGAGGCATGCCTCCCTTTGATCCCGGCACCCTTCAGATCAAGGACTTGCCCATATTCCTGGCAGGAGATGTCAACGGGCAAAAGCCCATCCTCCACGAAGCCGCTGATGACGGCAATATTGCCGGGTACAACGCCACGGCCAACAGCATATCCTGCTTTAAAAAACGCACCCCGCTGGCCATCACCTTTTCATCCCCGGACATAGCCATCGCAGGGCTCTCTCACAGGGAACTGACAGACCAGGGAATGGAGTTTGTAACGGGCAACGCCTCATGGGAGAAACTTGGACGGGCCAGGATGATCCTGGGGAAGGCAGCAGGAATTGCCCGGATCTACGGGGATAAAAAGGACGGCAGGCTTTTGGGGGCAGAACTTATGGCACCGGCCGGCGAGCACATGGCGCATCTTTTATCCTGGGCCGTGGGCGCCAGTCTGACTGCGGCCCAGGCCCTGAACATGCCCTTTTACCATCCAGTGCCCGAGGAGGCCTTAAGGTCTGCCCTGGGGCAGATTTTGAAGCAGATCGACGATCCTGCCCCTGATTCCCGGCTGGAACTCTGCCGGTAAAAGGGAGATTCTTAAAAAAAGTTCAACAACGAACGGGTCAGATCGGTGATGCTCTTAAGGTCTTCTTTCTTTATATTTTTCCTGTAAGCTTTTTTATACCCTATCTTAATGAAAAGCTCCGGGATTTTTAGCTTCTTTGTTCATGACAAGCCTGATGGCTGCATAGGGCACCAGGAAAAATGTAATATTGATAATCTTTAAACCGGCAATGCCATATAAGTTTATCAATGCAAATTCTTGTTTTGTTATTCCAAACCATTGAAAATAAAATGGATATCCCAAATCCCCTGCTGCCATGAACCAGAAAAACCAGACCAGTAAAATTAAGGTGCAAATTGCATATGATCAGACCAGCCAAAAAAAATGAAGCAGAAAGCTTAACTAAAATTTCTTTCGAATCCAAAGGGTATTGGCAATATCCAAAACAATTCTTTGAAGTTTGGAAAAAGGAACTGACAATAAATCCAAATTACATTTTGGATAATGAGGTCTTTGTTTTGGAAAGAAATGGCTCTCCTATTGGTTATTATTCAATTGTTGAACTTAAAAAGGATATCAAAATCTCAGGTATTAAAATCAACAAAGGTTATTGGCTTGATCATATGTTTATTCTGCCTCAATTTATTGGAAAAGGTTTGGGCAGAAAAATGTTCAACCATTTATCGAAAAGATGTGAAGCCAGACAAATTCAAGAGTTATGTGTTTTAGCCGATCCTAATTCAAAAATGTTCTATAAAAAAATGGGGTGTAAATATCAAAAAGAGTACCCTTCAACAATCAAAAATAGAACTACACCCCTATTAACACTTAGGCTCAAAGCTTGCTAACAAGCCGCCATAATCACTTCACATATTGTCTAATATTATAAATAAGACAGGGCAAATATAATCTGGGTTACCTTAAGCGCAACAGGGATTGCAGCCCTAATTCATAAATTTATAAATAACAATTTACCATTCACAAAACAAATTAGTTATGAAATTATTTGGTAGAACGATTGCAGTAGCTTTCGTTTCAGCTGGCCTATCGTTACTAAAGTTAAAAAGAGTCTCAAGTTCGTTTTGAAGTGTGACAAAGGCAATTATCAAATCATTGCAGCAGACCGCAAGGGCGGCTTTGTGGCGGCCCCTGAACTCAATTGGTTTCAATAAAATCTATAATTTGAAAGAGGGTATGAATTATGCACAAAAGTATAATAGAAATTGAACAGCTGCTTTATCGCTGTTGTCATGCTGTGGATCAAGGGAATATTGATAATATAATGGGATGTTTTCACCCAAACGCGACCTTGATAATAAATTGGTAAGAAAATGGTAAACATTCGGGACATGAAGAAATACGTCAATGGTTTCTTAATTATACTCAAGTAATGAAATCAACAGTGAAATATTTACGTCACAAAATAACGTGCCCCGTATACAACCGTGTACCGTGAAGGCAGTTTCTGACTGCCGGGTGTCGAAAGATGCCTTACCAATATATTTGAGCCGGATGAGGTGAAAGTCTCACGTCCGGTTCTGAGAGGGCTTAGGGCTGGCAACAGCCCCCGGCTACCCGGCGGCAAGCCACAGGTTGTTTACCAAATAAAAAAATAAAAAGCAGGGTAAAAAATGAATGATCTGTTTAAAATAAGAAAGGCTGAACCAGATGAATATCCTGAAATTGAAAAAATTTTTGAAGCTCAGGGATTAGAGAACAATAAAAATGGTGTTGAGATTTTCAAGGGATATTCGGTCAAAATACTTAACAAGCTAATCGGTGGAGCAGAAGTCATGTTTCAAGATGGTGAATATACTTTTTCTGTTGCGGTGGATGACGACTACAAATGCCAGGGAATTGGAAAGTCTTTATTTCAATTGGTTAAAAAAGAAATACAGGACCTAGGGGCCAAAAGGATAATGATTCAAGCCAAAGTCCCGGCTTATTGGTCAAAATTTGGGTTTGCGGAAATTATTGATCTTGATGATGTGCCAAAAAAATTCCGGTGCGATGGCTGTTCAAAATATGGAAAAGATTGTTTTCCTAAGATAATGATTTTGGATTTGTAATATGAATTGGGGCCGACTTGATTTTTGTATTATAAACTTTTAACAACGAAAATGAACCGGGTGAAACCGGTTATTTTCAAGGTTCTCAAATAATAAGGAGAAAATATGGAATGTACCAAATGCAAAGTCATGATTCCTGATGGAGAGGAAAGGACACACAAAAAAGAGCTATTATGCGAAGATTGTTATATTGATGTTTTATCTCCTGCAAATTTTCGACCTGTGCGGGTGGGGTTACGCTGCCAGTTTGAAATTTAACTCCTTCGTTTCAAACCATTTTTCATTTTCTTTATTTCTTTTTATGGCTGTGATTGTTGCCAAACCTACTGAACCCGCTTTTGACCAACTCATTCCATTATGTTTTTGACGACTTGAGACGACAAGATCATTCATTTTTTCACCGATAGCACTGGAGTTACATAACCCCAGCTCTTTTCTTACAGCATAGCAAGGAATGTGCGGTTTATTCCTTCTCAAGTATTCGATCAGCTTGTCTCGCGTTTCTATTTTTTTTATGGAATCTGGATCAATTGCCTCCAAATGGTTTACGGCCTCATCAATAAGCCCATACCATAATAACGGTTTAAGCTTATCAAGAATTTCGTTGCGGATAAATCTGCCCTTCAAGGCAAGGCTCAATTGTTCTTTGCATTTTTTTTCCAAATGATACCAATCAAGGATGATCCCAATATTCTTATGCCAGCTAAACCTCTTGAAAATAGAATCATTTAACACCCTATGACCGTCGGTGAAGAACTGAATACGGTCGCCAGTCAAGTCATTATGGAGCAGAAAAGCTGTTAGAAATCGTAAGACATTTTTTGTGCCAGGGCCATTCAACACATATTTACCCGCATCTGCTTTGGATACATGGGCAATGGTGTTGTGGATATATTTCCGTTTTCCCCGTTCCGATTTGATACCGCCGGGACGGAATTCTTCTTGTTTTTTTACATTAACGTCATCTATTGATATCTCGGTGCTATTTTCTGGATTTTCATAGGGTACAGGATTCCTCAAGACGGCATCAACGTTGATATCTTGAGCCTGGCAGCATTGGTCAACTGTCTTTAGTACAAGCTGCTTGGGCAAAGTTACCGGACGCTTTCTAATGCATTCAAGTTTGATCTCCCGGCATATGCCATCTTCTGTGAAACCATTTTCCTTAAGGATACAACCTGCTCTTTGGGCGATATAACTGAGGGCCTCTCGTCCTTCTTTTTCCGTGCAGTCATGAAGTGTCCGGGAAGGGGTACCTCCATGTTCTTGATGTCGAATGCGATTAATCAATCGTGCCGTTTTTTGATAAGATATTTCAGTATCGCCATAGATTAGGGCAATATCTTTAAACCCGATCGTTTTATAAATCTCGACCCCTCTCAAGTGGACAAACAAATCTTGAGCTGTGTTGTATTGGCTTTGGCTCTCATGATAAATGCTATGAGTTGTAAAGCTGAATCTTCCGATTTCTCCGTCAATCTTGTATGGATGAGAATTCGCTATGATTTGATCCCTTTTCCCAGCTTCTTTTTCGGCTTTTTTTTTGAAACTTGACTTAAATGATCAGAAACTGCTTTTCGAATTGTAGGGTAAGCTATTTGCAACACAGATTTTTCACACATATCGATGCTGGTTGCATCTTTCTCGCTTATCACCATTGAGTAACTTCCATCGGTGTTTTTATTGATCTCATGATTTTCAGTCTCATCACTTTCTACAAGCTCAACATTGATTTTAATTTTGTATTTTGACATTGTTTTTCCTTTGAAAGATTATATCTGTATAGCTTTACATCTCAAAAAGGAAAGCAGTTGTCTACAATTTTTATG
>PIVJ01000454.1 GCA_003353955.1 Bacteroidota bacterium | reverse complement strand
TTTACTCATCTAGTTTTATTTTTACATAGGTTAATCCATCATATCCGGATGCACTCCATTGAAATAATTGATTTGGTGTTAAGTTGCATGCTAGCGATTCTAATTCTTCGATAGGCATAAGGTCAATTTGCTTTGCTGTCATAGTTATTTAGTTTAATATTAGTAACCGCAGGGAGAGTCGAACTCCCTCGCTCGCGTCACGGCGTTCCTTTCGCGGTTATCAGCTATTGCGTGATCATTAATCGTATCTTTCGCCTGGTAGTTATCTTCCTTCGCAGGATCGGACTTGCACCGTGCCAACAGTTAATTACGCTGTTACTCGTGATACTACTTATTTTAGTTTTTTATACCAATCCGTTAATACCCTGCCGATAGTAGGCCACATAAAGTAAAATGGTAGTATAATGTTTAGTAATAACTTTTTCTTTGTGGTTATACACATATCATCCCATTCGTCGTTGTATATTGCAATTATATCAACCACTATAGCGGCTATTAAAGACATCCAGTTAACAATATACACTGCTTTTATAAAAAATATTATCATAGTTTTTTAGGTTTTAGGTTAGTCAAACTGATCCGTCGAAGTGTATAGCATTTCAACTTTAGGGTTAGCGCAATGTGCTTTTTCATTTACATAGTAATTACGATAAGCAGCTACGGAATCGCCTGAAACTTTATACTCGTCTGGCATACATTGAGGCATTTCTGTCAAGCCGGTATTAAAGATCGGACCAGGTGTTTGAGACAGTATATTCTCACACTTGATTATAGTCAGGTGTTTTTTACCGTAGCGCTTAGTATATTCATTGCCAAGAGCTAACATGTGGAAGTACAGCCATGCGTAGTTTTGTACAGATTGTCTGGTCCACACAGCACTCGGATGGTTTTTGTGTGTTAGTTTGTAGGGAACATCTATCTCACTATCTAGCATGTGATGAGCTGAACACAGTAGCTGTGCTGACTCAAGTATCATCTTGACAACGTGTTTATTGTATTGTTTTTGCGCAGCGATAACGGGATCGCTATGTAAATAAAATATATTCATAGTTATTAGATTTTGTATTCAGTTATATTATCTATAGTTGATCGTTTTTGTTATGCAACTTGTATTACTTTGTCAGCTACATTGTCATATATTGCTAATTGGTTGTTAGCTCTAGCGAATTGCATGGCTATT
>PIVJ01000453.1 GCA_003353955.1 Bacteroidota bacterium | reverse complement strand
GCCTTGGCGCCGCCTTCGACGAGCGCTCCGGGGCAGCTCGCCGAATCCGAGAAGGCGCCAGCCTTGGCGCCGCCTTCGACGAGCGCACCGGGGCAGCTCGCCGAATCCGAGAAGGCGCCAGCCATGGCGCCGCTTTCGACGAGCGCACCGTGGCAGCTCGCCGACTCCGAGAAGGCGCCAGCCATGGCGCCGCCTTCGACGAGCGCACCGAGGCAGCTCGCCGACTCCGAGAAGGCGCCAGCCATGGCGCCGCCTTCGACGAGCGCACCGAGGCAGCTCGCCGAATCCGAGATGACGCCCAGCAGGGCGCAGCAAGCGAGCTCATTTCCGCAGCTCGCAAACTCCGAAGGGGCGCCCAGAAGGGCGCAGCCAGCGAGCTCATCGCCGTAGCTCGAAAAATCCGAGGGAGCGCCCAGGAGGGCGCCGCTGGCGAGCTCATCGCCGTAGCTCGCATAAAACGATAAGGCGCCGCTGCCGGCACCGTCCGCAAGAGCTTCATCCCAGCTCGCGAAAATATCGATTTCGTAGTCCTGCGGGACTGAAAACACGGGCGAAGGATACTCGTGACATATTCCTTGGTTTTCGAATGATCTTCCTCCCAACCGTGCGCCAATGCTCATCCGCCCTGCCGCAGAATATGCGCAAAGCGTAGTGAAGAACATTAAAAGGAGCACGTAGGACAAAGCCGTGGGGGCGCTCTGTAGCACATAGCGTCCGTCGTTGGGTGCGGCGGTGGAAATATTCTCCGCCGCCGCCGCTGCCTCGGGGTAAGGCCCGCCGACTCCATTGCCGCCGTCGCCGCCGCCGCCACCAGGGGCGACGGCCCCGCCTCCTCCGAAGTTTGGGGGAGGGAGCCGCGCCCGACCTGGGGCGTTGGCGTGTTGGCCGCCGCTACCACCGCCGCGTCCGTCGCTGCCTCCAGGGGCGGCGGCCCCGCCTCCTCCGAAATTTGGGGGAGGGGGGCACGCCCGACCTGGGGCGTTGGCGTGTTGGCCGCCGCTACCACCGCCGCGTCCGCTGCTGCCGCCGCCATCTTCGCCGACTTCATCGTCGACTTTGCCTCTGCCGCCGCCGCCGCCTTCATCGCCTTCATCGTCGCCACCGCCACCGCCACCGCCGCCGCCGTTGGGCGGGCGAGCGTGCGGTGCTGGCTGTGGGACGGTACCTTGGCCAGTTTCGC
>PIVJ01000039.1 GCA_003353955.1 Bacteroidota bacterium | reverse complement strand
TGAATAGGAGGCTTATCGTACCGGATAAGGTAACACATCAGTAGCATTTATTCTTTCAAGTGTAACTGTGGTTCGTCCATAGTTGTTAAGGTCTTCTAATGAAATTCTTCTATTATTAGGTAGCCCCATATTTCTAAAATACCTTCCCAAGATATCTTTATGAGGTATAAATTCTAATTGTTTTGGGTAGCCATCAGAGCCATTCCCGCCAAAAATCCCTTGCATTTCTGTACCATCATCCCAGTGGAAAGGAATTGTTACTTGTCGTGCAGGTTTCCTATCAATTAAGCCTGAATTAGAACGTATCCTTTCAATGTGAATTGGAATATAACTATCATAATGGCTGTGGTCATTTTATCTATTGTGTATATATAACTGCAAAAATACATTCTTTAATAATGGAAGTCATAAAACCTTATTAAGCTGTTGTGCATTTAGGCTACATTTAGTTTTCAATTTTATTGGCTAAATAAATCAGCCGCTTCTTTATACGCTGTTTGCGTAATAGCTTTTACGGTTCGGATATGGGGTGTTTCGCATGTTAAATCACTTATAAATCATGGCCACAATCCTTAAAGGGGCACCGCTACCTCCTTTAATTTTCATGGGCAAGGCGATAATGTAAGAGCCTTTTTCCGGTAATTTTTCAAGATTGGTAATGTTTTCATATATTGTTAAATTATTGTCGCAAAGTATCTGGTGAACAATAAAATCCTTTGACTGACCATAATCAATGCTCGGGGTATCCAGGCCAATACCATGGATATTACGTTTTTCTGTTAGCCATTTTGCTGCTTCAGCACTCAGTCCTGGAAAGTGTAATTCGGGTACCGCTTCCGGGCCTGTCAGGTTGGTACCAAGATATTTTTCACTATCGTGATAATACTGTCCGTAGCCTGTATAAACAAGCACAATGGCTCCATCGGGTATTTGACCATGCCTGGCTTCCCATGTCTCAAAGTCCTCAACACTAATCAGATAATCGGGGTCCTTTAACGCTTTCTCAGAAACATTAACCACTACACCTGGGCCTTTAAGTTTAGAAAGTGGAACCTTTTCTATCGTGTTCTTATTGGCACTAAAATGTATAGGCGCATCAAAATGCGTTCCTCCATGTTCTTCGGCGGAATACTTAAATGATGAATAGAAATACCCTTTATCTGTTAAGCCATAAGATACGGTATCATGTGTAAAGCTTACATTGGTTGGCCAGTACACTGTATTTTCGTCAAACGAATGAGTTAAATCGACCCATTGAACTTTCTGAAACATTTCCAAAAAATCAAAAGAGCTGGGGGTTTCAATATTTCTTTGAGTACAGGATGTAATAATTATTACGGCAATCAAATAAGTTAGTTTTTTCATTATGTTAAATTTATAATTACAATTAGGTTCAAAAAAAAGTACTTAATTCTAATAAAGATCTGTTTGCACCTACATTTTAGCCATTATTACTTCTTAAATTGTAAGTTTTTTTCATTATTCAATCTGTCTTTTTTGCTATTGGGAAGCGCGTAAGCCCCCTAAGAATTGTATGTGATACTTTCGCATCATACAGCTTAAGTATTTCAAAGATAGTGATTTTGTTTACTATCTGGGGCTTGTCGCTTCCATAAATTCAATAAAGTTTTGTCTGCATTTCTCTTATCTTTCAAAAACACACCGATTTGTTTGGGCTTAGCCGATTTTGCTTTTAAATCAGTGAGACTTTTATTTTGTGAAACAAAATTAATTAGGCGAAGTGATCCTTCGACTTCCGTTCAGAATCAGCTTGACTATTTTTCTGGTATATAAGCTTTTCTAATTCTCATTAGCGTAGTGTGTAGTTATTCAAGGTATGCTATTAATATTGAAGCATTTGTACGAAACATCTATTATCTAAGCTTTAATAAGCTATTTTTTATCCTAAAATAATTGCTAAATTTATGCATCCAATTTTATTAACGAAAGCAATCCATCATGAAATCCTTTATCAAAGCCATCTTCATCTCAGTCCTCTTCATTGTTGCAATTAGCATTCAAAAGGCAAACAGTCAAAGTGCGTTTACTCCAAAAGATTTGTTGGAGCTTAAATCGGCAAGTATTAGCCAACTGAGTGCTGATGGTAGTGAACTTATTTATGCTGTTTCAATAGCTCGCGGACCAAACGAGGCAGCTGGTGCTGCACATCGCACCTACTATAAAATGAATTTAAATACCCACGAAAGCCAAGCTCTTTTTAAAGAGGATGTAAAGGGTTCGTCGCCTTTATGGAGTCCGGATGGGACCGTAATCGGCTTTTTATTACCAACGGAAGAAATTACACAAGTTTGGGCGATGCCGGTTATGGGTGGTGATATGATACAACTTACTCACGCCGAAGGCAGTGTTAATAGTTTTAAGTGGAATCCGGCAACGGGAGGCTTGGCTTACTTAAGTCGGGATGTTGTTAGCGAAAAAGAAAAAGAATTAAAGAAACGCGGCTACGGTTTTATCTTTTATGAGGAAAACCTTAAAAATAATAACTTATTTGTTCTTGAGTTCGATTCCGGTGGTAAGCCATTAGAAATTAAGCAACTCACCAGTGGCGTCAATGTGTGGGATTTTGAATTCAATCATCAAGGCAGCCATATTGCTGCAACAATATCTCCTAAAAATCTGATTGATCAACGTTATATGTTTCGTAAAATATATTTAATTGATATAGCTACAAGCACATCACGAATAGTTTCGGATAATGAAGGTAAATTAGGGAATTATGCATTCAGCCCTAATGGAAAACAGTTGGCATATACCGCAGGGGTGAATATTAATGACGCCGCAGTTAGCCAGCTATATATTAATCACTTGGAAGATAATTACAAATCCAATCTTACCCCTGAGGGTTTTAAAGGGCATATTAGTTGGGCCAATTGGAAGGATGATGATGAGGTAGTATATTTGAGTGGAGAAGGGGTTTATCCAACCTTAACAACCATTGCCGTTTCCGGAGGCGCCCGGAAAATTATTCTGGATGCAAAAGCGGAAGGGATTATTTATAGATCTCCCCAATATTCCGCTGATTTTAACCATTTTGTATTTACCGGCTCTACTCCTAAAGATCGATCAAATATTTATTATTGGGATGGAAAATCAGCAATGAAAGCAATCACAGATATTAATCCCGATTTGAAAACGAAAACACTTGCAAAACAGGAACTTATTCGTTTTACAGCTCGTGATGGAATGGAGATTGAAGGATTGTTGATGTACCCTTTAGATTATACACAGGGCAAGAAATATCCATTGATTGTTTATGTTCATGGAGGGCCTGAGTCACACCATACGAACGGTTGGTTAAGTTCTTATTCAAATCCGGGACAAGTGATGGCGAATAAGGGGTATTTGGTAGCCTATTTTAATTATCGCGCCAGTACCGGTTATGGAGTTGACTTTTCCATGGAAGGATTTATGGATCCTGCGGGTGCAGAATTTGACGATTTGGCTGATGGAATCGAATATTTAATTGCGAATAAAGGAGCAGATCGAGAGCGTGTTGGAATGGCTGGAGGCTCGTACGGGGGTTATGCTTCGGGATGGTTTGCTACATACTATACAAACTATGTTCGGGCAGTTTGTGATTTTGTGGGAATCAGCAATATGATCAGTAAAAAAGGCACGACAGATATTCCTTATGAAGAGCTCTATGTTCATTCGGGTGATAAACTGGAAAATCAATGGCAAATGAGTTTGGAAAGAAGCCCGATTTACTGGGCGCATCAAAGTAAGACGGCTACTTTAATTTATGGCGGTGCCAACGATACTCGCGTACATCCTTCTCAAGGGATGGAGTTGTATCGTCGAATGAAAATGAACGATCATCCAGCTGTGCGATTGGTGCAATATCCGGGCGAAGGCCATGGCAATCGGAAACAGGTAGGGCGGATAGATGTTCTCTACCGTCAAATTGAATGGTTGGATTGGTATGTAAAAGACCTTAATCCATTAAACGGATCCATGCCACGACTGGATATAAGTGATAGATATGGGTTGGATTGGTAATTTGTGGATCAGACCTGATTTTACTTCTTAACACACTTTTTAAAAATTAGTTGTAACAATAAGGTTAAACTCTCGTCTTTGAGTTAAAAAACGTTCTTTTTTTGTAACTGATTTTTATATCTTAGAAGTTCTATCGTGATTTAACTCAAGATTATTTATTGGTTTAACAATGTGATAATCAAACTAATATACGCTTTTTTATGTCAACAAGTAATTCTTTCCTCTCCTTTTTTACAAATGCACAACGGGTTGTTATCAATATAAATTATCAACAATGAGATCATCTACATTTACACTTATTTTTATTTTTTGCGTTTCTGCAATTTTTGCACTGAATACCGATAGAAAAAATTATACAACAAAAAAAACCACAAAAGCACCCGTTATAGACGGGCTTCTTGATGCAGATATTTGGGATCAGGTTGAATGGAATGGGGATTTTATTCAATCTACGCCGAACGAAGGGGAGGCTCCATCTCAACAAACCGCATTTAAGATATTATACGACGATAATAATTTATATGTTTTTATAAAAGCTTACGACACGGAGCCGGATAAAGTTTCAAGACTGATGGCAAGACGCGATCATTTTCCTGGCGATTTCGTTGAAATTAATATTGATAGCGATTTGGATCGACAAACCGCTTTTTCTTTTTCAGGTTCAGCTTCTGGAGTTATAGGAGATGAGGCCATTTCACAAGGGGGAAATAATTGGGATGGGAGTTGGAATCCAATCTGGTATTTTAAATCGTCAATTGATGATGAGGGTTGGAACGGAGAATTCATGATCCCTTTTAGTCAATTACGTTTTGGAGTTAAAGAAGATCATATTTGGGGATTGCAAGTAATGAGAAATCTTTTTCGAAAAGATGAACGCTCAATCTGGCAATACATTCCACAGGATGCACCCGTAAGGCTTAATCTATTCGGTGATTTAAGTGGTATAACTAATATAGAACCAAATCGGCAAGTAGACATCATTCCTTACGCTCTCATAAAAACTGAAAGCTTTGAACAAGAGCCGGGAAATCCTTACGTAGATGGAACGAATTCGAACCTGGCGATGGGAGTTGATGGGAAGATTGGAGTTACAAATAATTTAACCTTGGATTTTACGATTAATCCTGATTTTGGTCAGGTTGAAGCTGATCCTTCAGAAGTTAATCTTTCAGCTTTTGAGTCATATTTTTCAGAACAGAGGCCCTTTTTTATTGAAGGAAAAAGCATATACAATTATCGGCCATCCAGTGGTTCTGTTATTAGTAGTTTTGATCGGGATAATTTATTTTATTCCCGAAGAATTGGACAACGCCCACATTTTTATCCCGATTTACAAGAAAATGAATATGCCGAAGTTCCTGAAGCAACAACCATTCTGACAGCTCTTAAGCTTTCCGGAAAAACCAAAAATGGCCTATCGATAGGAATTATGGAAAGTTTGGCAGCAGAAGAGAAAGCCAAGGTTAATTATATAGGCAATGAGCGTGAAGTTACGGTTGAACCAATGACGAACTATTTTGTAGCAAGAGTGAAAAAAGATTTTAATAAAGGAGAAACGACCATTGGAGGAATGATTACTTCCGTGAACAGAGATATAGAAACAGATGATTTATTATTTCTGCCAAAATCTGCATATAGTGGAGGGATCGATTTTAAACATTATTGGAAAGATAGAACCTACTATGTTGGTTTTAATGCAGATTTTAGCCATGTTAGGGGAGATGAGGAAGCCATAAGTACTTTGCAAAAGTCCTCTGCACGCTATTATCAACGACCAGATGCAAATCATCTTCAATTGGACGAAAGCAGAACTAATTTAACTGGAACAGCTGCAGCATTAAAAGTTGGTAAAGGTGGAAATGGAAAATGGGAGTTCGAATCGAGTGTTATTTATCGATCGCCGGGTTTTGAGATAAATGATATCGGATATATGCGAAGTACAGATGTTATTCATCATGGTTCGTGGGTTGGCTACTACATTCGGAAACCATTCGGTATATTCGAAAAATTCTTCCTGAATAACAATTATTGGGTTAGTATGAATTTTGATGGTAAAATTTTGACCTTTGGTCAGAATATAAATTTTTACACTAAGCTAAAAAATAAGTGGCATTTTAATGCTTCTATAACGCACGAAAGCGAATCTTATCAAGTGAGTGCCTTGCGCGGTGGTCCGGCTTTAATAGAACCGGGTCAATGGGGATGTTCTATAAATATTAATTCCGATAGCCGTAAAAAGGTTAGTATGTATGGTGGCATTTGGATGAATCGAGGACGACTTAATTATAGAAAATTAAGTGATATCTGGACAGGCATAACTTATCGGCCCATGGATGCTTTTAGTGTTTCTGTCTCAACTTCTATCGATAATTATAAAAAAGAATTGCAATACATTTCTCAGGAAGAAATGCAAGGAGATCCTCGTTATATTTTTGGTCGTATTGATCAGAAAACTTTAAGTTTTACGCTACGATTAAGTTATAACGTTTCCCCAAATTTGACCATACAGTATTATGGACAGCCTTTTACCTCAGCCGGTGAATACATTGATTATAAGTTGATAACAGATTCTCAGGCCGATGAATATGAAGATCGTTTCAGTGAGCTTTCAGCTAGTCAACTTTCTTATAATCCGGATGATGAACTTTATTCTGTTGATGAAGATGTAGATGGTATAGCAGATTATTCCTTTGATCGACCGGATTATAATTTTGCACAATTCAGGTCAAATTTGGTAGTTCGCTGGGAATATATGCCTGGATCTGCATTATATTTAGTATGGTCGCAAGGCAGAACTTTAGAAAATTCCATGGGTGAATTTGACTTTAGCGAAAATATTGATGATTTGTTTAATACCACACCACGAGATATATTTTTGTTAAAATTTAGTTATCGGTTTTCTATCTAAGTTAATCGAAATACCTTATCGGGCTTATGAACGAAGATGATTTTAATTAATTTGCCGACCTTGTTCTATTTCATAATAATCATCTTCTTCATTTCTATAAATTCATCTGTCTCAATTTCACAAAAGTATTGACCGGAAGCTAAGGAAGCTCCATTAAAATCAATCTTGTGCGTACCACTATTAACGACACCATTAACCAACTCTGCGACCTCAATACCCATGATATTAAATACCTTGATTTTTATATCTTGTGATTTTTGTAACGTGTATTGAATTGTAGTATTTGTATTGAATGGATTAGGATAAACTTGAAATGTTTCATTGCTCGGTATTATTTGTGAATTGATACTCGTGGCAGTACCAATGGAATAGGAATGGGCTATGACTCCGTTGTTTCCATCCCCAGGTAAATATGAACGAATGTAATCAACGGTTACTTCTAAGGGTGATACAGCGATACGTAGATGACCTGAGTTTTCAATAACTACAGTTGTTTCACTGTTTTGGTAGCTGTTAAATCCGCTCCCATATGATAAGTCTGTTGGTTGTGGACATTCCTGATAAATCATATTGTCAATTTCTTCTTTGGCAAAAACATGGTCATGCCCATGAAAGAAAATGGTTACTCCGTTATTAACCATTAATTGGTGAATTGATGTTGAGAAAGTCCAATTCGGTCTGTTTAAGCTAAAATCAAGTTCATCGGCACCCCACTCAAAATCAGTTGTAGCTTCGGCACCACCTCTGCCATATCTAACGATTCCGCCAACCACCTGATGCGAAAAAACAAATTTCCATTTAGCATCACTCGTTTCTAAGGTTTGTTTTAACCAAAGATATTGTTCTTCGCCCAAGGTCCAATCCCAACTATTTCCAACACTCTCATCATCCTCTTCACCACCTGATGTGCCAGGAAAAGGTTTAGTCATTGTGTTCCAATACGGATCAATTCCAATAAATAGGGCATCACCCCATTCAAAAGCAAAATAGCTCTCTCTCAAATGATCGTCATCAATTTCTATTTGATTACTATTTGTATTCCCTGAAAAGAAATCAGTTGGGATAGGATTAAGAAAATATTTCTTTCTGGCATTTGTACTCATGATCCCTCTGGTGCTTGCTATATCGCTTCCTGCATCATCTAAGTTCCATCCTTCTTCATCCTCATGATTGCCTACCATCAGGTATATTGGAGTAGAGTGACTAATTAGTCCCATATTTGATCTCTGTGAGAGGTACTCTCTTTGAGTCGCATTGGTATCTCCGATTGCTACATTGCCAATGGAAAAAGTATCACCTAGATCAAAATGAAGATCTGGATTATCACGCTGAACATTGGCCAAGGTATTTGTGAATAAATCAATAGCAGAGCTATTTACTTCTTCTCCAATATGTGAATCACTTATAACCGTAAAAATAAAATCACTTCCAGCTGATCTTTGGGTTTGAAAACTATGTTCATCCCTTTCAACCCAGCTAATTCCGTTATTGATACTGTATACCAATCTGTAATAATACCTGGAATTGGTATTTAGCTCGTTGATAGTAATTTCAAATGGCTCATTTGCAACTGAAAATAAATATCCAATTGCGGGGAAGCGACCATTATAAATACCTGTTTCTGACCCATATTCAAAAAAGTAGACTAAATTCTCATCCGTTTCAGTATTGATTGTTATTGAATTGTCAGTTACTCGACCAATAAGTTCTGGCGCGCTAAAATTTACCTGAGCAGATAATTTTCCTGAATTAACAGTGCATAGCATTAGAATTATGAAAGTTGAGAATAATTTAATTATTCGTTTTTTAGTCATAATTTGTTTCTTAGTCATCATGATTATTCTTTTAGGGTAAAACTAGTTACGCATTCTAAAGTTAATTATTTTCAACAATAATTTATATCAATTAATGAGGCTGAAGTTGGCATGGATTTATTTTAATTGATTGTTCTTACACAACGTACCAAATTATAAACATATCGAACATCCCCTTGTGGCCCAAAATATTGGGGAAAATCTGAAGCATTTCCACTTTTGGGATCGCTTCGTTGGGCTCCTGCACCATGAACGTCTAATAAACTGTTGTTCATAAACCCTTGCCCTTCGCCAAAACAAACATAAACTGCTGAAGCTTCGGGATCATTCCCATCTAGGTGAGTGGTGCTGCTCCAATAATACCCGTAATTAATATTATTCTCAGGGTCTGAAATGGCAGAGCAAGTAAACAGTTGGTTAATTGCTGCTGAATTCGTTGTTTGTAAAGATCGACTATAATCGACAATGCTTTGTAATTCTTTGGCATTTGGCAATCGCCAATCATCATAATCTGCTGTTTCGAGGGATTGGGCATAACTTAATGCATCTTCCCAATTAACACCTGTTTCGTTGTCATTTTTCTGCCACATCAGTCCGGTTGCCAAATCACTAATAGTACCGTCGCCGTTATCCACATAATTATTATTTCCATAATCTGTATTTCCTCTAACCATCCTGAAATACATACTTCTTGCTGTATTTGTTCCCGGATTATATTTGGGATAGCCTTTAATTCGTCCATCAATAAAATTAACTCCAAATACTGTTTCATCATTATTCATGGTTTTTCCAACGTACTCGGTCGATGACCAGGTTTGGGCATCAATATTACGCTCTCCAAGGCTTTCATCTCCTAAGGGTTGATCGAAATAATTTTCATCAATGTATAAACGAATGGAAGCTCCCAGGCTTAATTGCCCTGTAAACTGAATGAGTGAGTACAATTCCTTCACAGTTGGCACTCTCCAATCGTTGTATCTGCCTAGAAATGAATCGGTCGCTTTAATAAAGGCTTCATCAAAACTAATTTTATCACCCATTGATTGTTCCCACATTAGTCCGGTTATATTATCTGTGATTGTACCATCACCATTATCTGTGTAAGAGGGCATGTTTATTTGATAATTGGCATCTTGTCCATAAAATGAAGCTCCAAAAGTTGGAAGCGCAATCTCAGAATTATTGTCATAAGATTGGGTTACTCCGGTATGTACTATTTGGTAATTACTAATTATTGTTGTTTCATCAAGAATTGGGTCATCATTAACTACATCCGGAGAAATTATTTCTTTCTCACAAGCAGTGGACATGATTAATAAGAAGAAGATTAACGGAATATATGCCTTTGGTTTCAATTGCTCATGTTTTAGTTTATTCGTGGAAAATAATATCGAATAATGAACGTAAGGTGAAGATTGATGTAATTTGTTATTTACACTAATAGCAGAAGGTACAACCAATGCAGATGGAGCAATTTTTAGTAAAGTTTTGATACTTCCCATTTTAATTTGCCTTAATTTCCCGGTTCTTGTGCGGGTTCCTTCAGAGAAACACAAGCGGAATAGTTATGCTTTTCGATCAATCGCCTTAAATGAAGCTCCCCGTCCGCTTGCGGCGGGGAGCTTCATTAGTGGATATAAATATACTAAAACTTCATTAGTTGGGTTCATGCTAAATTAAATTAACAATTGATTAACAGTTCAGGAATAAACCCGGTTTTTAAATTACTTTTGTAGTCAGTACACAGTCTATGTTGAAACTCCGGAGTCTTAATTTAAATCCACTCGAGAAGCGCACTTTCAGACTTTTTACAGCTTATTCCCTCATTGAGGGTGTAATACTTGGAGTGTTGGCATTAAATGAGTTTGTTTTTTTAAAGAGTTTGCATGGTAGCAGTTATCAATTAGGGGTTTTGTTCCAGCTCAGCGCAGTTGTTTTTGTGTTTTTATTATTTCTTAATGAGTTTATTAGGCGTGCAAAAAACAGGAGGCTTCTACTAAGAGTTACCGGATTATTTACAAGGTTGCCTCTTTTGTTTTTAATTTTCTTCCCAAGAAACTCAGAAGCACTTCAGGGAGATACAATTTATCATTATATATTCCTGTTTATCTTTCTGATTTATTTTCTGGGAAATCCCATAATTTATCCAAGCATAAATTATTTATTGAAATCGAATTACAGCCATCAGAATTTTAGTAGATTATACAGTATATCCACATCGTTAAACAAGATTGTAATGTTCGTCATTACTTTTGTATATGGTTTATGGCTGGATACTGACCCCTACATATTTATTTATATTTTCCCTGTGATTGCTATCTTGGGAGTTATTTCGATTTTTCTATTGACAAGAATTCATTTTCCGGCAGAAAAAACTGAAGAATTAAGATTCGGCATCTATCAATCTGTATTACAATCAAGTAAAAATATGTACCAAATTTTAAAGAAGAATATCCCATATCGTCATTTTGAAGCAGGGTTTATGTTGTATGGTTTTGCCTTTATGTTTACCACACCCATTCTTTACATTTATTTTTATGAAGAATTAAATTTGAATTATTTTAGCGTGGCATTTTATCGAAATGGATACAACCCAATCGCAATAATACTCTTACCAATTCTTGGAAAACTAATGAGTCGAATTGACCCAAGGAAATTTGGAATTATTACTTATTCGTCATTGGCGTTTTATATTTTCTTCCTTGCATTAACATCCTTTGTTCCTTATTATTTCGATTTTCTGGGCATTAGATTTTATTACTCTTTAATCGCTTATGTTGTATTTCATGGGGTTTTTGCAGCAGCAATGGTATTGCTTTGGAACATAGGTTCATCCTATTTCTGTAATCCGGAAGAGGCGGGTACTTATCAATCGTTGCATTTGTCTCTGGTTGGAAGCCGGGCATTAATCGGTCCCTTATTCGGTGTATTTTTTTATGAATTGTTTGGCTTTACGGCTACCTTTGGATTATCCATCTTCTTTGTTTTAATGAGTATTTATATCATGTATTGGTCGTATCGTAGAGAATCTCTTTCAACTTCCAAAACAATGAAAAATAACAATCCTAATCGGTGAGTTTAAAAACAAGAAATATATTTAAGGTATTGGGACCGGGTATTGTAGTGGCTGCTACCGGTATCGGTGCAGGCGACTTAATTGCTGCGGCTGTTTCCGGTGCACAATACGGATATGCTTTGCTTTGGGCAGCCATACTTGGTGCTGTTTTAAAATATGTATTGAATGAAGGTGTTTCGCGATGGCAACTCATAACCGGTACTAGTTTATTAGAAGGATGGACTCAAAAGCTTAATGCTTTTTTTCGGTGGTATTTCATCCTCTATTTGGTCATCTGGTCCTTTATTGTTGCCGGTGCATTAATGGCCGCATGCGGATTATCGGGACATGCCATTTTACCAACTTTATCTGTGGTACACTGGGGAATTATTCACACCATCATTGCAGCAATTATCGTTTTAACCGGAAAATACAGATTGATTGAAGGGCTTATGAAATTCTTTATAGGCCTCATGTTTTTGGTAACCATAAGCAGTGCCATACTTATAAAGCCGGAGCTTTCGGAAGTTATTAAATCCATCTTTATTCCACACATCCCACCGCATTCAATAAAATTTATTTTAGGTGTAATTGGTGGAGTGGGTGGCAGCGTTACAATTTTGAGTTATGGTTATTGGATCAGGGAAAGAAAGTGGGAGGGTAAATCTTTTCTTAAACAGAGTCGTTTAGATTTGGGTGTTGCGTACGTCCTGACCGCTCTTTTCGGAATCGCAATTATGATCGTGGCAGCAGGAGTTAAACCTGAGATTATGCAGGGAAACACGATGGTATTAGGCCTGGCTGAAAAAATGGGTGAAGTTACCGGACCTATTGGTAAATGGATATTTTTAATTGGTTTTTGGGGTGCTGTATTTTCTTCTATGATTGGTGTTTGGCATGGGGTTCCATATATTTTCGCCGATTTTATGAAGCAATTAGGATTGATTAAAACTAATGCCAACGCATCTTTGTCAACCAATAAATTTTATAAGTTTTATGTCGCTTATTTAGCCATTCTTCCCATTATCCTACTCTTTGCCAGAAAGCCTGTTTGGATAGTGATTATTTATGCGATAGCAGGGGCATTCTTTATGCCATTCCTTGCAATAACTTTATTATACCTGAACAGCAGAGTGAAATGGTTGAAAGAATACAGAAATTCGTTGATCACGAAAATACTGCTAGTATTTTCTCTGCTAATTTTTATGTATTTATTGATGATCGGGATATCAAAATATTTTTAACGGAGATAAGGTATTAAGTAAATTAATCTTCAATTTGTCCATTAATGCTAATGACTTTAACCTTTCCAAATCCTTCATTCAATTCGTTACGAAAATCGTAAATAGCACCAATAATTAACAATTCATTCGATATCATCAAATTGTTGTATTTCTCAACACAGATTTTTACCTGATAATGGATGTTCATTTTTATATTCTCCAATAAGGAATTAGAACTTTTAGGGATGGCTGGAATCAAATGATTTAATTCATTTTTAATGGAATCGGATTCCTGCTCATATCCTGCTGTGTAGGCTTTGATTGCTCCACAATCGGTATGTCCAAGAATAAGTAATACTGGGGTTTTAAGATGTAAAATCCCATAATCAACGGAGCCTTCATTTGAATAGATTTGGTTTCCAATATTTCTGATTGTGAAAAATTTATTAAAAGAGGACTCTTGTAAAGCTTCTGAGTGAACTCTGCTGTCTGCACATGTTACAAACGTTATCTGAGGATCTTGACCGTTTTGGTATGCTGTGAAAAAATCTTTTCCGGTACGTTCAATAAATAGCTGGTTTGATTTGAGAATCTCTTGAATGTAACTCTTCTTATTCATTCTGAAGGCTCTTATTTATTGTTAAATAATATGTTTTGAATCGTAGCCAACAATTCTTCTTTTCGTAAAGGCTTGGATATATAACCATCACAGCCATCCTGTAATGCCCTTTCACGGTCGCCCGTCAACGCATATGCAGTTTGGGCGATAATCTTTGTGTTTGGATGTTTTGATTTTATGATTTTGTTGGTCTCAAAACCATTCATCTCAGGCATTTTAAAGTTCATCAAAATTAGTGGAATTGTTGGTTTTCTTTCAATTATATCAAGCACTTCATAAGCATCAAATGACTTAATGATTTTTGCTTTTTCACCTTCAAGAACCGCTTTCAGGTATACGAAGTTAGCTTCTTCTTCTGCGATTAAAACTTCAATTCCTTCCAGCGAAATATTAGCCGTTGATTGCATTGGTTATATATTGTTTACTAATTAATTCAAGTAAAGCAGGAAATCATTCATTGTTATTAATTAACTTCAACGATATTCTCCATTCCTTTCTTAATTGCTGATTTGTTTAAGGGTACCAGTGAATGGTATCTTTCAGGTAAAGATTTCTTCAATCCCTTAATAACATTATCAAGATTCACAATTGGTCGGATTTTTAAATAAGCACCTAATACTACCATATTGAAGATTTTTGAATTTCCCATTTCAGCGGCTAATTTCGATCCTTCAATAGTTATAATTTTTATATCAGATCTTTCTGGATGTCTGCTGATTCCGTTTGGATCATACAGCAGATATCCCCCAGGTTTAACGGAGTTCTCAAACTTATCCATTGATTGCTGGTTAAGAATGATGGCAGTATCAAACTCGGTTAATATAGGTGAACTCACTTTCTCATCACTAATAATTACCGTTACATTTGCGGTTCCACCACGCATTTCGGGACCATAAGATGGCATCCAGCTAACTTCCTGATCTTGCATGATTCCAGAGTATGCCAGGATTTTACCCATGGATAGTACACCTTGTCCTCCAAATCCAGCGATAATAATTTCTTCCGTCATTTATTCTAATTTTATTTCCAATAAAACAGATTAACTATTTATTAATAAATTCTCCATTAATTTTTATATCCCCGAGCGGATAAAATGGCAGCATGTTTTCTATTAACCATTGATTAGATTGCACCGGGGTCATTTTCCATCCTGAATTACAGTTAGAAACGATCTCTACGAAAGATACACCTCCTTTTTTGTCCATTTGATTTTGAAAGGCCATACGAATTGCTTTTTTTGTTTTACGAACTGTAGCTGGTGTATGAACCGCCTGACGGGTTACAAAGTACGCGCCCGGAAGTTGAGAAATCAATTCCGTAATTTTCAACGGATTTCCCATGGTGGCTTCATCTCTGCCGTAAGGAGAAGTTGATGACTTCATTCCCAGAAGGGTAGTGGGTGCCATTTGCCCACCGGTCATTCCATAAATTCCATTATTAACAAAAATGATAACGATATTCTCACCTCTGTTGATCGCATGCAAGGTTTCTGCCGTTCCAATGGCAGCGAGATCTCCGTCGCCCTGATAAGTGAAAACAATTTTATCGGGCCAACATCTCTTTATAGCAGTTGCAACTGCAGGAGCACGACCGTGCGCTGCTTGCTGCATATCAATATTCATAAATTCATAAGCCAGTACTGAACATCCAACAGGAGCTATGCCGATTGTATCTTCCCATAATCCCAATTCTTCAATAACCTCCATCGTAATTCGATGGGCAGTACCGTGTCCACAACCAGGGCAATAACTTAGTGTTTTGTCCGTCATGAGCTCGGTTTTACTGTAAACCAGATTGTCGGGTTGAACAAGTTCTTTTAATATCTCATCTCTCATTTGATTACCCTCCTATTATCTTTTTTTCAAGCGCTTCCAGCACTTCTTGTGGAGAATGGATTATTCCCCCCACACGTCCGTAATGTTCCACTTTAACTTTTCCTTCAACTGCCAACCTCACATCCTCAACCATTTGTCCGGCACTCATTTCTACCGCTAAAATTCCTTTCACCTGATCCGCCATTTTTGCTACCATTTCTGAAGGATAAGGATATAAAGTGATAGGTCGCAATAAACCAACCTTGATTCCTTTTGCACGAGCCAATTGAATTGCTTTCTGGGCAATACGGGCACTTGATCCGTATGCAACGAATAAATATTCGGCATCATCACAATCAATCTTCTCAATACGAGTTTCATTTTTGGTAATATCGGCATATTTTAACAGAAGTTTCTCGTTGTGTTTTTCCTGATGGCTTGGATCCAGATCAAGAGAGGTAATAATATTTCGCTCTCTGTCTTTGGTTTTTCCCACAGTTGCCCATGGGGAGTTTTCTTTAACTTCTTCATCAGTCCAACGAGCTACACTATCTTTGAGGTCTACCTTTTCCATCATTTGCCCGATGACGCCATCACTCAAAATCATGACGGGATTATTGTATTTAAATGCCAAGTCAAAAGCTAAGCTTACAAAATCAGACATTTCCTGAACTGAAGCCGGAGCAAGTACGATCATTCTGTAATCTCCATGTCCACCACCTTTTGTAGCCTGAAAATAATCAGCTTGAGACGGTTGAATGGTTCCCAGCCCGGGTCCGCCTCTAACAACATTTACAATTACAGCCGGTAATTCGGCACCTGCCAGATATGAGATACCTTCCATCTTTAAACTGATCCCAGGACTTGATGAAGAAGTCATTGCTTTTTTTCCTGTTCCGGCCGCACCATAAACCATATTAATGGCAGCTACTTCACTTTCAGCTTGTAGTACAACCATTCCGGTTCTTTCGTGGGGTTTCTCAGCCATTAGGTATTCAATAATTTCCGACTGAGGAGTGATAGGATAACCAAAATAAGCATCAACACCAGCTCTGATGGCTGCTTCAGCAATGGCTTCATTACCCTTCATTAGTTTTAAGTCACCCATCCTTTTAATGTATGTTTTCTATTGCTATTAAACTTCTACTTTTATTTTTTTTCGATATACGGTGATAACACCATCAGGACAGACAATGGCACAATTTGAACACCCTGTACAAGCATCGGCTTGTATCATATAAGCGTATTGATAGCCTTTACCGTTTACGTCCTCAGACATGCCAATTACCTGCGTAGGGCATGCTCCTACGCAAATTTCGCATCCTTTACACTTTTCTCTATCAACCTCAATTGCCCCTTTAACTTTAGCCATTCTGTATAATAATTAAGTGTTGAAATATAAATTCTATTTTGTGTACGAAAATACTGAAAAAATTTGAAAGTTTTGAATGTTCTGAGCAAGAACTTCACTCGATTTTGTACCTTTTCCACTGTGTGAGGTGGTAATAATGCTTTTTTGTCATCTTGCAACTAATTTAAATTTCGAACTTCAAAGATACAGGGCTAGCCCTGTACCTTTGATATTAGATCGTTGCACTTACTAATTGAATTTTCGAAGTTTATTGCCTCTAAAATACACTCTTCAAACAATCTTTTATCAATCTGCTTATCCAAATCTGCGAGCAGTGGAAAAAAAAAGCATGTGTTTTGCAGCGTAGGGATGATTGCAGGGATGGGCTGACAAACTAATGCTTTGCGCTTAGGCTTTTATTCTTTGAGGGAAGAAAGACAAAAGAACCTTCAATTTATCACTTCACTATTTCTGTGATTGCATTGCATTCATGGCTACGGCGAAGAAGTCTATCGTTCACTCGTCAACTTTTGCGAAAGCAGAGTCCTTAGCTTTTGTTGCGTATAGAAACCCCCAACTCTTTGTAAATGATTAGGCTTTAGGCTTTGCTTTTTCTATGAATGTTATTACTGCTAAACCAGCATTAATAACTTCCGGTAATTTTTTTAGATCATAAATTTATTTAGGTTGACACCGCTACAATAAATACTTCGAGAATTTTAAAATCCAATTAAAAATCATTAATAATTTTAATCTTCATCTTTACTTCATTTACAGCTTACATATTTGCAGCTACAGTTTACATATTTGCAACTTTCTTTATAAAATGCAAACAATAAGCAAATATTGTCGTAGAAGTAAAAGAGTAAAAGAAATTAATAACTAAAAAATGAACGAAAGATGAAAAGGAATTATTTTTACAAACTCAGTTTGTACGTACTTATTATCAGTTCGCTGATAGGTTGCTCAAAAACCAAGGAATCAATAGAACAGATAGATGGAGCAGATCTGTTAGAAGTATTAGCTCCAGGAGTCAGTGTTGCAACACTTGGACAGGATATCGAAGCCGGGGATTTTTTGTGGGAGGAATATGGATACCTAACCGGTTCGAATGTGGAGTTTTCTGATGGAAAACTATCAATATGGGTTGACGAAGACGGGTCAATTGGTTTTGATGGCATAAGACGTAACTCCGAAGCTGGAGGAATTGTGATTTCTCTTGATGAGTATGACGACCTTGTGGGTGTTTCTTTTGAAGTGGAACTTGAACTTCCGGCAGCCTATCCGGAATTTAATGATGGAGTTGGCGTAGCCCAGACTTTCGGAATTTTCGAGAAAAGCCCTTTGATACCACAACAAATGAAGGGCGCTTTTGTCAACTTCGGATATTGCCCGGGCTCTGAGCAATTTGATGTCACAGACAGAGAAGGACACGCTCCTATGGGTGGTCATCATATTTCCTTTGGTGGATCAGATGAAAATATTATGAATGATCACCAGGCAGATATGGGATTTGGCCCACTTGATAAGGATCTAAATCGCTTAACTGCCACAATAAAAATGGAGATTAAAACAAATTCGATAGCATTTTCTGCTAACGGCGAAGAACCTTATTATGTTCAGCAAACGAATCCTGAATATTTGCAAGGTAATGAATTCGAGCTTCGAATTATGACTCATGCAGTTAAAGTAATCTTTGGTAGTTATGATCCGGCAGGTGCGCCTTACGTAACTTATATAAACGGAGTAAAAATTAATGATGAAGAACTTTCGTTAATCAGTGTCAGTCCATAAAGTGTTAAAATGCCACGAATGCATAAATGAATTCGTTTTATATTCGTGTATTCGTGGCTACTCTTTGGATATTACGGATGCACATTAATTAGATATTTATAGCTTTAACCTGAGTTCGATTAATAAGATATAGCTAATTGATTGGATTTTTCAGTATCATATTTGATAGATGGTTTTTTAGGAAAGATAAGAATAAGCAATAAGAGCTGATATAATATTTGCAATAAAATTGGTAAAGTTTCTGTGTCTTGAATGTTCTATCTGGCCAGATATTTTTCAACTCATTGTTGATAAAAGTCGATGGAACTAGCTTAAAGCCAAGTTAAAAGATGAAACCCGAAAAACCAATTCTATGAGTTTTAAAGAAAGGGTGCGAAAATTAAAACAAATACAACGGGGCTGGATTAACAACTACCGACTGGCAAATATGCAAGGAAAACTCCTTGAGCTTGACGGCTAGTTGCGAAACTGCCTCAGGTATTGTACCTGGCACCATTGGAAGAAACGGGATCGGAAACGGAAGGATTTCATAAGGCTTGGAACTTCCTATAAAGACGCTTCTAGGTGGAGCAGGAGCAGATTAGGAGACTGGGCAATTGCCCAAAGCCCAATCTTAAATACTACAATTATCGTTGATCGTTTGGTGAAAAGGGGTTATGAACCCCTAAATTACTTGGTACAAGAAAGTTGCACCGGATAAATTTACCCCTACATTATTCCCCATTGTTTGATGAACCGCCCAGTACGTGGCTCGTACGCTGGATGGTGTGTGCTTAGTACCTATTTTTATTCATGTCTTTTTTATAGTTTTTTACCATTTTCCCAAAATCCTTATCTTTCTTTCGTTTTTCAGCAACCGATAATTCAAAATGGGTTTTCTCTTTTTCCATTTTTAAGTAATTTTCGTAAGAACTTTTGTCTATATCTCCTTTTTCGACAGATTCAAGAATCGAGCACCCTGTCTCATTTGTATGTGTACAATCTTTGAACTTACAATCTTTAGAAAGGCTGAATATTATATCGAATGTGGTCTCCAATCCGTAGGCTGTATCAGCGATTCCGACTTCTCTCATTCCAGGATTATCAATTAGTATTCCACCATTTTTCAATACAACTAATTCCCTATGACTTGTAATATGTCTGCCTTTGCTGGTACTTTGACTAATTACATCTGTTCTCATTATTGTACTTCCAGAAAGATTATTCAACAAAGTAGATTTTCCAACTCCAGAAGAACCAAGCATACAAAAAGTCTTACCCTTTTCAATTATCAGTTTTAAGGCTTCGTATCCTTCTTGTGTTTCATTGCTAATAGCAAAAACTGATATGTTTTTTATTCGTTGATTTATACTTTCGATAATTTCAGTTTTTGCTTGTTCATTTATCAAGTCTGTTTTTGTTAGTACAATTACCGGAACTACTTTAGATGAATAACAAATAGTCAAGTACCTTTCAAGTCGATTAATATTAAAATCTCTGTCAGCAGCTTGAACTAATAATGCATAATCAATATTTGTTGCGATTATTTGTATCTCTCCAAATTGACCAATAGCTTGTCTTGAAATAATTGAGAATCGGGGTAGTATTTTATGAATAATCGAGAAATCAGAATCATAAGTTGTCAATGCGACCCAATCGCCCACTGCGGGAAAATCTTCACGACTTTTTGCTGAAAATCTTAAACTCCCTGTTATTTCGGCTTCAAATTCTCCCTTTTCAGTTTTGACAACATATCTTTCTTTATGTTCCGAAGCGACCCTTCCAATCTCAAAGTCTTTGAGGTTATTCTCAGTCCTTAACTTCTCAAATTTAACATTATATCCAAAATCGTCTAATTTCATTTCAGCTTCTTATGTGAGCACGTCTTTTTAGTATTAAACACAACTAGTATATATACACACCTTTGCTAACTATATCCATCCATAATTGGTGTGTATTGCTTACTTTCTGGGGCCTTTTATTTCCCATCAGGTTCTGCAGTAATGCATAAAAATAGCTAAAAGTGTGTTAATACGTCAAACTTAGGTTGTCCTTTTTTTAAGTAATCAAATCTTAGATCGTTGATTTAAATTAGATAATCATTTGCAGCGGCAAATAAGAATGCCTAATACAAATGACAAAATCAGAAAAGTAGGTGAAAAAACGAAACCTGCTATCAGTGCTGAAGAAAAAGCAATTAAGGAAGCACAAAGAATTTTGAACG
>PIVJ01000452.1 GCA_003353955.1 Bacteroidota bacterium | reverse complement strand
AATACTAACTTTTCAGGAAATATTGCAGGGTGTTTATATGCAACTTTATCTTTAGTAGAAATACCTCCTCCAATAGAATAAAAGAAAACATTACCCACTTTTTTTTCTTTTGTTCTTTCAACTTTTTCATAATTAAGAGTCCCCTCTTTTCCCCTGTTTTTCATGTTCGCAAGCCCTTGATATTTTGTTGGCTCTGTTATTGGGTTAAATGTTTTCGGTGTTCCTTTTGAAAAAGCGAACATATACTCAAAATGTTGATGGTATCTCTTACCTGTTTGAGGCATAGGATTATTTTTATAATATATCATAGTATCATGAATATTAAATCCTACTTCTTTAAAATATAGAGCCTGTTTAAATGAGGTACCACTTTCGCTACCATTTTGTGTTTCATCTCCTATAACCCATATAATTATACCGCATTTTTTTAATACTCTATATAAATCCTTCGCAATTTCTTCAAATGGAAATATGTAGCCTTTATAATTTCGTAAATCATCATAAGGCGGAGATGTTATTACCATATCAATATAATTGTCAGGCATATTGCTCATTGTATTTAGACAATTTTCATTGTATATTTTATTTAACTCTAATATCATTGGTTTGTTTTTTTGATAATTACTATTTCTTATCTTTAGGTTTATAATCCATTATTTTGTGTAAAATTGTATATAGCTGCCTAACTGAATTTATTATAAGTTCTTATTATCTCAATAGCTTGTTTATAAAACACTTCTTTAGCTGTATCATCGAAATTACCAGCAGCAATTTTATCTAATATCTGTGAATGCTCTCGCATAAGCACAGTTAAATAACGTTGTTTAAAGTCTTGTACTTTATCTAAAGGCAGATAATCAAGATACCCTTGTGTAGAAGCATAGATAATAGCTACTTGGAGGCCCACTGACAAAGGCTTATAAGGTAGTTGCTTGAGTATTTCTTGGGTTTTACGGCCTCGTTTTATGATTTTCTGAGTAGCAGAATCTAGTTCAGAACCAAACTTAGAAAAGGCTTCTAGTTCAAGAAAATGTGCTTGATCTAGCTTAAGTGTTCCAGCGGTTTTTCGCATAGGTTTTATTTGTGCAGAACCACCTACACGCGATACAGAAATACCTACATTGATGGCAGGCCGAATACCAGCATTAAAAAGGTTTGCGTCTAAAAATATCTGTCCATCGGTAATA
>PIVJ01000451.1 GCA_003353955.1 Bacteroidota bacterium | reverse complement strand
TATACTTCACAAGGTCACAAATTGAACTTTTTCGACCTCATCAAAGGTTTGAAAATTTAAGGTTAGTAAGGAATCGAGAGCTTCTTTGTGGGTATCGTGAGTGTGGTCCAAACAATCAGTGATAGCGGTCTTAAAAGAATCGAAGTCGGCGTAGTATTTTGAGTATAAGCATTGCTTTTTGACAAACTTCCATAATCTCTCAATGAGGTTGAGATTGGGGGAGTAGGCTGGCAAATAAAGTAATTCAATTTCAAGCGAAGCAGCTAAGGCCCAAACAATCTTGCATTTCTGGTATCTGGCATTATCAAGAATCAGGGTTATGGGAATGTCAGGATGAAGGTGGCGTAGTTTCTTTAGCAGGTCACACACAGATAGAGCATTGATATAGCCGTCATTGGTGACAGTAATTAATTCGTGAGTAATGGCATCAAGTGCCCCCAAAACGTTAAATCGCTTTCGGCCAGCCGGCGCTTGAATAAATAAACGACAAAAAGACCAGAGATATCCCAAAAAAGGGGCCAGGACAAAATGAGCCGCATCTACAAAGAAAACCTTTTTCGACCCAGTTTTGGCTTCCTCAAGGACAGGTTTAAGTTTTTCTTCCTTGAATTCAGCTTGTTTTTCCGGGTCGGCTTTGGCCGGAAGCATCCCGACTTTACGACATTTCATCCCAATTGACTTGAGAAACTGTTCAACTTGTGTTTCACTGCGTTTAATACCGCTCAACTCTTCTATTTTGGCCATCGCTTCTTTGATACTGGCCGGTGGATGTTGACGAAAATATTCTTCTATTGTGCTGGTGTGTTGAACCAGTTCACTCTCTGGTTTATAGAAATTGATTTCTTTGAGTTTTTCAATACCTCCTTGCTGATACTCTTTAAGATAACTACACAAGGTACCTTTAGAGATGCCCGCTAAACGACATATTTCTTGATGCTTCAGATCCTGACTTTTTAACCATAAGGCCTCCATTTTTCGTTGAACTCGCGGATGTGGATGATGATACCTTTCGTAGTCGAGTGCTTTTTTATCTTCTGCGCTAAATTCTATGCTAATCATTGGACGATCCCTATTCGTCTATCTCTAAAGGTCAAAAAACCAATGATTATCTTCGTCTTTTCTTATTTGTCAAATCGCATAAGTCGCTTAACTCTTTGTGAAAAGTTCGATTTATGCCCTTGCTGAGTATA
>PIVJ01000450.1 GCA_003353955.1 Bacteroidota bacterium | reverse complement strand
TTTTCATCTATCATTAAAACGGCAGATCATCCTCAGTAAGCGAAGGGTCTTTACCTTCTATTTCACTTGCAGCTCTTTGACCTCCATTTTCGTCACGCGGCGCTGCTGCTACGTTATCACCATTAGTCCATACTACCTGTACATTACCAAGGTAAGTCTTACCCTGTTTCGCATCACGCTCTTCTTTTGTTTGCGCGACAACGATAGGACCTTGATTACCAAATTGATCTGGTTCGTCATTAATAGTTATTGTTATTGGTAAGTATTTACCTTTCTTACCTGTAATAATTTTATCCTTAGGTATTTCAGATAGGTTTATACTTGCTTTAATTATACTTGCCATTATGCGTAGTTATTGATTTGATTAAACATGCGCTGCAACTGATCTTTAGTAGCGTTGCTATTGCGTCGTAGATTATCTACTGCTTTAACGTGGTTTTGCTTTGCATAAAAATTGTTTACACTAGTTTCAACTCCTGTTACTGTACAAACCTTAGTTTGATTTTTTCTAGCTCGTGCCATAATAATTGGTTTTAAAGGGTTTCGTTAATAAAAAATTGTGAAGGATCAAAACCTTCTTGTCTATAAAATAATTGGTACTGTTCAACTGCTTTCTTTACTTTATCAGCTCCACGCTGTAAAAACTCAGGTGAGCAATCGAATATACCGATTTGATGTGTTGTCTTATCTATTGCAATAAACAACATCTCGTAACCAAACAACTGTTGGTATATGTAAGCTTGACTGTCGTAGTTATATTTAGATGCTGACCATCTAAACTTATTAAGGTCTGCTGTTGTCTTCAAATCAATGATAAGTTTCTCATCGTGATTTAATATATCAGCTTTACCTTTCCACAACTCGTTTTCTAGCTCACCAATACCAGGTACTTCATAGTCACAATTACCTCTGATAAGACCTTCGCAAACATCGTTTGATAATATCTTATCTGTCATCAGCTCGATCATATCGACTTCAGACTGAAGCAAGCATAACTCACCACCTGATATCTCTTTGTATGCTTTAGTATTCCTGTTAGACGATTCTACAACCTTAAAGTTTTTAAGTTTTTCAGGTTCTAGTATTGCCGTGTGGAAATACCCACCAATTAAAAAGGCAGGTATTTGCTTTGACGGTTTACCTAAAGCTAAAGGATCTTTTAAAAGTGTAGATATATCAGAGTTACTAAGGTACTG
>PIVJ01000449.1 GCA_003353955.1 Bacteroidota bacterium | reverse complement strand
AGCGGATGAGTTGTGGATAGGGGTGAAATGCCAATCGAACTCGGAGCTAGCTGGTTCTCCCCGAAATGTGTTTAGGCGCAGCGGTTAGTTGTATAAATTAGGGGTAAAGCACTGTTTCGATACGGGCCAGTAATTCGGTACTAAATCGAGGCAAACTATGAATACTATATAAAAGACTAACCAGTAAGACTATGGGGGATAAGCTCCATAGTCAAGAGGGAAACAGCCCAGACCACCAGTTAAGGCCCCTAAATAATTACTAAGTGATAAAGGAAGTGAAAAGATTTTGACAGTCAGGAGGTTTGCTTAGAAGCAGCAATCCTTTAAAGAGTGCGTAATAGCTTACTGATCTAGTAATTTTGCGCCGAAAATGAACGGGGCTAAGTAATTTGCCGAAACTGTGGGATATTTTAATATATCGGTAGGGGAGCGTTCTATTTTAGGTTGAAGTATTAACGTAAGTGGATATGGACAAAATAGAAGTGAGAATGTCGGCTTGAGTAGCGAAAACATTGGTGAGAATCCAATGCCCCGTAAACCTAAGGTTTCCTCTGCTAGGTTCGTCCTCGGAGGGTAAGTCAGGACCTAAGGCGAGGTTGAAAAGCGTAGTCGATGGATAATGAGTTAATATTCTTATACTATCATTTGTTGGCAACAGGGGACGAAGGTTGCTAAATTAGCCGAATTTTGGTTATCGGTTCAAACATACAAGGCTATGAGAAGTGGAGAAAACACTTTGAGCGTAGGTGTGAGTACGATATTAATTTATAAATTAATAAGTAATTAATGCTAAACTTCCAAGAAAAGCCTGCACTGTCATAAACAAATGATACCTGTACTATAAACTGACACAAGTGGGTGAGTAAAGTATACTAAGGGGCGCGAGATAACTCTCCCTAAGGAACTCGGCAAAATAACTCCGTAACTTCGGGAGAAGGAGTACCTTTTATTTTAAAGGTTACAATAACAAGGTCCAAACGACTGTTTACCAAAAACACAGGTCTCCGCTAAATTTAAAAATAATGTATGGGGGCTGACGCCTGCCCAGTGCCAGAAGGTTAAGGAAACATGTTAATTAAATTTTAATAAAGCTAGTAACTGAAGCCCTGGTGAACGGCGGCCGTAACTATAACGGTCCTAAGGTAGCGAAATTCCTTGTCGGGTAAGTTCCGACCTGCACGAAAGGCGTAACGATTT
>PIVJ01000448.1 GCA_003353955.1 Bacteroidota bacterium | reverse complement strand
TTGCATATGAAGGAAAGAATTCTTATATGTCACATAAATGACAAAAATTTGTAAAGCGTTTAAAGTCACTCCGAGCCGGGGTGACTTTGAACACTTTTTTAAAACTTTCTTTTACCCTAAAAGATTGATGAATAAATTTCAAAATTAAATTGCTTCAAAATCCCGTCTGGGGTGCTGCCTGCATGGTGTAGGAATGCCACTGTCTGGAACCTATAGATAAATGTGTGAGGCTTGATAGATGGGGGCGTTCAAAGTTACCCGGGCTCGGGGTAACTTTGAACGCTTTACAGATTTTCGTCATTTATGTGGCATATAAGAATTCTTGCCTTCATATGCAAGTGTAAACAGGTACAGACACAAATATCTAATCAAATTACATATTTATTGAAATTTAATGAAATAGAAAATTTCTCATTTTCAACAATTAATAATGGGAAACATAAGAAATTCAAGAGAAATCAAAAAAGCCCTTAGATATGTCTGCAAATTACTTATATTCATATATTGGGTTCTTAATGCCCCTTAAAAATAATTGTTTAAAAACAAAAATATTTTTTGAAAAATAAAAAAATAAATTAAAATAAAAAATAAAATAATAATATTAAAATAATTATAAAATAATTAATAAATAATGAAAAAATAAATTAAATATGAATAAAATAAAATAAAATTGCCACATGAAATTCACAAGCTGTTTTGAGTGAAATTGAAAATTGAACTAAGGGCGTTCAAAGTTACCCCGACGCACATTTTTTATCATAAATTATCTATTAATAATAATAATTAATTAAAACTAACATATGTTGTTGTCCACCTTTCTACCAATAACTGAGACTTGATTTCATTTTGATTGACCTTCTACCATAGCAGATTCACCATGATTTTTCAGGCTATCAAAATTGATGAAAATTTGACATCATCACAAAAGCTGTTACATAACACCTAATATGAATCACAAAACTCTAATTCTTTTTCATGATAATGGCTTTAGGTACCCTAAAAGCATAAATGTATTTGGTTTTGGCCTGTAATTAGACATATTCAATCTATGGGTTCTTCAACAGACTCAGGTGGAAGTGTTCAAAGTAACCCCGGTGTTCAAAGTTACCCCGGTCTACGGTACCCAAACCTTTGTAGCAGAGCTTTCCTGGTCTCGAGTGTACCGCTGGGTCATTGACAACTGGATGGGATAGCTCTT
>PIVJ01000138.1 GCA_003353955.1 Bacteroidota bacterium | reverse complement strand
ACCATGTATCATAAAATTAACAGTATGATACATCCTTTCATCTCAAACACAGTTATGTTACTCTATTTCAAAGAACTTAATCTTTATTTTCGTATCCTTGAGTAACGCAGGACACACCAACGACCTACAACACCGTATAAAATCCATGTGCTTAGGCACACAGTCTTTTATACGGAGACGTTGTGCTTAATGAAAAAGAACAGCCCCAGATTCAAAAGACATCTGAAATCAAAAGTAGCATATAGTTTTTATTTAACGTATTCCAAAATATCACCAGGTTGACAGTCTAATGCCAAACAAATTGCATTTAATGTTGAAAAACGAATTGCTTTAACTTTTCCTTGTTTTAGGATTGAAAGATTGACTGTTGATACACCAACTTTTTCAGAAAGTTCTTTTAATTTAACTTTCCGTTTAGCTAGCATTACATCTAAATTTACAATTATAGGCATACATATAAATTTAAACTATTAAAGAACTTTCAATATCATTTAATAAATTATTATAATTCTTTTCATTTTTACCCCAAGAATACATTTGAAATAAAGTTGTGGAACAGAACTTCATTATTGTTTCGTTTACATTTGATTCAAAACTTATATATATATTCTCACCCCAAGACTTAAATGTTATAGTTGAAATTGCTAAAATTTCAAGTTTTTCCTTATTAGTTTCAACTAACTTAAAACCGGAATTATCAATTACCTCAATGATTTTTTCAAACATCAAGCCTTTAGGAATATCATATGATTTTTGATAACAAACTTTTGTTGTAAATAGATTATATGGACTTGTAAAGTAATTCTTGAATAAAAGAGATTTTCTAATTATCAAATTGAAAATAAAAAAGCCTATAGTTAGAAAGGGTAAAACCACCATAATAGGGTTATTAGGTTTCAAATAATAAGTCATTAGACCGGAAACAATCATAACCAAGACAGCTACCAAAATGTGTTTGAAAGTTTTCATATGCAAATATTTTTAAGATTCGTATGCAAATAAACAAATAAAATAAATGATAAACAAATATTAATTAATGTTTATCGTTAATTTTATGAAGAGTAAAATTGGAAATAATAAATCACTAAGCACAATCGAGTAGACCGCCCAGCCAGTAATAACTAGCGGGGTGAGCCTCTCACGCCACCGTACGTACGGTTCTCGTATACGGCGGTTCGTCACTTCATGAGTACTCTTGCTCTTTTCACCAATAGTACCTTGCCCATCCTATGATAAGGATAGAAAACCATAGGCTTAGCTTCCTTATCTAATTCAAAGACGAAATAACGTTCAGCCCTTCGCTAACTTGTGAGACCCCATCTGTATTATTCTATACAACTCGTTACTGTTAACTACTATGGCTTCTGCTGACTTCTCTGTTATACCAACTCATGCCTACTCCTGCCCGCCAGCTGGCTCGTTCACTAAAATAGTCCACTGGACTATTTCTTTACGTTTCGCCCTCCAGCTAAGAGCCTATTCCTTCCTCCAATCGCTGCGGCATCTACATAACTAAGATTGGTTATCCTTTGGGCGTTGTAAAGATGTGCTTACTTACCCTCTTAATTATGCCTCATATGCCGTTCCTGTTCGTCAGTACCGGATTTTGCAGTTTGGCTTCCTTCAGTGCTTGGGTCACCCCAAACCACCTTGCGACTTGCTAATGCTTCAAGGCGTTACCCCTGCGCATAAGAGTCTTTCACTCTCTAGAAAAATAAGTACCCATCCATAAGGCTGTTGAAAAGTTTATTTGTATTTTTGATGTTTTTCTCAAGCTTACGAATGGGTGTGATTCAGCTCATGCTGGGCACACACAAAGTGTATAAATCATTGGACAATAAGTAGTTAATATAAAATTTAGAACTATAAATAAAATTTACGGTAAACTGAAAATGAAGTGCTTCGAAATGCCCATCGCTTCATACACAAACCGTTAGTAGCAATACTTAGATAAATTAGAATAGTTAATAAATGGAAATAGTTTCAATTTATGTTTCATTCATAGTGGCAATACTCGCAATAGCATTCCCTATATTATTTCAAGTTGTTTCAAGATTTGATGAGAAATATTCATCAACTCTTATAATTGAGTTATTTTATAAAGAATCACCAAGAAAATTTTTCACATTTTTTTTAATTTCTTCATTAGCCTCAATTTTACTATGGGCATTACAATTACCTCCATTAGTTCAATTTAATAAGTTAGACTACTTAATTAACAATTCTGCATTTCTATTATTAGCTATCAATACAATTTTACTTGTAATCTTCTTTTTCCTGTTTGTTTGGAAAATACTAGTCTATTATACTCCCACAAAATTTCTTAAGTATCTGATATCAAAACACATTAACAGCAAAAATAATGAAACCCAAATCTATTTTAAAGCAATATCCGATATTCTCTTTCATTCCATAAAGCAACAAAATGAAACTATGGTAAAAACGATAGCAGATTTTATGTATTCTGCTTTTCAAAGAGTGAGGGAATCAGGCAAAGATAAACCAATTGAATATCCTATAAGTTATTATGAGGTAATATATAAATCAATTGAGGAGCAGTGTACTATAAATAATAACAAACTGAAGTTTCTTAAACACAGAACTTCAGGTTCTATATGGCTTTTGGGGGAATTTAGAAACAATCTTATATCAGAAACAACATATGACTGGATCTGGAGAAATATACAAATAGCAATTAACTATAAGAAGGATGATATGGTTATGAGTCACTGGAAAAATGCTCATCAATTCATTTCATAAATGGGCTGAGTCCGGTTCGATATGCCGAAAATTTCTTCAAAGGGGATATCCCCTTTGAAGAAAAAGCAATATCTTTAAAAAAAAATACTTAAACACTGTCCTAAAAATGGGAAGCTTGCAATATGAATAAAATCATTTAAAATCTAACATATGAAAACAACAAAACTTCTCTTCTGCTTATGCATTTTCGCATTCATCGTTTCTACTAACTCATGTAAAAAGGATGAAGTTATTTCTGTAAAAACCGATCTTGTTTCCCAATATGAATTGGACAAGAGAATAGTACAGGTGAGTACTACCAATGCAGCTACAAGTTTGCAATCCATTTTTAAGACCATGATAAGTGATAGCGCAAGTCGTGCCCACCTATGTCAGGCATTTGTTGATAGCGCTCGATTTTTTGAGGATAATTCAGGGTACTTCTTCATAGAAACTTATGATGCATGGGTAGTTGCGATTACTAATCACAGCCTAATTGGTACAAATCGTTGGGATATACAGGATATTAATGATAAATATTTTGTGAGGGATTTAGTAAATACAGCAAAGAATATTGGTTATGGATTTGTTGAATATTATCGAGAGAATCCTACAACAGGGGAAATTCAAAGAAAACTTAGCTTTGTAATGGGTATGCCATCAGTGGAATGGTTTATTGGTGCCGGCTTTTATGGCGATCCACCGGAAATTTTTTATGAACAAAATATTGCGATCAGAATTATTGTTGAAAACCTAAGCAGAATAATGGCTAAGGGCATAGGGAATGTGCTTGTTAATTTATATCCTGATGAAGCTGATCAAATTACTTTTTGTCAAAACTTCATTAATTATAACCGTTTTTTCGACGATCAGTCGGGATATTTCTTTATCAATGATTTTGATGGTGTAAACCTCGCACATGGAGTTCAGAAGAATCTTCAAGGCGAATATCTTTGGGATCTACAAGATACTCAAGGTGACTATTTTATACGAGGGCTGACTGAAATTGCACAACGTGCCGGAGAAGGCTACTACCAATATTATTGGAATAATCCTATAAGCGGACAAGAAGAATTAAAAACAACTTTTGTGGTTAGAATTCCCGGAACAGATTATTATATCGGATCAGGAGTTTATGAGGAATAGAATATAAAATAGGAGTTTCGTTGGATCAGTCGTAAAAGTTGTGGAAGACCAGTAAATATATAATCTTCGTAATTTTTAAATTACGATTGATTATGTGTTCAGATAACGAACATTTTAACAGCTTAATAAAATTATTACTCCCACCTGAGATTTTTGAATATTTTGATATTATTCAAATAAATATTGGAGAAAGAGAAGTCAACATCCATTTGGATGAGAAAGAAATCAAGCCAGATGGTTATGAAATAGTTAAACTCATATCCAACGGTTTTCATCAGGCAGCAATTATTCAAGATTTTCCTATGAGGGACAAAGCCATGTTTTTACATGTCAGAAGGCGAAGATGGCTTTCGGAATCAACTGCTAAGGTAGTTGAAAGAGATTGGGATCCTGTTGCAAAAGGGACTCGTTTAACGAAAGATTTTGCAGTTTTTTTAAAAGGTATTCTTGGATAATCACCCAATAAGCAGTAATAGCTTAGAGAAGTTTGGACAGCAATATAAAGACCACCTTAGCAATTATCATCAGTGGGAACAAAAAAGTCATTGTCAACAATGGTTATTATTTCCCGAGAACATTAGTCCATATTTAAGTATTGATGAAACAGCCTTGTCAAATGGAGAACTATATACAATTTTAACAAACAAAGAAGCGAAAGGACAAAAAGGTGCACTGATAGCAATAATAGAAGGAAGCAGTTCAGATGCTATTATTCAAATACTTAAGGGGACTTCTATAATTTAAATCATTATTATTCAGTCGAATAATTGTAATTTAGTATCAAATCAAGCAAGTATATAATGACAGCACAAAATACAAAGCAACAGGAAATAGAGGATTATTTGACGAACAAAATGCATGTCAAAAGCTATCAGATATTGGAAATCCTTTAGAGAAGATAGGCAAAGTAATAGATTTTGAGATGTTTAGGGAGTTTCTTGAAGCAAGCCTCCTGAATACGAACAAAAAGAATAAT
>PIVJ01000447.1 GCA_003353955.1 Bacteroidota bacterium | reverse complement strand
TACATAAGTAATATGAATAGCTTATCTGTGATGGAATACTGTGCTATGTATTGATTGTACATGTAATTGTGCACAATGGTCCAAAATGGGTAAAAAAAACTGACATTGGACTCTCATTCATCCATTTTTTAAGCAATCTTTCTGAGATTTGCCATGAAACAACTATATTACAAAATAACATTTTTCCATATTCAAATATCTAATTATCGCTTTACCTAATTTGCATAATTTATGCAAATAAGTTGAAATTATACCCCACACTAACTTTAAAGCTATTTTACTCATTGATTCAATTAGTTATTGGGTAATTTTTCACAAGATCTTAGTAGAGGGGAAACAGAATATAACATTAGGAAAAATAATGACTCAAAAATTAAAAAAAATAAGTACTTAATGGTGGCTTATATTAGAAATACATATAACTGTGCACTGCGCATGCGCCTGCGCATGTGCATTGTAATACACACTACAGTTATCTGGATCTCATCGAGACCTTTCAAACAAAAAAAAGATCAAGTAAATCGGACAACCGGTTGCAGAGATATTGAAGAAAAACACTTTGGTCATGTGACCAAAATCACATTTGCATAATTTATTCAAGATGGCTGCCCCCATGTCGGCCATCTTGGAAAATCTTTAAGTGACCATAACTTTTGATTGGATGGACCGATTTGGATGATCTTTTTTTTGTTTGAAAGCTCTTGTCTGCCACCAGATGACAATTCTAACCTATGTTTTGTACACCTAGTACTGAAAGTGCTATGAAGCAAAACAATAATTTTTTTAACCCTGATATTCCGCTCCTACCATTTTCCCCAAAATTGACAATTTTGGGCCATTATTTTTTTTTTAAATATCTATGTTTCATTGCCCTCAATGAAGTCTTTTTGGATTTTGGATTTTCTCAGTAAAACTGGTACAAAAATGCATTTAAAGTTCATATGTGCTCATTTTTAGCATGTTTTTCATAAATTATGCTAATTAGGGTTTGCATAATTTATGCAAATTAGATTGATAAAAGTTACTTTCATTGCAAAGCAACTTTCTACCAAATTTCAGTGAGATTGGTTGATAATAAGGTTCAAGGCAATACTATGTCAGTTTTTTTACCCATTTTGGACCACTGTGGAGACCAATGATTTTCAACAATCAGTCTGTCTATCTTGTTAATGTTTATCTTACCATGGTATAAGATATTTC
>PIVJ01000446.1 GCA_003353955.1 Bacteroidota bacterium | reverse complement strand
AAGAGAAAAAGGAAGAATGAGAGAAAGTCAGAGGTTGAAACATGGCGACAGCTGATGTTTCAGCTGTCCGGTTGGTGACACCAAAGGAGGATCTTTTGTCTGTTTTGTAGTGGCCCTCCGTTCTTCGTCATGGACTAGTCCCCATAGCACAGGAAGGACGCGGCTCGTCCTCCAACCGGTGAGGGCAGCCAATGGGATCAAGAACGATCAGCGCTACGGCGCCTCTAGTCTTGCTCTCGCTGTTCCCCTCACCCATCCGGTCAGGCCAGGGTGTTTTCAAAAAACGAAACAAGAAGTTTTAGGGTGGTGGGTGGGAAAAGAAAACTCTCCTGCCGCAGATGCTCGATCGATCAGCGCTACGGCGCCTCTAGTCTTGCTTGCTGCGGCACTGTAGGAAAGCTCCCCCTTCGTCTAGCTTCCGGAGCGCCTCGCCTCGCCGGCGAGGGGGCGCACGGCAATCTTTCGATGATAAGCTGTAGGCTTTGTTCCGCAGCGACGCTCTCGGATCTTCGGATGATTCACCCCCCGCGCGCTGGCGAGTGGGCAAAAGCCCTCCGATTCTTTCGCAAGATCGCCGGGGGTAAGCCGAACGCCAGGGGGTGGTGGATGACCAATCAGCTTCGGTAGGTACAAAACAACGTGTCCGCTGCACGGAAAATGAGTTTTGTAGTAGCCCTCCGTTCTTCGTCATGGACTAGTCCCCATAGCACAGGAAGGACGCGGCTCGTCCTCCAACCGGTGAGGGCAGCCAATGGGAGCAAGATCCATCAGCGCTACGGCGCCTCTCGTCTTGCTCTCGCTGTTGCCCTCACCCATCCGGTCAGGCCAGGGTGTTTTCAAAAAACGAAACAGGAAGTTTTAGGGTGGTGGGTGGGAAAAGAAAAACTCTCCAGCCGCAGCGTGGGGGCAAGATCGATCAGCGCATTCTGCGCCTCTAGTCTTGCTCCCAAAGATCGATCAGCGCATTCTGCGCCTCTAGTCTTGTTCTGCTGCGGCACTGCAGGAAAGCTCCCCCTTCGTCTAGCTTCCGGAGCGCCTCGCCTCGCCGGCGAGGGGGCGCACGGCAATCTTTCGATGATAAGCTGTAGGCTTTGTTCCGCAGCGACGCTCTTGGATCTTCGGATATTTCACTCCCCGCGCGTTGGCGAGTGGGCAAAAAGCCCTCCGATTCTTTCGCAAGATCGCCAGGGGTAAGCCGAA
>PIVJ01000445.1 GCA_003353955.1 Bacteroidota bacterium | reverse complement strand
ACTTCCTCCCATACTCCTTGAGCGATTAAATAATTCTTTCCTTGTAGTTCAGTATCGAATACTGTTTTGTATATATTCATCATATTATATTGTTGTTAAATCTTGTAATTCTACGTCTGATAATGCTTTTGGATAATATTTTAAACCTTTAGTGTTACCAAAGAAAGGGTTAAGACTTGTAGCACCCGAAAAACTGATAGTATTTAAAGTGTTAGCTGTAAAAGTAGAACCATTTGTATCTATGTCGTATTGAAATCCATTTATAAAAACACAAAAATTATTTTGTTTATATTTTATAGCTATTTTATTGAAATTTGTTATGTTTTGACCAGCTTCATAAAAAGTGTATGCAGTAACATTATTAACGTTAACAAAACCACTAATTACATTATCTGCTAAACTTAAAGTTATTCTATTTGCTAAAGTTCCATCACTGATTGAAATTCTTTTACTTATACTTTCACTTGCCAAAGCACTTATCTCTGCATACAATACTCCTTCCTCGCTATTAATAACTGGTGTTGCATCTACACATAGTTCTTGGTTTCTTGTTACTGTTGTTCCCGATGTTGGGATTAGACTTGTAGCGTAAGATAATTCTTCTAATTGCGCTCCCCAAATGTAAACACCCTCTGTGCCACTTGAAGAAGAAGCAAAATTAGAGATATTGTTATCAGCTAAATATATCATAAACTGACCATTAACAGCAGTAGCATCAGTAGTCAATTCACATCTAAACCATCCGTTAGAAAGTGATGTTATTTTGGATGTCGATTTGCTTCCTAAAGTTCCTACTATTCCATTTGCAATATCAAAATTAGCATATCCTTGTGCATCTCCACTATTTACAAGTTGAATGTAATTTCTACTATCTGCCTTTACGTAAACACTAAATGAATGTGCTGTTAATAATGTTGTAGAATGAGAATTTCGTGTTCTTTTTGTAGAAGAAGTTGCAACATCTCCAACTAATGAAGTAGAATAATCAAAACCATTAGGAGATAATTCAGTAGCAGATAAAGTACTTGTTACTCCCGTTTCAGTCCAACTCGTAGCACTAAAATCTTCAGAATACTGTATCAAATTCGTACTCTGTGGTTCTAACAAGAATGCCTCTGCTCCAGTTGAATAATCTAATCTTGGAGTATTAGTTTCAGTTATGTATTCTTTAACTGATACGTTGTCTATTGAGAGTTGTGTGGATTCGG
>PIVJ01000444.1 GCA_003353955.1 Bacteroidota bacterium | reverse complement strand
CAAACATTTTCCGTCTAGGTGACTTAATAACCGAATTAGAGCCTTTTCGCGAGCGATGACCAATGCCGTTTTTTGCACATTTTTAGACAAAAAAAACCCTCCTTGCCTACACATTTACGTGATAGGCCTACTCCTAGTATTCATTTTAATTCGAACGTTTTGTATGTGAAAACACGCGTTAGGATAACAGAAACTTACTTTTAACACCCACACTGGTCCAACTTGAATTTTGTCAACTTTACCCCCCCCCTCCAGTTCTGAAGACAATAATGTGATAGTTTAAGGGCGCGTGACAATTAATTACTCATTCAAAACTGATCTGAATCTTCGAGATTTGATTTTTCACACACATTTTGACACTTTTTTCAAGTTTGAAGCCCTCTGACGGAATATTGTAAAGCAAAATTGTCGTCGAAAATGATTTGAAAGTGTTCATTAACAACAAAACTATCGATTAAAATCAAAATAAACACATTTTGATTAAAATCCGTCCTTGCTTTTGGCTGATTCGATCAAAAAGCCGATTTTGGACATAAACGCTTCGAAGGGGGCACAACACTAAATAACCGTCCCATTGCTTTACACGTAAAAAAGCCATGTTGTAAACTCGATTTTGGGACCATAGTAACAAAGTTGGTCATATTAAAGTAGCATGGATGTGTTCAAGAAAGATCAAATTTGATTTTAAGTTTGCTTTTAAGGCATATGCTGTGATGGAATGTAGAAAGAGCATGAAAGATGTTTTTTTGGAGGCATGGGAATTACATAAGGAACATTACAAAAAATGAATACTTTAATTATATCTATTCTTGCACAAAAAGGTGGGGTTGCTAAAAGTTTTTTAGCAAAATTGATAGGAGTGGAGTTGGCTAGACTTAATTTCAAAGTCCTTATTGCTGATATGGATATAAGCCAGCAGACAACTATGCGATGGTGGAAAAGAAGAATTGATTCTAATATTAAACCTCATGTTGATGTTAAGAGCTATAAAAAGGTTAAAGACATTGAAGCTGATATGAAAGATTATAATTTTGTAATTTTTGATGGCTTACCAAGTACTGGAGATAAAACTACTAGTGCTAAAACTATGGAGATTGGTTACAATTGAACTTTCCCTCCAAAACCCGCAAAATAAAAAATTGGTTCTCTATTTTATTCTTTAAATCTTTTCTGGGATGCTTTAATCCTTGATTTTGTGAAAGCAAAATTTCA
>PIVJ01000443.1 GCA_003353955.1 Bacteroidota bacterium | reverse complement strand
GTACATAAGCCCCCATTTTCTCCCTGCCAAATTATAGGTCTAGTGTAGTGTTATGCACATGCATTTTTATTTCAACCTTTATAGACTAGTTATTTTTTAATTGGTAAGAAGGTTATAATGTTCAGCAATGGGAAATCTATTACTTACTTTCACCCTTTTAGTCTAGTTAGCATACATTGTACAAGTCTTTATATGGCACAATAGTCAGATAGTCCTATATGTTGCTAAATTGCCTTTTGTTATTGGTTACACCAAATTATATAACCACTGTTTTAAGTATACAACAGTATCAGGTTACACATATCAAATTACATCCAGGGGGGGCACTAGGTTTAAAACCTGCAGTAACCATTGACATGTAAAAATCCTCTAAAATATCAAAAATTATCACTGATATAGTGTATCTAATATTTCTAGAATTAAGAAATATACATATTCTTGTAGCTGAGGCCACAAATAGTTGTGCACATAATATAATATATGGAGGAAAAGGTAGTAAATAAACTAGGCTCATGATTTTCACCTGTATTAGGCAGTTTTGCAAGGGGGGTCTGGTGTAGAATTTTTAAAGTACACCCCCAGTATACTGTATATGTTAAATATAACAGTGTGACTGGGGTCTCATATAGCTCACCATGGTTGGTCATGAAAAACAATAGATTGAAATGGGTTTTTTCACAAAATGTCACACTATTTATGCCAATCCTGGCTTTAGAATACTATAATGTGCTTTCTTTATCCTATGAAATTTGCCTCAAATGACAATAAATATGCACAAAATGGTGTCTTTTGCTGCAGATATCACAATATCTTCACATATATGGCAATTGCATTGAAGAATTTGATCAGATAAAGCAGACTACAACTTTCTGTGAGCAATTTAGAGGCAAATGTTAATATATTTTCACCCTTAAAAATTTAGGGGATATGAGTCGAATTGTAATTTAATGCAAGAAAGCCATCAGGTTGACATTATCCTAATGGATGCCTAATGACAGGGAGATGAATGGACATTTTTATTTTGAAAGTGTCATTTACATCAGTGTGCAATCTGATGGGAGAAACTGTTAGAAAATCCATGATTTGACCAAAATACATCAGTTTTTCACTCCAACTGATCAATTTGTAATATGATACCCATATCAAATAACATGTGACAAACATGTGGTCAATTTGAATTCTGCATAACATGCCTATTGCTATATGCAAGAATC
>PIVJ01000442.1 GCA_003353955.1 Bacteroidota bacterium | reverse complement strand
ACAGCCACTAACCACAGCGGTAATTTTCAAACTGGTGGTGCAATAGAACATGCTGGTTTTGTAAATACATTAGTTGGTAATAGCTACGGAATGTCTCAAGCAAACCTTGTTCAAAGTGATTTAAGTTTTACAAGTGGTTACTCTCCTTATGCTTTAGCTTTTGATGGATCAAATGATTATATAGATTGTGGAAATGACAGTAGTTTACAAATAACAGGCAATATAACTTTTTCTACTTGGGTTAATATTGGCACTTCAACTTCTACAATGAGGTTTATTAATAAAGATGATGGAAGCAACAGAGCTTGGATTATATTGTTTGTAAGTGGTAAAATTAGATTTATACGATTTTATACAGCATCAAGTTTTTATGATATGAGTAGTAGTATAAGCGTAAATGATTCTAACTGGCATCACATAGCGTGCGTAAATGATTCTACAGGAACTGCAAAAATTTATATTGATGGCTCGGAAGATACAGCAACAACAGGAACAAACACAGGAACACTTTTAAATAACGCATCTGTTAGTTTAAAACTTGGTGGAGATTTTTACCAACAATATTTAAATGGCAAACTTTCAAATTGTTCTATTTGGAACACAAATTTATCATCTTCACAAGTAACAGAAATTTACAACGAAGGAGTACCATCTAACCTAAACAACCATAGTGCCTATTCAAACTTAGTAAGCTGGTGGCAGTTAGGAAGTAATAGTTCTTTCAATACTAACTGGACTGTTTTAGATGAAAAAGGTAGCAACAATGGAACTTCTGTAAATATGGATGAAGTAGATATAGTAGATGGTGTTGGTAGTTATGCCAATGGTTTAAGTTCAGGAATGGGAGGAGATGAAGTTATCGGCTCTGCTCCGTTTTCAGATGCAAATTCTCTTAGTGTGAATATGGACGTTTTAGACCGCTCAACAGATGTACCAAGTTAAAATTTTAAAATAAATAAAAATGAATAATAGAAGTTATATAGTAATAGATTTAAGCGACACAGACAAAGTGCTTTTTTCTCAGGTTTCACAAAGCTCTGCACAAAGTATGCGAAGAAATTTAGCAAACACACAAGGTTTATTAAGTTATAGTGTTACACCAAGTTTTGTTACTAGCGGTAGTTTACCAATAGTTGGAGATGTAATGAACCAAACAGAAGCTTTAGCTTTATTAGCAACTGCAGCTTGGAGTGAACCTATGCCAGAAGAGTAAAA
>PIVJ01000441.1 GCA_003353955.1 Bacteroidota bacterium | reverse complement strand
CCTTTATTGAATGTACTAACTTCTTTTTGTTTAGGCATTATTTGCCACTCAGGCCAACCAGCTAACATAGCTACAGTTTGCCAAGTTTCAGCATCTTCATCCATTGCTCCAGAGATATTGTTCACTTTGCTATACACCCTGTCTAGCGGTATATTTGCAGTTGCAGATATTACTTTCGCTCCGGCTTCATATGCTGGATTATCTATACTAAATCCTTTTTCAAATATTTCTGCTCTACGTTTTTTGCTGTCAAATTGCCAAGCAGCTCCTCTGATTTTAGATATTTTACTACTTATAGGTGGAGATATTTGTAAAAGTTTGTATATAGAATCTACGTACTCAGGTCTTTTTCTTCCAGATCTTTCGTATATATCAGTTAAAAAGTTTTTAATTACAGCAACTGTAGCTCCAGCTAAACCTAAACCTCTCAATTGAGAGTCCAACATGCCATTGGCTGTTCTTAAATACATCTTTTCTTTTTTCTCATCATCTTCATCATCTCCAAATCCTAATCCAAACAATGCAGATTGTAAAGCATTAAATATTAAGTTTTGAACCACAGCGTAGTATATAATCTTACTAACGTTTGTTTTAGCATCTCCTCTGCCATTTATTAAATCTTGTAAAGCTCTTTTTTGTATTCTAGCATATTGCATAGGTGTATTAGCAAAAGCTAATATAACTCTACCTAAATCACTAGCTTGTTGGGCAGATATTTTACTTGGATCAGATGATTGTTGAGAAACTTCAGCTGTTTCTTTCCACTCTAGCATAGCCTGCTTTTTAGCATCTGCTTCTGACATTCCTTCGTTCTTTATTAAATCATTAATTCTATTGCGGTAAAAAGTAGCACCACCAGCAGCTATAGCAAAGCTATCTGCAAATTGTGTAGGTAAAAATCCTTTTTGTAATATATAATTAATAGCAGCTTTAGCTTTGTTCTTGCTAGTAGCAGCAGCATCAGCTATCTCAGATTCATTTATATTTAGTTTTAAACCGTTACGTCTATCAACTAAGTAATCAGAGTTTATTAATTCCACAAAGTCTTTCCAGTATTGAGGTTGATTAGCGAATGCAGCACCTGCTTTTATAGGGTTGTTAAAACTCCAGTTTAAAAAGTTTATAGCAGATATAGTTTGAAGAACTGCTGATCTAGTGTTAAAGAACATTATAGCTCCAGTGGAATTATTTATATAATCTAAAACTCTATTACTAAG
>PIVJ01000440.1 GCA_003353955.1 Bacteroidota bacterium | reverse complement strand
TTCTATATTGTTATAAATTTAAAATGTTGTTTCTCTATTCAGAAATTACAGGTTTTATAGTTTGTATATTCAAAAATGTTAAAACAGGTATATTTGATTATGGAAATTAGACAATTATTTTGAATAATTATTGTAAGAAAGATTCCTGAAATGCCATTTTACTTACCAGTGAGAAGCTGGAAGTCTTTATCCCCTTCCGGGTTGTCAATCGTGTTGTACACTTCTGCCTGCTTGTCACAGAGTGCAATCTTTTTGTCCTTGCTCAGGAAATTCATGTTGCTCTTGTCGTAAAGGATGCTGTTGGCCGAGATCCACTCGGCCAACTCGTCCTGCCTCCTAATGATCCCTGGGATTCTTGTGGTTGGGTCTGCCTTCTTGTCCTTCTTTTTCTTAGCAGCAGCAGCAGCAGCAGCAGCGGCAGCAACAGCAGCTTCATTGTCTTCTGTATCTTCTGTCTCGTCTTCCTGAGGGAGGTTATAGGTAGGGTCTCTGTCAGAGTCGTCAGCTGGCGACTCATCATCATGATCATCCTCCTCAGAAGGCTGGTTCTTCTTCTTGCCACCCTTATCTGTAAATGGAAATGGAAATTAGTCAGTGGTTCAAATATATTCAAATGTGCATGAGAACCATAACAAAACCTTTTCCATTTCTTGCAGAAATTTTACTGTCAATGAATAAATTTAGACATTAATATTTAGAAACATCTGGACCAACATGCATGTCAGCCATATATAAGGATGGGAAGGGGGTCTCCATATAAATGTGTTCATATATATATATATTTAGAAACATTTTTTAGTGAAACCCACCCAGCCTCCGCCTCCGCCTCCAAGCCAAAATACCACAAAATTATTCCAATGATAAATGTTGAATGGAAAAGTGCCAATGACAAAGCAGGATACTAATATTGTTACAAATTTGTTCATAATAACTAGATATGATGGAAGACTTTTCAAAATAAGTATTTATCAGCATGATTCCTTCAAAAGTGAAGTTTATCTGCCAATACACTAACCTTTTTTTTTGTTGGGTCTTGATAACTTCAATTTCTTTGATGCAGGCTTGCCCTTGGAGCTCCCTTTGCCCTTCTGAGACTTCTTAGGCCCCTTCTTTTTCTTCTCTTCATCCTCATCTGAGTCAGGGTCTGGTTGGGTGAAAGTTCCCATCTTCATATTAGGCTTTTTGTTAGCCATGGCAACAAAATTTTAAGAAAATTT
>PIVJ01000439.1 GCA_003353955.1 Bacteroidota bacterium | reverse complement strand
CTAGTACCTCACCACATTGATTCTGATGGATGAAGCACATATGTCAATTATCATTTGGAAGATATTAAGGATTTGGATACAAACGTTTAAGTTTATTGCGGGCATGAGGAATCGTGAATTGCCAATCAATTTGAGCTTTTAGGCTATTACGCTCGTTTTCCCAGGCTAAGACTTCTTTTTTGACAAGACATATGTTGCCTAGTCTTCGATCTAGACATTGTTGATACAGTGTTGATATCTCAATCTCTGCCATATTTAACCAACTGCTATGTATAGGCGTGTAATGGAATTCAATCATTTTCGTCATATCGCGAGCTTGTTCAGGAGAAAATGTCTGATAAAGGGCAGATGGCGTGTGAGTACTGAGTTGATCAAGAACAATTCTGATCTTTTTCGCTTTTGGGAAATGGTGGTAAATCAATTCCCACATGATTTTAGCAAAATCTTGATTAGTCCGCCTTTCGGTAACTTTGACGTGTCTCCAGCCCGCTAACGGCTGCACAGTCATAAACATATTACATGTACCTTCACGACTATATTCGTAATCATAACGCTGAGGTTTTCCTGCTTGTATTGCTAACGGTTTTCTAAGTTCGCTGATCAACTGATAGGGAAACTCATCAAAACATAGTATCGGATATTCCGGATCATATGATTCGGCATACAAATCCAAGATATCTTCCATACGCCACACGAAATCGGCACCGATCACAGTGGGAATACACCATTTCTTACGTTGCCAAGGTTTCAGTTTGTTTTTTTTAATACTCTACGTACTGTTTCATCAGAAATAGAATCCACCACTTTTAGTTCTATCAAACGATCTGCCAGCATTTGTAAGGTCCATTGTTTACGACCTGCAGGCGGCACACTTTGCGCCAATGTGCTAAGTATTGCCTCAGTTTTGTCATTCACGACCCGTGTTCGGCCACTGCGCGGCTGTTCATTTAACGCATACTCAAGCCCATATGTAACATACCTTTTACGCGTTCTCTCCACTGTAGGCGTACTCGTATTGAGAATATCTACGATCTCCTGGTCTTTCTTCTGATTATTTGCCATTAATAGAATCTGGGCTCGTTTGATTTTTCGTGCTGATGTTGTCCCTTGTTGGGTCAATGTCAACAATTGTTCTTTTTCCTCGGAATTAAGCTTGATTATGTATCTTTTTGCCATCATGAACTCCTTTTTGAATGATTCATGATACCAGACACCACC
>PIVJ01000438.1 GCA_003353955.1 Bacteroidota bacterium | reverse complement strand
GAAAAGCTTTCAAGTAATGCTCTTAAATCTCTATTTAAACGAAAGCCACCTTTTACAGCGTATCCGTCCTGAATCCATCCTTTATAATTAGAAAATCCAATTTCTGAAATATCAGTACCATGATCAAAATTTGAAAAAGAAGTAAATTCCAAAAGTCCTGGAATATCTGGATTTAAATCATAGTTATTGACATCTAATAAAATGGCTGTTCTATCGCTTTGCTCTTGTGTTGTTGTATCATCTTCTAAGATGACAGATAGTAAATAATTACTTTCTGCTGTTAATGTAGGCTTTGCGCTTGATACATCAACTATAAATTCAATGGCTAACTGATTTGAACTAATTAAAGAAGTTGAAACACTTTGTACAATAGAACCACTTGATCCCTTTGTTATTGCTTCAAAAACAAAATTTGTATCAAAAAAATCAATTGAATTTGTATATTCGTCCTCATCTTGTGGCAAATAAGAATGACTTATTACAATGTTCTCAGTTCCTGTAAATGTTCCATCTTCTGAGTTTACAATTGCGTTTACTCTTGTCAATCCTTGGACCAATAAAGAAGGATTTGAAAGCAAAGAAGGCAAAGCAGTATATTCAATACTTTCTAAAGAATATTGAGTACTAAAGCCATTAAAATTTTCACCAAAAAAACCAACCGAGCCGTTTAAATTCTCAAACCTTACAACCTTATTGTTATTTTCATCACTTAAATTTTGCTTAAATATACATTCAAAAACGTGTTTAAGTGAATTATTTCCAGTCAAGAAACTTGGAGCAATTCCATTAATTAAATCATCTAATTGACCAGCCGTAAAATACGGTAGAATTGGGAATTGATGCCTAATTCTGTAATTTAAAACGGTTTCGCTTTCAACTGTACCACCAAACCCCCCAAAGTTTGGTCCTCTGAAGACCGGTATATCTGTACTGTCTAATCTTTCAATTGATAGGTTTGAATTGAATTGAGTGTCCCACCCTTTAATAGTTCCTGAAAACTGTGCATTTGCTATTGCTGACAAAGCTATGTTTTCAACATAAAACTGCTGGTTACTCCCTTCCACCTTTGAAAAGGTATTAAAAGGCTCTTTATTTTCAATAAGCCCAAAAGAATAATTTGCATTTTCAAGAATGCTTGTCCCAATTATTAAACACTCAAAAGTTTCATCATAAGACCCATTTGTCAGTCCATTTATATTTGTGAATAAGATACTTCCATC
>PIVJ01000137.1 GCA_003353955.1 Bacteroidota bacterium | reverse complement strand
GTCCTCCAGCAAACAATTATCAGGGGGTTCTTTTCTGAAAGTCGAGAAAAATGTGCTCAAAACCCAGTAAATTTATACTTTTACCTTGGAATCAAAAACGTTTAGGACAGTATTGTTTTAAAATAATCAATTATGAAAAAAAGAGAATCACACTGGAATATGAAGGATTTGATGCTTATAGAATAAAGATTGCTTATGATGACGGGGGTGTTATCACACAACTTGTTGATCTCGAAATTGAGGATAGTTTATTCGAACGCCCGTTAAAAAAAGAATAAATATCCCACAGATAGTAAGCCAGTATTCTCAACAACGCATAGGGTTAATGTGGTAAATTACATCTTTTTACTACTACTACTACGAAATAACCATATTCTTAAATTAACTCAATTTAAACATGAAATCTAATGGTTGGGTTCCGCTTGCAGTATCTTTCTTAGTATTAATTATTGTTTTTTCATTGGAATCAAATTTATCAAAACGCGAGAAATTTGAATATTTTCTTATTCAAGAACAGCTTAAAATTCCTCAATTAAGCAATAAGGATTTTGATGGTTTACCAAGGCCAACAAGACCGGATTTGGCTGCCATTCAGGATTATTTTATGACACTTGATCCAAATTTAGGAAGGGTTCCTACTGAACGCTTAAAGAATGCTTATTTGAAAACTAAATCAATCAGTCGTCAAAAGAGTGCTGATTCATTTGGCGCTAATATTGTTTGGAACAGTGTTCCCTCCAATATGGCTGGAAGGACACGGTCTTTTATGATTGATCCAAATGATCCTTCAGGTAAAAAAGCCTGGGTTGGATCAGTTACCGGTGGTTTATGGTTTAATGATGATTTTTTAGATGACAATTCCCCCTGGTTACCCCTAGACGATTTTTGGAGCAATTTGGTTGTAAGCAGCATTATTCATGATCCAAACGATACTGATGTTTTTTATGTAGGAACCGGTGAAGCACAAACTGCATTTACAATATACCGCGAATCTTCGGGCGTAGGAGTTGGAATTTGGAAAACCACGGATGGAGGTCAGAGTTGGTCACTTATTCCATCAACAGAAAATTTTAAGTATATCACAGATATTGCCATTAGGGATGAAGAAGGCACGAGTGTAATTTATGCGTGTGTTACATCAGGAGTATATAAGGGCGAAGATCATGAAAGTTTGCCTTCAAATGGATTATACAGATCTACCGACAATGGAAATAGTTGGGCACAGGTATTGCCAAATATTGTAAATACCAATACACCTTATGCACCCGCAGATATTGAAATCACCACAAGCGGTAAAATTTTTATCGGAAGCATGCGCAATTTAGATGATCAGGGTGGAGGGACCATATTATATTCAGATGAAGGAACCCTGGATTCCTGGTCAATCTATGATGATTATGTAAGCATAATAGAAAACTCACCCACCTATAACATTCCTGGAAGGGTCATATTGGCAGGTTCACCTTCAAATCCAAATGTGATTTACGCCTTGTTGGACGTTGCCCGTGTTAATCCAACGAATGGGTTTAAAGACTCAAGAGGCCAATATATCCTTAAATCGACAAACGAACATGTTTCTTGGTTACCAACATCAGTACCTAACGATTATTGGGCAACAATTGGTTGGCATGCCTTAGCCGCCACTGTTGATCCCAATGATGAAAATACTTTGTTTATTGGAGGGCTGGACACGTATAAAACCACTGATGGAGGCTCTTCATGGAAAAAAATTTCTGATTGGACTGGCTTATACTATAACCAAGAATATAAATATGTTCATGCCGATATTCATAAAATCTTGTTCTTGAATAACAATTCCGATGAAATGATAATTACCACAGATGGGGGAGTTTTTTATACGCCAAATGCAACACAAGTCCAACCAATTTTTTCTGGTAAAAATCGTAGTTATAATTCATTGCAGTTTTACTCATGCGCAATCGACCCAAGAGAAGGAACAGGGATCTATATGGGTGGTTTGCAAGACAATGGCACAGTTTTATACACAGGAGCTCCGTTATCAAATACGATTAGCGGGGGTGATGGGGCTTATTGTTTCATCGATGAAAATGAGCCTAACATTATGATCTCATCAACATATTATAACCAATATTATTTATACAGAGATGGAGTAATAGTAACAATTGCCAGAAATAATTACGGTAGCGGCACCTTCATAAATCCAGCTGATTATGATAACAAGCTCAATACGCTTTATGCCAATGCAACTACATTTTTAAGGGCAAACAAAAATTCACTTCTAAGGATTTCAGAAATTCCGGATAATCCTATTGAAACTATTTTTACGATTACTACTGATGTGAATGTCCCGTTCTCTCATATTGCAATTTCACCCTACTCTCCGGCGAATTCAACAACCTTGTTCGCGGGTACTGAATCCGGAAGATTATTTAAAGTTTTTAATGCTCAAAATAATCCATATTCTACAGAAATTGGGAGCAATAATTTCCCAACCGGTAATATTTCGTGTATCGCAATTGGTGAATCTGAAGATCATTTATTGGTTACTTTTTCAAACTATGGAGTTTCCTCAATCTGGCAAACAGATAATGGAGGTGATAGTTGGAGTGAGAAAGAAAGTAATTTACCTGATATGCCAATTAGGTGGGCTATCTATCATCCTCAAGATGATAAACAAGCCCTTATTGCAACCGAAGCTGGAGTTTGGGGCACTGATGAATTAGATCAGGAAAACCCAACTTGGCTTCCGGTAAATAATGGATTAGTAAATGTTAGGGTGGATATGCTTAAAGTCAGAAAATCCGATAATGCTGTTTTAGCAGCTACGCATGGGCGGGGCTTAACCTCTACAGTATTTACACCGCTGGGTATTGACGATGATAAGAACATTGCTAATCACTTGAAGGTTTATCCGAATCCGACAAATGGCAAAATCAAATTATCACTGACGATTGACCAATCTGCTGACATACAGATTCAGCTTATCGATCCTTCAGGTCGGTTATTACATTCTGAAAGGAAAGGTAATATGTCAGGAGAGTTTATAAAATCATTTGATTTAACGCCTTACCCTAAGGGAATCTATGTGATCAACATTTTAATTGATGGAGATAACATTAGCAGAAAGGTAATTTATCAATAAAATTGATTTCTTTATCACTCCTCTCTATTAAATTCAATACTTTTAATCAAACTATTTTCTAATGAATTGGGGTATTTTTTGGTTATGTATTTATCTGGCATTGATCGCTTATCTTACGATTCGGCATGTTAAGGTAAGAAACATTGAAAGTTACCTGGTTAACAACCGAAACACCAAAACACTACCTCTTGTATTTACAACATTGGCAACCTTTGTTGGTGGAGGAACCTCAATAGGTCTGATGGCCATCGGATACGAATCAGGTTTCGCAGCAGTAGGAATTGGTATTGCTTATGTTATAGGCTTCTTCATACTTTCGAAATTTGCCGGGAAAATTCGCCAAACCGGATTTGAAAATAAAATTTATTCTTTTCCACAATTTTTAAATCAAAAATACATTGAAGACCCTGACTCAAAATTTGCCAGGATCTTTGCTGCATCGGTAAGTGGTGTTAATATTTTTATCTTCTTTTTTTTACTGGCAGCTCAATTTGTAGGAATGGCCTCTTTATTAAAATTTTCTTTTGGAATCAATTATGAATTGGCCGCAATTATTTCATGCCTGGTTGTAATTATTTATACCGCCATGGCTGGCCTTTCGGGAGTAATAATTACCGATATGATGCAATTTGTAGCCATACTTATCATGGTCGTTTTAATTTTTATTCCAGGGATTTTTGCTGATACCAATAATCTAAAATCGCTATCTGAGTTACCCACAAGTTTACTAAACGGAAGTTATTATGGTTGGGCATTTATTATTGCACTTCCGCTATTTTTGGCGCCATCTGTTTTGGTTCGATTGGATATTTGGCAACGAGTGCTGGCAGCGAAAGACCAAAAAACAGCCAAAAAAATGAGCATTTATTCAGGTTTAGGAATGCTGCCTTTTTATATCATTTTTCCTTTGGTTGGGATGGCAATCCGGTTGGTAATTTCTGAGCCCATCGATCCTAAAGATGTTACTTATTTGTTTATTGACAGACACACAAGCTCGTTTCTTTTAGGATTTGCTGTAATTGGATTACTGTCAGCATTAATGTCATCGGGAGATAGTTATCTTAATTTGATTTCTATTTCTGCTATCAATGATTTTTCTACCAAAAAACTAAAAGAGCGTTCCCTTAATAAAATGCATTCATACATCCGAATAACAACCTTGGTATTTGGAATAATCGCCATGATCCTCGCATTAACTTTTCCCAAAATTGTTGATTTAATGGTTGTAGGAATTGGGATGATCGTGATTTTTGTACCGGTAACTTTTCTGGCACTGATTAAAAAACAAGTAACACAATATTATACAATTGCGCTATTGAGCATCTTGGGCGGCTTCATAGTAAACCTTGTTTTTTTTATTTGGGGAATATTGCGACCAGAAGAATTTGAAGCTAAATCTAGTTTCATCCCTGCTTTTCTTGTAGCTTTAATTGTTTTGCTCACAGGGTATTTAATTAAAAATAAAAGAAATAGTTAAATGGTATTAAGTGTTCACTCGGAAGAGTTTTTTATGAAAGAAGCCCTAAAAGAGGCTCAAACTGCGTTTGAAGAAGACGAAATCCCGGTAGGGGCAATTGTTGTTTTTAATAAAAAAATCATTGCACGTGCTCATAATCTTACGCAAACACTAAATGATGTAACCGCTCATGCAGAAATGCAGGCAATTACAGCTGCTTCCAATACCTTGGGAACTAGATATTTGAATGAGTGCACACTCTATGTAACCCTAGAGCCCTGCCCAATGTGTGCCGGTGCTTTATTTTGGGCACAAATAGGGAAAATTATTTACGGAGCTTCAGATCCCAAAAAGGGATTTAAAACTTTG
>PIVJ01000136.1 GCA_003353955.1 Bacteroidota bacterium | reverse complement strand
TCTCCTTTTTAGCCCATTATAATGTATTTTAATAGGCTAATAAAAATGGCGACCGGAATACAAAGAATAATAAGACTAAGAATCGATATGATTACATTTAAGATCATTTTTTCTCCTTTTTCACCAAAATTCATTTTTCCTACCTCCCGTATTTCATTATATGATAATGGTATTCTTGTATTTCTTCGCTTTAAGGAATTGGAATTGGAATTGGAATTTATCTTCTTCCATTATCATGGTTTCATCGAATGCGAAGTTCTTTACAAATTTACGTTCCTTTTTGCTATATATTTGTCTAACACGGTGTATATAATATATATCATCAGATTCATTGATTTTGAAATAGGATTGATCTGATACATCTGTTTCTATACAATCTATTTTTATTACTTCTGTTGTTGGTGTGCCCTCTTCACTATACTTTAATGGGTGCTGATACATTATAAATATTGGAAACGTTTTCATAGTTTACTCTCCTTTAGTCTCCAACATCAGATCCATCAAATTTATAATAAAATTTATAATTGCCATCAAAATGATTGCAAGTAAGATTTCCAGTGCTGCTACTTTTTCACCAAAATTCATTTTTCCTACCTCCCGTATTTCATTATATGATAATGGTATTCTTGTATTTCTTTTTTCCATTCGATTTCTTTAAAGAAATTATACACCAATGGCCGGTATTTGTCAAAAATTAATCGGTAATGGATAGCTTTTTGTTGATCGACAATATTTAAATCTTTACCGGATGTTATGTTACCAATCCCGAATATTTCATGGAAGGCGATGAGTGAATTGATGTTTATTTTACCCTGATCATATAGCTTGAAAATGTGCGGCATCTTGCCATAAAACATTTTCTTGGGACTGATATCACGTTCGTGAACCTCCAGCATCGCGGTCAAATAATCAGACTTCACCGTTTGTAATATATCTTTTAAATAATACTCGTTATCTTTATAGGTGCGGTATCCGTCATAAAATATGTCGGACACATGAAACTGCGGGTTTTTGATACAGTAGATACCAAACAGTCGGATGTAATCTTCCTTTCCAGCTTTGGCTTTAGTCATTCTATTCATGATTTTATAGAACAGGTGACCGTCAGTTTTAGATCGCTTGGTGTTCCAAGATTTTAGAAATTGCTCTTTTCGCGGGAGCCGATGTGACATAATATCATAACGGCTCCCAGGCCTAAAATATATGTTCTTTACCGCAACATACATCCAATATGCTTTGAATCCTGTTTCTTCCATAATCTATTCCTTAATACTACTCTACAACTCTTTGAAGATTTCTGTCAAGTTTATTTCATCTTTTTCTTTTGTTAACATATTGCGGTTTTTAAATTCAGCTTCAAGTGTATCAAGCATAGTTGGATTGTCCCTGATAGCGTCGGCCACATCATCATAATCTATTTCATCACTGGCTTCGACGATTTCACAAATAACGTCTATCAAGCCGTGGCCACAATCCATCTTCTTCAGGATGGAGTTTGCGATTGCTTGGCTTGATGGTAATGGTTTGAATTCCATTTTAATCCTCCAAATGCTCTTGCTCTGCCCAAAAAAATTGAAATTGTTTTTTAAACTCATCTGTAATAGCGTCAGTTAACATTTTAATGGCTCCTTCTTCACCAATCATTCCGTGCATGTCTTGAATTAGCTCAAGTGGCAGTTCCACATTGAAATATAAATGAGGTTGCATGTCATGTGAGTACTTTTTCTTGATTTTTGATTGACCTGTTATCATCATTATTCACTCCTTTTTTCTTGATTCATCATTATTCACTCCTTCTATGGCGCAGGTTCAGAGCAAGGCTTGATGTTAGTTGCCCTTCATATGGATAACGATTATTTAAAAACTTTTTGACATCATATATCATGAGGGTGCTCAGATCCATATACTCCTTGACTTCTTTCAAATCGTCTTCTTCTAATTCGATTTTTTGTCGGGCAGTGCTGATCGCAGCGGCGGCCGTTTTCAATTTATCGATAGCGTCATACATACTATTCATTTTATTTCCCCTCGGCACATTGTTCATATAACACAAATCATTTGTTACACCCCAAAGTTTAATTTTATGTTATCAAAGCCAAACCCAGAGAAGTTTTTCGACTCCATAATCATCTTCTCGGCTTCAAGGTATTCAGTCTTCCATTTTAGGCCCAAGGAACGTGCCAGGGAGCGTCTCCCGCGTCTTCCCACTCCAGACAGGAGCATAGTAGCGATAGCGTTCAAAGCGTTATCCTCGGCGAAATAGGCCGGATTGTGTTGGCCATCAACTCTGACGTTCTTACCATTACGGCGGACAATTTTATGGCCATAAGCTTTCGTTTTGTCATACTCGATGGTGATATTTTTATTCCATCGGCGGACGACCTTGGTCTTGACATCTGGAAATTTGCGTTCTCCGAGGCGTTTCTTGTTTGCCTGGGCTTCCATCGAATCTTCCCGAATATAGGTGCCATATGCCCATGACGGCCACGACGGTGTCAGTCCTTTTTTGCGGAGGGCATTTCCCCAATCCTTAATGAGATCGTTTACTGTCGGCTTTTTAATTTCCATTTTCGGTTTATCATTCATTTTTAATCCTCTTTAACATACGGTTTTAGTTTTGTATGGTGTTTTTATTCACCCCAGTCTATATCTGAGTCGTCAATATCAAAATCATCGTCAAAATTAAGTTCAGGCTCAGGCTCAGGCTCAGGCTCAGGTTCGGGTTCATCTGCGAAAAAAGCGTCCCAATCTTCTTCCTCTTCTTCGGGCTCAGGTTCGGGTTCGGGTTCGGGCATCCAGTTTGGCAACTCTGCGGCAGGCTCAGGCATCATATTTTCACAAAATTCATCAATGGCAGCGACAGGATCGGCAATTTCAATCACCTCGGGTTCATCGGCGACTTCAGGCTCAGGCTCAACCACTTCATCGATTGGATCTTCAAGGATATCTTCTTCCGTAGTCGTTACCGGGCCTTCTGGCCGCATGTTTTCACAGAATTCATCAATGGCGGCGACCGGATCAATAATTTCGTCCACTTCTTCGGGTTCAGTTTTGTCACCATATATGAATTTAATATTTTCATCAAAATCATATTTTTTCTTTTCAGGAATGTGGATAGCACCCTTATCAAGTGCAATGAGCTTTACAACATCGAGAGTGATCTGTTTGAAATATTCGAATCCCCCACCGTCATCTTTACTCAATTTTCTTTTACATGTACTAACCTTTGACAGAACGGAATGAATAATCATATTTCCAACTTCAACCTTGACATCTTCATCAACAAAACGATCGATATCCGGCTCCTCTTCGACGGGCACCCAGAGGTTAATTTTAAAACCATTTGATAAAACTTCCATTGTCATTCTCCTTAAAAAGTGTTGTGGAGCCGGTGGAGGGATTCGGACCCCCGTATCTGCCTTACAAGGGCAGTGCTAAGCCTCTCAGCTACACCGGCGTTTAATTATATAAACTATTGTTTCATTATATAAACTATTGTTTCATTCCATGAAATCATAAAATGAGGAAAGGATATTCTTTTCTAAAAGCGAATCTATACCCTCAACTACTTTCCTATATGATTCAGAAACACATTCTTCTGCTTCTTTACCTGGAGTACCTCCATAGAAATGGAAATCCCAAGTGTAATCTTCAATTAGCCTAAGCAGTTTATCTTTTGTCATCTATACCCTACCGGATTCTGTTTTTAATTATATTATAATGCATATCCCAAAATTTGTCAAAATTTTATTTAAGTTCTTTTGAAAAAATTTTTTCAATGGCCTTAATTTCAAAAGCGGCCTCCCTATCAGAATCTTTAATATTCTGAAGTTGATGAGCGTGCCGTTCCTTCATCTGATCCATCTCGGTTTTTTGTACTTTCATCGTATATTCCAGTTTGGCACTGTTTCCCTGTAGAGTGCTGTAATGACCTGCCAGCTCTTCAGCGGTCGGGAGCATATCGTTGATGATTCCCATGTTGCCGACGTTATAAAGGGCGGCTATTTCGGATTTTCCCTTTGTGTTCGAAATCATCGGATGCCATATATAAACCGTACTGATTTTATGCCAATCATCGGTTGTAATATCATTCCAGTCTATTTTAGCGTGTTTACAAAATTCTTCTCTATTCATGTTTCGATTCCAGTCTATTTTAGCGTGTTTACAAAATTCTTCTCTATTCATGTTTCGTTCTCCTTGTTTTGGGCTTTTAGGAATTCTGATACTTGTTTTATACTATAGAAGGGACCGTATTTGCGGGTTGAATCGGTTAAATTCAACCCGTATCTTTTATGACCAGATTTCGGCAATACCAAGTTTCGTGAGCTGCACCAAACTTTCATCTTCATCGTCGTCGATTTCAATCAATTCTTTTTTAACCAAATTTGCAAGTACACCCTTTACCTGCGGCATGGTCAAACCAGAGTCATCGGCGAGTTGATCGGTAAAAATATATGTAGCTGATTCTTCAATCGTCCGAGGGCGACCACCGTTAAGTTGATTCATTTCATCGGTTGCGATCAGTGTAAAAATGTTTTTTTCGTTCGATGTCATGTTTAGTTCTCCTTGTTTTTGGTTACCGTTTTTGTATTCTTTATCCATACTATAATACTTATCGGCAGGAGTCAAGGAAAACTTTAGCTTTATTTTTATTTCTTTTTCTTTTTTCTGTTGGCTTTGGATCTTTCAACAATCAGCTCATAACTATCGGCTTCATTTTTATCGAGCCGTTTCTCTTTGACGATAGGTAGAAAAAGGCTTGACGTGCTTTTACTCTTTGATGTGATTATTTCGTTGTATTCGATCTCCCAAATTTTTCAACAGATAGGGATCTTCGCGTTTCCGTGCATTATTTATACCGTCCTTCGATTATGTGGTTGCCTTCCATGGAATCCAATATACCCTGTCGAATTTCTCCGGTCTTGGTTTGATATATTTCGTCCAGCTTTTTCAGATTGGC
>PIVJ01000437.1 GCA_003353955.1 Bacteroidota bacterium | reverse complement strand
GTGTTTATAAATTCAAGCCTTCCGCTGTCTATGACTATATTTTCAACAACATGAAGTTTTTCAAGCGGAGTGCTAGTGCCTATGCCCACATCAGCATCATTGCCAAGTATAAGACTGTTGCTCTGACTTACAAGCGAATTTGCCCCAATCGCTGTGGCATTTGTTAGTGCGTCTGTTGATACATCAGCATTGTATCCGATGGCGGTGTTATTATCCCCTGTAGTGTTTCCACGCAGCGCATCGCAACCGATGGCGATATTATTGTCTCCCGATAAGGCATTAGATGCTGCCCTATAACCAATAGCAACGTTAGAACTTCCTGTGGTGTTATTATATGTCGTTTTATAACCATTGGCAACATTGTAGATACCTGTAGTGTTGTTATAGAGTGCGTATGAGCCATGAGCTGTATTGCCAACCGCTGTGGTACTTTTGGTGAGTGCCATATGACCTGTGGCAACATTTTCATTCCCTATGGTATTTTTGCTGAGTGCTTGATATCCTATAGCAACATTAGCCTTTCCCGTAGTATTGTCATTTAATGCATCTGTCCCTATTCCGATGCCTTTGTTAGTCATAAAGTCATCATTGGCTCCGGCCCCTTCTCCTAAGAACACACTGTTTCCGGTGTTTACTACCTCCAAGCGGCCGTTATCCATACGGAAAAACTCGATGCCTGCCATGTCAAAACGGATAATATCATCATCTGTGGTTTCTTCTACTTGTACTTTAGTATCCCCATCTGCATCGACAATGATATCTGCGGTATTTGTTAAGATTTCGGTCGGATCTGTCCATGTCATTACTCCATCAGCATCAGATACGGGAACATAACCAGAAGCTGCCCCTGTTATCATACGGATAGAACCATTTACATCCAGATCGTAAAGTGGGTCGTTTGTACCGATACCCACGTTTCCGTTGGTACTTACAAATACACCTTCACTATCTCCATCATTGGATAACCAATTGCCACTTAGCTTAAGATTTAGTATGGCAGTGTGATTTCCAAGATTATCACCTGAACCACCTATTACGGGGATTGGTGGACTCTCCCAACTTGCCAAGCCATTTTCATCAGAGGTTAATACTTTATGTGCTCCCGGGTTTCCACCTTCAATTTTAAGGGTTCCTGAAACTTTTAAGTCTCCGTTTATACGCAATGAATCTGCTGCGAAATCTCCATAAATTAGTGGGGCAGCTGTGTCTGAGTTGTCGATATATAAC
>PIVJ01000436.1 GCA_003353955.1 Bacteroidota bacterium | reverse complement strand
GCCACCAGCAGCAGGGGCAGCGCCAGCGGCCGGACGAGCAGCAGCGGCGGCAGCAGCAGGGGCTGCAGGAGCGGCTGGAGCAGCAGGAGCGGCTGGAGCAGCAGGAGCAGCGGGAGCCGGAGCGGCCCGGCCGGCGGGCGGGGCGGCGCCCCCCCTCGGCCTGGTGGGCCGCGTTCGACGACGCCCAGTACGGCAGGGCGCCGGAGGGCGGGCCGCCATGGCGCTCGGCGTGGCGCCGCCTACGCCGAGTGCCGGCGCCGCGCGCGCACCGCTTCTTCATGTGGCAGGTGCTGCACGGCAGCTTGCCGGTGGCGGCGCGGCTCGCGGCGCAGGGGAGGGGGCGGGAGCACGACCGGCGATGCCACCACCCGGCGTGTCACGCCGCCGGCGTCGCCGAGACGGTCAGCCACGCCCTCATCGACTGCCCCGTCGCCGCCAGCGTCACGGCGTGGGCGGGCAGCCTGTGGAGCGCGGCGACGGCGCTGCCAGCGCCGCCGCCAGCCACCGCCGGCAGTTTCTTGGCGGCCGACAGGGCCGTTTGGGACCCCGGCGGATTTGGCGAGCTGTGGGACACCATCCGCCTAGCCGTCACCTACTTCCTGTGGGCGGCCAGGTGCAGCGGGCGCGACGGGGGACGGGCCGTGCCCGCGGTCGCCGTCGCGGCGCAGGTGGTGCACTACTTGCGCTCTAGGATGGTACAGGATGACATTCGGGCGCGCGTGGACGCGCGCGAGGTGGCCGCGATTGGGGGACAGTGGGTGCCTGACAGGCCCGTGCTCACGCAGGAGGGGTTTTGGGAGCGCTGGGGGTCGGTGCTCTGCCGGCACGGGCCGGGCCCGTCGCACGACCTGCAGCTCCTCCTTACACGGTCCCACCCTGTGCCCCTTCCCTCCATTTGATGACATCCCTTAGTTGTTTGTTAGTCTGTCTGAAGGGGGAGCCGCAGACAATAAATTTTTCGGCTCCTCTGTCTGAATGGGTGTCCCAGACATAAATTTGGCCCCGGGGGCGTTCGGCCTTGGCCACCCCCTTTTCGTCGTCGTAGCTTTCCGTTCATTGCGCAGGAGCGATCCTGTGCGTGCACGCGTAGATTCCTCATACTGTTCTTTATTTTTTGGCCTGCGGTCTGCCCCGACGTGGGGTCGGCCGGATAGCCCACGCCTATGGCGGAACTGTTACTTGTAACAGCATACGGGGAAAAAAAAAAAAAAAAAAAAAAAAAAAAAAAAAAA
>PIVJ01000435.1 GCA_003353955.1 Bacteroidota bacterium | reverse complement strand
ATATATTATCAATTGCAAATTTGACACAAAAAGAAAAAGCCCTCAAAAGGGCTTAATCGAACTCAAAGATGCTTTGAAAACTACTAAATCTTGACTTTATAGGGTTGTGCAACGGCTACTTTTGTTATGCATTGTTATTTGTAGTTTTTCCTTGTACTTTCAAAGAATTTGTCACCTTCTTCTTTTGTAGTAAAAGAAAATGTCATTGAATAACCAGAAAGGTCAAAGTTGAATTTCTCTTTTGTGTCAGAATAGGCAATTTTAATTCTTTCTCTATATTCTTCAGGTGTTTCATTTTCACCAATTGTTGTCAAGCCAGTAATTTTTTGAATAAATTCTATTTTTTTATAATAATCCTGTAAAGATTCAAGTCCGATTTCTTTTCTGTTAGTATTTATTTCCTGTTCTCTATCACCAGAATACCGAATTTCCCCAACATGATTGTCAACTTGTATTAGTGACATCGAGCCATAATTATTCACGTTACTATCTTGGTAATTTGCAAAAGTATATGGTGAAAACTTACCTTGCCTTATTGCTGTTTTGTTCAATTCAAGAATGTCGAATTTTGAAAAATCAATATCTCTAAGATGTTTTCTTGCTGCCAGTTTGGGGTTGTTGTAGTATGCCGAATCTTGCAAAGCTTTATGAACATTTTCAATTTGATAAAAATGAAGAATTAGAAATCCAATATGGATTGTTGAATATGGTTTTCGTATCCCAATCATGTCTTCATCAGGGAACCCATATTTCATGATAATTTCTTCCAATCGATTGGTATTACTCAATACAGTATCAGTAAACTCAGAAAATTTAGAAGGGTTATAATTTTTTAGTTTTGCTAATTTCTGATCGTTAGCATTCATCTTCTTAATTTCTCTTAATAATTTTAAGTTTTTCCCTGCAAGAGCCTTTTTGTGATTAAGGTCAAAAGAATCAAGAAAAGCACTAAACCTTTGATCTCTTTCGAGCGGCTTAAATGTTTCGTTTTCGAAATATTCTTTTTCTACACCTTTCTCAACTAGTAGTTTGAAATAAATAAAAGTTTTATCAAATTCTCCTATGAGCATACTGGAGATTGCAGCATTGTGTAAATCCTTTCCTTTTGGAATTTCGAGTAATAAAAATGCTTTTGCGTAATACTTAAGAGCAGTCGAATATGAGGAATCAACAATTGCCAATTCTGCTTGATTTATGATTTTATTGTAGCTGATGAAATCATTGTTTTGTGAAAA
>PIVJ01000434.1 GCA_003353955.1 Bacteroidota bacterium | reverse complement strand
TTTTGTTTATTTCAAATTTTGGTTTTCTTTAAGGCACGAGTCCAGTAATAGGTTGCCGTGAGCCAATGAGGGTCCGGTTGTATACGAAACAAGTGCCTATTTTTGACCCCATATTGGCATTTAAAGTCCTTTTTTTCCATCCAAATGGTTGAAAAATGATGAAATTTCCACCAGAGTAGTAAAATTGCCCCCAATCATGATAAATATTGAGTTTCAAAAAAAACATATTGTATCAATGCGCATGTGAAATGCACTTCTGCCCATATGATACCCCAAGCAGGCAAAATAGTGCCGACATGGCCGTCCAAGTGTTTTGAAACATGTATGCTAACTTCAAGGCCCGATTACTCCAAATACTTCGCACTGTTGAGCACATTGGCGGCATGCCATTCTGTTGTCCTTTTTATGATCTTTATGGTGATATACCCCACATGTCATCGGGGGACCTAGGGAACATGGTAGAACGCACTGAAGTTGGGCGATTTAATGCATAAATGCATAGGTTTTCTATTACTGGACTCGTGCCTAACAGACAAACCACCTCCGGTAAGTGATAGCCACTGTCCGAGCAGTTGCGCGCCACACCGATGTCTTTTTACTGGTACTGACTGGTGAATTCTTAATTTTTTAGATATATGTCTCATAAAAGAGTAGTATAAGATACCCCTTATGGGACTATTATGCAGAACTCGGGGAAAAATTGACAAACGGATCCGAGCTGGCTGTCAATGGCCAGTGTCAGATTTGGAAGGGGTCTACAAGCAAAACTGGCTACGGTGTGACCAAAATAAAGGGTCGCCAATATTTTAATTTTACCGTTGCCATGGCAACCATACCATGTAAATAATTATTATAGACTTGCATACAAATGATAGGAACTATTTTTGTTGACATTTCTTTTGTGACTTTAAGCACAGACTGGAATTAATTTGGTAATAATTGAGCATAAAAATGCTATTTGACTAATAACCAATAGTAGTGCTGAAGCTGAACTTTGACACTTTGCCACGTCGTGACACCCATCATTAACGATGTTCTAGTTTCTTTTCCAAAAGGAGTCTGAATTTAATATTGCACAGTTCAAGATAAATTCACCTAGAGATGTGTATGGCCAAATAACTTTTGTTTATTTCAAATTTTGGTTTTCTTTAAGGCACGAGTCCAGTAATAGGTTGCCGTGAGCCAATGAGGGTCCGGTTGTATACGAAACAAGTGCCTATTTTTGACCCCATATTGGCA
>PIVJ01000433.1 GCA_003353955.1 Bacteroidota bacterium | reverse complement strand
GGAAAATCTGAGGAATAATTATTTTTATGGAGCATAATTCATGAAGTTGAAAAAAGTACAACATACTCCAAAAATGGCACTTCTGGGGCACCACTTTTGTCCCAATTATTCCTAAAAAGCTTAAGGCAAGGGTCAACTCTCTATGTATTTGCATGCATCAATGAACAATCTTCATCTTTTATGGGGTATCAGATTACACACCTCCTTCAAGGTATCAACATACTAAATAACTGGAATTTCCCCGGTCACAATCTAGTTCCTATTAAAAACCAGTGAATTATGGCCTAATAGTGTGAAATGATATCCTAATTGTGTCGCTAGTGCTAATTGAATTAAGATGATTATTGTTGCCTGCAGGAGTGTGGTACACTGTCTTTATTTTACAATCACTGTAATAATCCCATGGCGTAGGAATACATTGGAACTTGTTGGGCTTGACCAACCATGCAATTTCAGGTACCTCCCAGGTGGAGAATTGAGGAAACCCAAGGGGGGTACATTCAAGGCTTCCTAGCAAAAAATTGAAACGGTATTGAATATGTTTTGTGGTTTCTAATTGGAAGATGTTGTAATGATATACCAACTGAGTTACCCCATGTAATCCCAAGGGTCAGGGTATTCCAGTGAGGAAGGCCCGAAGTTGGGAAATTTAACATGTAACCCTATGGGAGAGTGATTTAGTATGCTGATACCTTAAAGAGCAGTACATGTAAAATGTGTGATCAAAGTTTGGGCCATTATAGTAAAGGGCATAACAAAATGACTTGAAATATATAGTCCTTGGAAGTTTGCTGATGGTGCTTTTCTTGGTAACATCCACAAAATGCATTTGCCATCATTGTTCAATATGTGAGGGGGTCAGGGTTGAATAACCCTTCCATATATTATCATAATGGCACCTTATTGCAATCCATTTAGCATTAATCTAACAAGCAGTTATTCTGTCACATCATACTAGCATCACTGGAAAATCTGATGAATAATTATTTTTTATGGAGCATAATTCATGACGTTGTAAAAAGTACAACATACTCCAAAAATGGCACTTCTGAGGCACCACTTTTGTCCCAATTATTCCCAAAAAGCTTAAGGCAGGGGTCAACTGTCTATGTATTTGCATGCATCAATGAACAATCTTCAACTTTTATGGGGTATCAGATTACACACCTCCTTCAAGGTATCAGCATACTAAATAGACCGGAAGGTCCTCGGTCTTTTATAGTTCCTACTAAAAACCAGTGAAT
>PIVJ01000432.1 GCA_003353955.1 Bacteroidota bacterium | reverse complement strand
AACTTGGACGCCACCTGGTGGCCAGCGGCAACACCAACTTTTCACGAAACATGTATGCAGGCGTAGACCAACATCTGGTCTTTCCATCACAACTCTGAAAACCATGGGATCTTTCCGAATTTTGAATATAGAGGGCGCTTGATGTGTAAGCCTTTTTCAATAGCTGCTACGCCGGCGCCCCTGGTGGTCAACGCGTTCAACATTTCAGCGATAATGTACTTGCAAAAAATAGTGCAGGCCCTAACCTTGCTATTAGCATCAAAAGCTTCTTGGGACCATGTACACACACTGTCTGAGAAGGCTGTCAAAACTGTCAACATCACAACCCCAGATTGCTCTTGCTTTCTCCATTTGAATATAGAGGGCACTGATCACTGACTCTGAGAATTCTTCTGTTGTCATTTTGTCAGTTTGGTCTGCCTTCTCAGGCAGTGTGTGTACATGGTCCCAAGAAACTTTTGATGCTAATAGCAAGATTAGGGCCTGCACTATCAATTGCATGTATAATATCGCTTAAATGTTGAACCCGCTGACCACCAGGGGCGCCGGCGTAGCAGCTATTGAAAAAGGCTTACACATCAAGCGCCCTCTATATTCAAAATTCGGAAAGATCCCATGGTTTTCAGAGTTGTGATGGAAAGACCAGATGCTGGTCTACGCCTGCATACATGTTTCGTGAAAAGTTGGTGTTGCCGCCGGCCACCAGGTGGCGTCCAAGTTCATCAAATTTCACTTACAGTCATAGTTCAGCGCCCCCTGGTGGCCACCGGCATCAAGACCCCACATATTTTTTACCCTGTTAGGACAGAGTAAGACTTAGACATGCAGTAGCAATTGGTTTTTGCTTGGGATATTGATGCCGCAGAGCGCAAATGATCTTCCAATATAGCCAAAATTGAGAAAATGACCGACTTAGAGCGCCCCCTATATGCAGCGGCATCATGGTCCCGACCCAATCACCTATCGTTTTTCCTAAGCATGTCTTATATAATCATTCAGTATTAAAATTGACTTGGGATCTTGATGCCGCTCTGTTTTTTGCCATCTTGAAATGTTAGAAATTCAGAAAAGTCCATTTTGGCTCAGTTAGGGGTCAAACTGTGGCACCCCCTACCGCGGCCAATATTGAAGATCCGGAAAAAGTTTTCTGGCTATTTTCATTTGGTAGTAGGTACACTTTATGAGCCAAGTTTCATCAAAATCCGAGAGCGCTTGTATCACAACCCGCGGGTTCTTATAAAAAATG
>PIVJ01000431.1 GCA_003353955.1 Bacteroidota bacterium | reverse complement strand
ATATAGGATCGCCCCACTCATGTATGGTTGGTTGATCAAGCTTAGCTAACAAAATGTCAGAGTATGTTGCGTTTTTGGTCAGAACTCACTTAATATGACAGATGCAGGGCTATAAACTTCACCGTTTGTAGATCATATATATATCTCACCACACAGCAAGTCTTGGGTGCCAGGCTTTGTTAGTTTTTGATTGGGAGCCGCTGACACGGACGATTCGTCACCCGCGAATCCAACTTTTTGAAAGCAATGTTTCCAGATTGAAATAAAGCAAAATGGACAATGTTTTTCATCAAATTGTGGTTTTATCAAGGATAGTATGTATTATTCTTCATTTCTGAATCGAGGACCACCCCCCTATAATGTTTCCCTGTGCCATTTTATTGACGTTTTTGTCCTCAGCTGAGCGATAATATAAGTTAGTGACAATGGCTTCATTGATTCATGTTATTGATTTCTCTAAAGTGTGAATGACGTCAGGATTGTGCAGTATTCATGAGATTATTGATGGTATGTCCCTAGTAGATAAACAAGGCATGGGAGGAGGGACGAAGGAACCTACTCCCAGTTTAGCATGGTGCATGTCACTTAATATAAGAACTAGAAACATGTCAACGCAAGCGTTAACAGATCTTGCCTTTTTTATTAGATAGATGGCAAAGGTCACAATGACCTCTGAGGTCAAAGGTCAAGGTCATTTTATAAGTTTGTTTTTTTATGGCTCAGACAAGTTCATAGACTGGTTTTGGAAGGTTACCAAATCAACAAATGGTGTTTTCATTTGATTTCCAATGTTTAACCTCAATTTCGGACATGACCTTGACCTATGACCTTGAAGGTCATGAAGGTCATTTCACCAATGAAGTCCCTGATCCCATAAATAAGGGATAGGTAAACTTAGATTGCTTCTATGGTGCCCAGCAGCACTCAAACTTGGATTTTTAACAGACTGATGCCAAAGGTCACAATGACCTCTGAGGTCCAAGGTCAAGGTCATTTTATAATTTTGGTTTTATGACTCAGGCACGTTCATAGACTGGCTTTGGAAGGTTACCAAATCAATAAATTGTGTTTTCATTTGATTTGCAATGTTTAACCCCAATTTCGGACATGACCTTGACCTATGACCTTGAAGGTCATGAAGGTCATGTTACCAATGAAGTCCCTAATGCCATAAATGGGAGATAGGTAAACTTAGATTCCTTCTTTGGTGCCGAGAAGCACTCAAACTTGGATTTTTAACAGATTGAT
>PIVJ01000135.1 GCA_003353955.1 Bacteroidota bacterium | reverse complement strand
TTAATTTTAGTAGTTCGACGCTACAGGGCATCTCGAAAATTGCAGCCGTGGGCACAAATCAGTGAAAATTATGAAAATCAAGGTTGTCAACCATTTGGTTTCCTTTGAAGGGTCGGACAGCGTGAAGAATAGAGCGAGCTGTATTCGAGGTACCCTGGACAGTGTGGCCATGATTATGTGGCATGTACATGATGGAATTCCTTGAATGCTTCACAACCCCACTCTTGTCTGGTGGCATAGGCATAATGGGATACTTGAAGGACACTCGACATTGCTAAGGGGTCAGAAATTGATCGCATTTTGCATTGTGGCCTAAACCCCCCCCCCCCTCTCTCGAGCTGTCTGATTTTACCGAATTCCCTTTTTAATGGCAACTTTGTCAAACCCACCTTGGCCACAAGGTGTCAGCACCATATGGAGTTGACCAGCCCGTTATGCATGCTCATGCGAGTTGAGCGCCTTGGGTCGCCCCGATCCCCTGACTGAGTGCATCACGGTGGCGAGTCGTGTACACTGTTGCATAGACTAGTACGTACATTGTGGGATAGTAGTTCCGCTAGCAGACGATATTCTGATAATATACAAATACACATTAAGATTACATTGGAATGTGGGAAAACATCCTGGGAAAATATTTGTGAATCCCGGGTTGCCATTAATTCAATCATACATGCCCCACCCACCTGACAATAACCAGCGCTCATCAATTTGGCTCCGATCCATCGATCAATCTATCTGGTAATTGAGATTACACGGAAACCTCAGGCTGGTGACCGTATCACCCATCTGTGACGTCATTAACTTTGCTACAGGGACGACTTTGGTGCATTTGGCTGGCTATGAGTGGGGCAGAAATGAGGGTACCCAAATATGCATGTTCAGTGTATATCGGGGGGAGGGGGCAATGATCTATCTTAAACTTACAAACCACTAACTGAAGCTGCTCGCTGGGCACTGTAATATCAAATTTCAAAGCTCTTACCTATCAGCAAGTTTGGAACGGATTGTCATTTTACCCCGACATTTGACAACATATTACAAACACTGGGACACGTGTTTGTGGACATATCTAGCTTTAAAATATGCTACATAATGTTGCACGTCGGGCCATGGGACGCTCCTCAGTGACGTGACAGCTTTTCAATATTTTATCGTTCATGTCTGACCGTGATTAGCAATCGATCAGTGACGTCCATATCATGGAACAAGAGTATCATGACGTCACTTTGGTAAGCTGCATGACCCGGAGAAGGCCACGTGATCATTCCTACGCCCCTCAGTGTATGGAACCCGACAAGTAAGAAATGTCATTGACATGTTATGTAATAGTATGCTTCGCGCGAAACGCTAAGGTCATTGACCCAATTTATGCACGATCAGAATTTATGAAAAATGATGTTATTTTCCGCCCCCTGGTATTCTTTGCGTACTTTTTTTAATGATATCAGTTTGTTACATGAATATGGTATCACATTATGATTTTCACACCCCTGCGTTGTCTGTAACGTTCAAAATCTGCAAATCAAAATACTTGCTAAGTAAAGTGTGTCTTTGACATGAGGCTGACCGCTAGCTTAGGTAATTGACAAGCCTTTGGCGAAGCTTGGAACACAAACAGCCGAATCATCTCCGTCAAGACATTGTGTACGACGTAAACAATTGTGAGCCCATGTATTGAGTGACCCAAGGAATTCGGGTATGCGGCCGAGTAGCTGATGGGCATTGATCCATTGCAATACTGTGTACAGGGTCACTTGCATGAACATAGTAGTAATCATTTTATCGAAATTTAATGAAAACCGATACACCAGCTTTAAACTTGAATAGCTCGAATACCATAGAGTTAATACGGTACGGCTGTTATGATGGCATCAGTGATTTGCACCAAATGCTTGTCAATTACCTTAGCTAGCGGCCAGCCTCATGTCAAAGACACATTCTTCTTAGCAAATATTTTGATCTGCAGATTTTAAACGTTTCATACAACGCAGGGATATGAAAATCATAATGTGATGTCATATTCATGTAACAAACTGGTATCATTAAAAAAATACGCAAAGAATATGAGGGGACGGAAAGTAAGATCATTTTTTTAATACTGATCATGGGTAAATCGGGTCAATGACCTAAGCGTTTCGCCTGCAAGCTATTACATAACATGTCAATGACATTTCTTACTTGTCGGGTTCCATACACTGCCCCTGGTCTGACCGTTGAATGGGAAACTGGCGTTTTAATCACTGTATGTTGCCCAGATTGGACCACTTTGATATTGCACAGCAATCCTATCATGACATTAAATGTACTATAGAAAAATATAGCGGTTCTTTCGAGCAGCTGTGAATTATGCAATAATTGCGTCTTCAACAATTAACGGCGTTTTAATAATCCAACCCCTGTCATTGAAAATGTAGAGGGAGACGTATAGACCACGTGCACTCGTCTGAAAAATGACAAGGATTATTTTTTAGCCTCCTCACACTCGTTCATTCCAAGAGAGTGAACAAGACATGTATAATCTCTTTTGCGATACACATGGTGGGGTGTGAATGTAATATTGTAAAAGCTATCAGGATGGCATTGGGACGGAGTTGTCACTTCATGGCGCCAGGTGGCAGCACACTGTATTTCGACTGTGTCTGGCATAGCTTGCTACTGGAGCAACAGATTAATCGATTCCCTGATCACTGTCACTGTCGAAACGTCGCATAAGCTGTTCGGCCATCTTTGACACAGAAGCAATAAAGGCTGGTGACCTGGGGAACTGTTGTGCTTTCACATATGCAGCCGGTGAACAGGCGTGTCCCTATCATGATTAGAATTTTAATGGTTCGGCAAGGTGGCCCTGTTTGCAAAAAAAAGGGACCGGGGGGGACGTGTACAAAAACTCAAAACCTTTAAAAATATGTTAACAATATGGGTTGCAATCCTGTCAGCTAGGGTTGCTACGGAACCCAAATGCAAATCATACTGAATAAATACCCCCTCCCTCATTTCTGCAAACACCCGTCATGCCGAACCCTTAAAAAACCTTCCACACCATGGGAGTGCATGTGGCATGTGAGCCCATAGCTAGGATGGCGCAATAACACGCATGCCAAAATAAATATTATTTTCCATGGCAACATATATGAGCACTCAGAGAAGAATATCTGTGACAGACCGATTGGACTACTATTAAAACAAAAATATTATTGAACCAGTTTAAAAAGGCTGAAAATGGATGGTATGGGGCTCGAACCCAGAACACATTGATTTGGCCAGCACTTTGCCAAACCTGCGAACCAATCAGGCTATTCCAACTTGTTGTTCAGTGCCATTTTGAACGATTTACTTATGACTCGCATCCACGGTCATGCATGAGGTAGCACAGAACTAACTCTCGATCCGTTTAACGCCCTCTAGCGAGACATTCTGTCACCATTATAATTAGATCCGGTATACACAAACTCCTCATTTGGGCATGTGCGTGATCATGCCCTGGCCTGCTAACATGTCTCAATACGCCTTTCACTGTAGACTCGAGATTCCTTGCCAAATCAATTCTTCACAATAAAATGCGATAGGTTTGGCAGGACCTTTGGTGAAGTTGTTCGTCGGGCTATACTTACAAAGGCAAAAAATGCCATGACATTGAAGTGTACTAATTGCACCAGAAATTCAAGTATTATATGAACTAGTTGACAAGGGCAGGAACACCTCATGAATAATCATGACTTACCAAAAATAGCCATCGCACATGGCATAAAGCACCATGCAATAACTGTACTAGGTCACTATTCTCATTTGACCTACTACTTACCATTGATTAGCATTCGACTAGATTCAATAAACTGTAAAAACTACCTACATGAACTGGTTTGTGCATCGTGAATAGACTATGAACAAGAAACAAAATGTGTGTTGATATTAGTATTTCAGACTCTTTAAATCAACCATGGGCGTAGATCGGAGATAGTTTAACATAGAAAATTTAGGCCACGGTTGTGGTATTCTTGTTATAGAATCACACCGGCTGGAGCAAAGCTCTGTCCAAATTTTTCATATACATGTACTGGTGTGGCGTGTTTTGATGCGCAGCAGATTGCATCGGTGAACTGAATGTCGAAGCCTTTAAATACATATGTCAAACAGGGTGTCACAGAACTAATGCTGTATAGGTTGGAGAGCAGCACCATATTTTTGTCATCTACTATTATGTTGTAAATCTGTCTGTCGGTCAACAATGTTTGAAAAGCCATGGCACGTTTGAGAGATATTTAAATTTTGAATGACATCCTTTCTCTGAGATGTGCCTTTATAAAAACGGCCCTCATTTGATCAGTAATGACCAATAATCCAATGTATTTGCCATTTTAGACACCTGTTGGCAATATTGACCTACATAACAAGAATTAGGTTACTGTGACCTACCTTTGGAATATAGGTCAAACTCCGTTTCCAATGGATTATTCAGTAAATGGTGACCTGTTTTCCGTTTATGGAGGGATTTGAAGTTTTCGTGGCCCATATAGTACAAATGGGTGACCTTTACTTCCATACCGAACATTAGGCCATCCTTTCTCAGAGACATAGACCAACATGCATTTAAAAAACGGCCTATATTTTGACCAGTAATGCCAAAATATCAAATGTACTTGACATTTTGGACACCTCTAGACCGTGTATTGGCCTTTGTACAAAGAATGAGGTCATTGTGACCTACTTTCAGGAAATAGAGGTCAAATTAATTTTAATGCATTAGGCAGTAAATAGCCGCACGTTCTTTAACTTATGGTAGTTTTTTTAAATTCTGTATGTCTCATATGCCCCTTGTAGGTGGCTTTTACTTAATTCCATACCAAACACTGAACTGCGACGTCGACACGGGAACCTACTTTCTATGTGGCATGGGTCAAAATGAGGTTTTCTTAAAATCACCTATCTTATGACCATTAATGTTTAATTTTAGTAGTTCGACGCTACAGGGCATCTCGAAAATTGCAGCCGTGGGCACAAATCAGTGAAAATTATGAAAATCAAGGTTGTCAACCATTTGGTTTCCTTTGAAGGGTCGGACA
>PIVJ01000430.1 GCA_003353955.1 Bacteroidota bacterium | reverse complement strand
TTTTTTATTTATTAGCAATTTGATTTTCTTTTTTGAGATGTCAATGAGTAGTTCTACGAGGTCTTCTATAATCTGCTGAATATCGACGTTATCATCAATTAGAGATAAAATATCATTGATTACAGTCTCCTTCTTGTATTTACCAGTTACGCCCAATCGCTCGACAGAATTCACTTTTTGCAAAATACCTAATGGGATATTACTCATCTTTGAATTTTTTTCTTACAGAAAAACTTTCGATTATTTAACTTTGTTAAATCAATTCAATATATTATATTATTATATATAATAATATGGAGATATATTTTTTTTTATTTAATCTAATGGTGATTTGAGCCAGTATCCGAGCACCAGAGTAATTAACCCAACGAAGGTATTCTGCTCGGAACATGGTAGATTCATAAACGCCAACATGCTCGCAGAGAATAACATAATAAAACAACTCAAGCCGGCGGTAATGCTAAATCTCAGTGCATTTGGATTTGAATCTCCGAATAGACAGCAATGCCATTCACGGGTTATTGGTCGTTCCGATGGAGTTTCGACAGGGACTGCGGTGAACTCAGACATTGAAAAGGTTTATATAAGTTTCTATATCTAGATAACAATAATTTTGTGTATAATTAATTATTGCAGCCATTATTCCGGTGCGTGTATGACCAAGACCCATAGCATGACCTATTTCATGCAAACATACGCATTGGAACATAACAGGGTCCAATAGACGATTAATACCAATAACTGTCTCATATACCTCGAAATAACCGTCAGTGTGCGAATGTGCAACCATCGATGTTCCACCACCGTTGTATCCATCGTATTGTATGCGGATATAATTGCCAGTTTTATTTAGTGTTTCTGTTAAATCAAATTGCGACATCGCATTGTAAATACTTTCCCGATGATCATCACTTATCCATTTCGAAATGTATACGTCTCGCTGTGGGAATATCACATGATTTATAAACTGCGAGGTAGCGAATCCAATTATAGAGATACATGTGCTGATTAATTTCATCTCTATATTCATTAGCAATATTTTTTTGTCTAATTTTATTTATTAGTTTTCTACATTCACACTCTGCTTTTTCCATTACTATAAAGAGAAGAATATTTATTAAGTTTTTTTTTGACTAAAACATTCTTACAATAACACAATTACTTAATGTTATAGTATCAAGAATTGTAGAACCATTAGACCAAGTAGCCGTAAGGCTAAAATCTTTATTTGTTTCTGTTTCATAAGTTGTA
>PIVJ01000429.1 GCA_003353955.1 Bacteroidota bacterium | reverse complement strand
GAGTGCTTGAGAACCGGTAGCCACATTCTTATTTCCTGTCTTGTTCGAGTAGAGTGCCTGATAACCGGTAGCCACATTGTCAGCTCCTGTCTGGTTGGAAAAGAGTGCTTGAGGACCGGTAGCCACATTGTAATTTCCTGTCTTGTTCGAGTAGAGTGCTCGATAACCGCTAGCCACATTGTTATTTCCTCCGGTGTTCACGTAGAGTGCTTGAGAACCGCTAGCCACATTGTTATATCCTATGGTGTTCCAGTAGAGTGCTTGAGAACCGCTAGCCACATTGTTATATCCTGTCTGGTTCCAGAAGAGTGCCGATGCACCATTGGCTACATTATAGTTTCCGGTGTTAGAAGATAAGGCCTGGTATCCGGTTGCTGTGTTATCGGTCCCTTCGGTGTTCGCGTAGAGTGCTCGATAACCGCTAGCCACATTGTAATTTCCTGTGATGTTCATGTAGAGTGCTTGAGAACCGCTAGCCACATTCTTATTTCCTTCGGTGTTCTCGTAGAGTGCTTGAGAACCGGTAGCCACATTGTTATTTCCTACGGTGTTCGAGTAAAGTGCCTGACGACCGATAGCCACATTGTTATTTCCTTCGGTGTTCCTGTAGAGTGCCGCTGCACCATTGGCTACATTGTCACTTCCTGTGATGTTGGAACGGAGCGCCCGAGAACCATGGGCCGTATTCACATTTCCGATGGTGTTAGAATATAAGGCATAGTGTCCAGTTGCTGTGTTATCGGTCCCTTCGGTGTTCCAGTAGAGTGCAGAATCGCCGCTAGCCACATTGTTATATCCTGTCCGGTTCGAGTAGAGTGCTTGAGAACCGGTAGCCACATTGTTATTTCCTACGGTGTTCGAGTAGAGTGCCTGACGACCGATAGCCACATTGTTATTTCCTTCGGTGTTCCTGTAGAGTGCCGCTGCACCATTGGCTACATTGTCACTTCCTATGGTGTTGGAACGGAGCGCCCGAGAACCATGGGCCGTATTCACATTTCCGATGGTGTTAGAATATAAGGCATAGTGTCCAGTTGCTGTGTTATCGGTCCCTTCGGTGTTCGAGTAGAGTGCAGAATCGCCGCTAGCCACATTGTTATATCCTGTCCGGTTCGAGTAGAGTGCTCGATAACCGCTAGCCACATTGTTATCTCCTGTGGTGTTCCTGTAGAGTGCCTGACGACCGATAGCCACATTGTAATTTCCTGTGGTGTTGGAAAAGAGTGCCGCTGCACCATTGGCTACATTCTCACTTCCT
>PIVJ01000428.1 GCA_003353955.1 Bacteroidota bacterium | reverse complement strand
TGTCGTCCTACCACCCTATTAACTTCCCACAGGCTATGCTGAACCTGAAGGATTTTGAAGACCTTTTCAGTGACGGCATCAAGCAAATGAGCTCTTCTGATGTTGAAATTTTGGGTGGTTCGGAGCTCAAGTGTATGTTTCAACCCAAAGAGCTGAGCAAGGGTGACAATGTCTCAGTAGCAAAAGCGATGGAAGGCCAGCAGCCTTTAGAAAATCTGGATCTCTTATTGACACTACTCCGTGTTGCTGACTCTGAGCTGCTGCGGAAAGATGGTATGAAAGGCATGATGTGTTTTAACTCGAGGCTCTTTGATCAAAGCACAGCAGTCATGATCTTTGATTGCTTCAAGACCCTGCTGGAGATGGCAGTGGAAAACCCACACAAAGTAGTGTGGGAACTTCCCATGCTCACGCATGTTGAGCAACAGAGGCAGTTAGCGGAGTGGAACAAAACATCTGCTCCTTACCCTAAGCCTGGGTGGCTGGTGCACGAGTTTTTCCTGGACCAAGGCGAGGCAAATCCAAATGCAATAGCTCTGGTTGAGTACGCAGGTCTGAAGCGGATTATTTCGTATGAGGAGCTTCAAAGCATGGCGGAGAAAGTGGCAAGACAAATGCGAGCGTTGGGAGTTGAAGGTGACTCAACAGTCGGCCTACTTATGACCAATGACTCAGCTGAAGCAATTGCGTCCATCTACGGTACGTAGGGCCTTCTCAAACTTGCATATCGGAGGAAAGTAAGACCACTGATAGAATGAATTGCTCTCATGCAGGTGTCCTCATGGCGGGTGGAGCATATGTGCCACTTGATCCAAGCTATCCTGCTGCTAGAATTGAGCTGATCATGGAGGATGCGGGGTTGAAGGTACTGCTGGTTAAAGATGAGGATGCATTGGCAGAACACATAAATATTGTGAAATGCCCTGTGTTGAGCGTAATGAACATCCTCGATGATTCACTTCTTCCAGAGCCAAGTGCTGTAAACTGGTATTCCCCTGCTCCCAATACCTCTTGCTATATTATTTACACCTCGGGCACGACAGGAAAGCCCAAAGGCGTGGTGATAGAGCATGTGAATATGTCTTGTTTCATTCGGCACGGGGCTTTGTGTATGTTCAAGGGCCTGGGTCCAGGGAGCCGATTCTTGCTCTCGAGCCCCATGACCTTTGATGTGAGCTGTGGCATTCAGTTTTCAACCCTGTCAATGGGTGCTGCTATGGTGCTAGCATCCAAGAACCAATTGCTGGATGAACTGGAGCT
>PIVJ01000427.1 GCA_003353955.1 Bacteroidota bacterium | reverse complement strand
GCCGTATCGGCATGCATGGCATGATTTACGGAATCTGCGAATAGCGCATATTGAGCCGTATCGGACTGGATGGCGTGGTTTGCAGAATCGGAATGTATTGCCTGTATTGCGGAACCTGCTAATAGCGCATATTGAGCCGTATCGGACTGGATGGCGTGGTTTGCAGAATCGGAATGTATTGCCTGTATTGCAGAATCTGCTAATAGCGCGTATTGAGCGGTATCAGAATAGATCGCAGAATCTGCTGAGGCTGCTGCATTGTTCCATCTTATTGTATCAGCAGCTGTTATTCCTTTTGCGACGGAGGTTGAAAATACAGGGTCGGACTCATCTGATTTGCTATCCCAGTTTGTTATATCAGCAGCTGTTATTCCTTTTGCGGCGGAGGTTGAAAATACAGGGTCGGACTCATCTGATTTGCTATCCCAGTTTGTTATATCATCAGCTGTTATTCCTTTTGCGGCGGAGGTTGAAAATACAGGGTCGGACTCATTTAATTTGCTATCCCAGTTTGTTATATCATCAGCTGTTATTCCTTTTGCGGCGGAGGTTGAGAATACAGGGTCAAGCTCTTTATCTAATGTGCTAGTCCAGTTGTCGATATCTAACTGTGTAACATTCATAAGAGGAGATGCAGAAAATAAGGGATCCGTTTCATTGTAGTTTTCTGCGGTTTTCGCATACAGGGCATAAGGGACACTCATCAACTGGCTGGTTCCAAATTCCACGCCATTAATACTTATTCTCATAAAATAGGGACCGTTTGCCCAATCGATAAGGGCAAAACTACTTGGGTTTTGAGAACCAATGCTTAGATTCACCAAGCCAAAAGCATTAGAAGTTACGGCATGTGGTTCAGTAAAAACAACAGTGCCGTCAACACTTTCCTGTAAGATGGAAATTTCCATATTCATACTTAGGTTTGCATTAACATCTCCGTTAGCATCGCGAACGATGGTCTGGTAATTAAAACCATCACCATTTTGAGAAAAACCAGTAAAACTTACAAACAGAGCCATAATAAAAAGATATATATTTTTCATAATAACTGATTTAGGTTAAAAGCATTTATTTAATTTTTATGATTTGAAAAGATTTAACTTCAATTTGATTGTCAGTTATTTTTAAGAAATAGGTTGCGGGGGCTAAAAAACTGAATGGAATCAAGCTTTCGTTAGAAGTGATTTGATTCGATCTTATCAGCCTCCCATTTACATCATATAATAAATAGTTGAAATTGCTCAAATCGTTATTGTTGATTTT
>PIVJ01000426.1 GCA_003353955.1 Bacteroidota bacterium | reverse complement strand
TCCGTTCTCACCTAAGTTTTGAAACTTACATTTCAATACCTTAACTTTTGTGGTTTTGTTTTCGTAGTTCCTATGAACTAATAAGCCGTGGTAACTAGCATCGTACCATTCGCCGCCGCCTTTTATATTATACATCGTTGGTTCTTCAATATTACCGTCTTGTGTCTTATACATTTTAGTTGGATGTGCAACTATAAATACTAACACATCATACTTTTTAGCAAACGTTTCGATCTTAGTTAGATATTCCATTGTGTAACGATTAATGTCCTCTGTCTTACAATCAACGTCTCTAACCTTATTAAATGGATCTATAACTAAACATTTAATACCTTTACGTTTAACTAGCTCAGCACCTTTACGTAACACAGACTCTAATGTATAACGTTCCATATCAATAAAGAAAAAGTTATCATTAACATGATTAGCTACTTGATTCCATTTATCTCCACCGATATGGCCTTTGTTAGGCATATCACCCCATACTTTACGCATTAACTTATGTGCATGTAAAAAGGTAGGAGCATTTTCAGGAGATGCAAACGCTGTCTTCCATTCATATTCTCTATTGTAACCTACAACCATTTGATCTACAAAGTCTGACTTACCTGAACTAGGTATACCTGTAACAGTTACAAACTGTTTAGTATACGTAGAAAAAATATTATCAAAGTTAGGTAAACCAACTTGAAAACCACGTTTAAAACCATTACGAACAAAGTCTGTAACTTCATCTTCAATGTCTTTAAATGTTGTAACGTTTTCTAATGGTACAGGTCTTGCATCTAATACTCTAGACTTAAGGTCTGATGCACCATATTTAATCAAGTATTCATTAGCATCTTTGCAGTCATCAAATGATGCTAGATAACAAACCTCAGCGCCAAGACGTCTTACAAGCTCTGTTTGTAAAGCTAAGCCTGGTGGATCGTTATCAACTGCAATAATTATCTTTTCTTTGTCATCAAAGTAATCAATACAATTATCTAAGTAATCTAAGTTATTACTATTTAATGTAGCGCCATTTGGAACTGATATAGCGTTTGTAATACCAGCTTCGTGTATAGCAAGTACATCCATTTCGCCTTCAACTATAATACATGTATCATGTCCTACAGTATTGTCTATATTGTAAAATACTTTTTCAGCTCCTTTATATAGCTTAAAGTTTTTACGACCATCTCTATATTTAATATTAGTAAGTAATCCACCTACAAAATAATTAAACTGAATAGTATTCTCGGGTTTACCGGTCTGTGGCATAAA
>PIVJ01000425.1 GCA_003353955.1 Bacteroidota bacterium | reverse complement strand
AACAGAAAACTCCAAACTAGCATCTAAATTGTAATATTGATTTTCCATCTCATTCGATTTACTACAAGCTAAAAGAGTAGATACAGCTAAAATAATTAATGAAGTTTTCATAGTATTAATAAGGTTTTATTCCATGAATCACTTCTATGTTATAATAAAATCCATTATCACCAGGGTTAAGACTGTAATAATAACCGTTGTGATTGCCTCCCCAGCCCCAATTCATATGAAACCAATATTCATGATAATCATAATAAATATCCATGTCATATCCATCACAAACCCACATATGACCACCAACATTATCATTGTCCCCCGCTAAAATGACAGGCATACCACGATTAAGATCCCGTCTAAGATAAAAATCCTGATTCTTCCAACTGCTAGCGGCAGAAGAAGAGTAACCGAATTCGTATTCTAAAATCTCACCTGTGGGTACTGAGGTACTTACCCAAGTTCCATCGCAATCGTAATAAGGTTGATTTGGATACAAATTACGAATGGCGTTATGAATATCTAGTATAAAATCTGCCGTTGTTGCTGTGGCATGGGTTAATGGCATAGATGACCAATTGTAACTTGTAGGGTGTTCGTAGTATTTCATTACTTGTGCCATAGCTATAGGTACACAACCAGCAAGAACCTTAAAACTACTACCATTACAAGTAATATCTGGTAATTCATCATTGAAACCGTCTGATTGATCCCATGTTGTGCTTAAAAGTGGTGCTACAACACGTCTGCGTATTATTTGATTATAAGCTTTTGTAGATAGGCTTTGACTTGATGGTCTTACTAGTGCGTTTTGAACTTCTTTCCAAGCAAATTTATTTGCTTCTGATTGTTCAATGTTAGCATCTTGAATATCTGCTATTTGTTTTTTTGCATCTTCCATCCAAAGTTTTAAACCAGGTGGATAAGAACTTTCATCAGTAACGAATTCGCTATCCTCAGAAAACGCAAGTATTGGTTGTGTTCTCTTGTCAGCGGATAAAATAATAAAACCTCCTTCGCTATAATTTACCACATAAAATGAAGTTCTTCCTCTTTCATTTGTAACTTCATTAATAGTCTCAAGAGTTCTTTTTGTAGGTTTAGCAGAACTACTCTTATTTACAATAGTCGGATTGATTTTATTTTCAAAGTAAATTTCTCCTGCTATTTCTTTTGCCAGTGATAGTTCTACAAAGTTTTCTTGTCCAATAATGCTTGAATCTTCTACTTCGTTGACCTTCGAGCAAGAAAACATCAATAGTAAAATAAAAATAAA
>PIVJ01000038.1 GCA_003353955.1 Bacteroidota bacterium | reverse complement strand
GCTATCATGATGGATTCTATTTTATTTCGCCCCAAGAGGCGGGGAATGTAACCCACAAGATCCTGAGCGGAAGCCGAAGGATCACTTCGCTTAATTAATTTTGTTTCACAAAATCAAAGTCTCACTGATTTAAAGCGTTATTTACAGAACCTATAAGTTAATTCTGGATTTTTTAAACCCCTTTGTTCCTTCATCCAAAAACTCCACAAATCCTTCTATACTCAAATCAAATGCTCTGGCATCGGTTAATGAGTTTCCTTCATGATCAATCAGTACGTAATAGGGTTGCGCATTTACCCGATAGTTGGCAACTTGAAAATCAGCATTCTTTTTACCGATTGTTTTTTTCACTTTTCCATCTACTGAAGAAGTCACCCAATCTGCTTCAGCCAAGACTGTTCGATCGTCAACGTATAATGCAATGATTACATAGTCTTCACTTAATCGCCTTAAAACTTCTGGATCTGACCATACATTTTTTTCCATCACCTTGCAATTGGTACAAGCGTGACCTTTAAAATCAATCATAACCGGTTTATTCAATTTCTTGGCACAAGCCATCCCCTGCTCATAATCGAAATATCCCTGGAGGCCATGGGGCAATTTAAAAATATCGCTATATTTTGGTTCTTCACAAATCTCAGATTTTGGATTAGCAGTAACAGATGTACCCCTATTTTTTTTGATAATCTCAACCAGGTTAAAGGAAGATTCAGAGGGTAAAAATCCGGAAAGCGATTTTAATGGTGCGCCGATCATTCCCGGAATTAAATAAACTACAAAAGTAAAAGTAATAACAACCAAGAGTAAACGAGGAACACTAATATGACTGATATCACTATCGTGAGAAAACTTAATTTTACCTAACAAATAGAATCCCATTAATGTAAATAATACAATCCAAATGGCGATAAAGAGTTCACGAGTTAATCCCCAGCCCAATGCCTGATTTGGCACTAATAAGAATTTCATTCCCAATGCTAAGATTATAAACCCCAGAACTACTTTTACAGCGTTAAGCCATCCACCAGACTTTGGAAGTTTTTCCATCAATGATGGGAAAAAAGCTAACAACGTAAATGGAAGTGCAAAAGCCAGTGAAAATCCAAACATGCCAATGATGGGTTGGATTATACTTCCGGTTGACGCTTCAACTAAAATTCCGCCAACAAATGGAGCAGTACACGAAAACGAAACCAAGACTAAAGTTAAAGCCATAAAAAATGAACCAACAATTCCGCCTTTGTCTGCTTGTCGATCTGACTTATTAGTGATGGATGACGGCAACACAAACTCAAATAATCCAAAAAATGAAGCGGAAAAGATCGTGAATATCAAAAAGAAAATTGTATTGGTAACCCAGTGGCTACTTACTTCTTTTATAGAGTTGGAACCAAAAATTACCGAAACCAACACTCCGATAAAAGTGTAAATTAGAATGATCGATAAACCATAAACCAACGCATTAGTTTTTACTTGAGATTTATTTTTACTGCTGTTTATAAAAAAGGTAACCGTCATTGGAATCATTGGATAAACACAAGGTGTTAATACACCGATAAAGCCTGCTCCAAGTGCAATGATGAAGAACACCCATAAGGATTTATCTTCTGTCTCTGATGCAGGTTCAGTTTCAATATCACTTGTTGTGCGAATTTCACTTACTGCCTCACCAATACCAATATTTTTAAATTCGAAATCTAATTCAGCTGGAGGCAAACATCTGGTATCATCACAACTCATGAACTCAACAAATCCTTTTATCGTTGTCGATATACCATTTAAAACTCTAACTTTTTGCTTAAACACTGCTTCATGAGAAAAGTATCGAATCATCATATCAAAATTCGGATCAAATACTTCAACCGATTCGGTTTCATTTACTTCTCCAATCAGTTCAATATTTGTATTTTCTTCAAAAACAAACAGCGTGGCAGGAGGCTGCATATCAATTTTTTGTGAATATAAATGCCAGGGTTCGTCAATTTTTGCAGTAAATACTAATTCGTATTCATTATTTCCTAAATCAATGGTGGTAAAATTCCAGGTAACCGGCTGCAAAATCTGACTAAAACTACTCAGGGTAAAGAGACTTAGCAATGTAAAAGTTCCAACTATTTTTTTCAATAAATCGTTAATTCGTTTCATCTTTGGTATAAGTTAATTAGGTAGCAAATGTATAAAAAAAACATGTAGAATAGTAGCTTATGGAGGGGCATTAACTACTTTTTAACAAACTTAAACTGAATAATTTCGCTTGTTTCAGCGCTTACTTTATATCGATTACTTATCTGACATCCAACTACCCACAATATCTCTTCTCCCGAACATAGTAACCAGCAATCTTCTTTTTCAAAAAGGGATAGTTTACGATCAATGAAGAAATCGCTAAGCTTTTTTCGGTTGTTGGTCCCAAACGGAATAAAATAGTCACCCCGTTTCCATTTTCTTAATTTGAGTGGTGAAAGGATTTTGCTATAGTCAAGGCTTGCAACGTTTGGATTATCGATGATTTTAAAATCTTGATCAACCTTAATATTCTTAATTTCCAACCTTATTGGAGAATTAACTTCAGTACTATCTTTCTGAATTAAATACTGATCAGAAGTTTGTTCTTTAACCTGAGGTCTGACAATTAAATAATCCCTGTCTTTTAAAAGTTTGTGTGTAGTTGAGTAAAAGAGTTTTCCCGATTCCCTATTCAAGCTACCAATAATATCTTCAGAAGTTTGAAAACTAAAGTTAAATGGTTTGAGTAACTCATATAAATATGTTGCGATGGGATTTAGTTTTCTTAATTTATTAATTGATATCCTTACTTCTTTGTTTGATTCAGTCAATATTTCAGTGCGAATATTTTCAACCTTTTGCTGATAAATAGCTTCAGCATCTTGAAAGCGCGTCATATTAGCTTCAAAGGTATTGAGATATTCCGGATCAATTTTCTCAAGTGCCGGTGCTAAATGGTGTCGTATTTTATTCCTTAAATAGTTGTCAGACGCATTGGATGAGTCTTCTCGGAAGATCAGTTGATATTCATTCTTATAGTCAACAATTTGCTTTTTGTCTGCAAATAAAAGTGGTCTGATAAGATTTTGTTGCCGGGGTAATATCCCATGCAATCCCGGCAAACCGGTACCCCTGAACAAATTTATAAATAAGGTTTCTACCTTATCATCCTTATGGTGGGCTGTTGCAACAGCAGCGTACTTATACTCATTTCTAATTTTTTCGAACCACTCATAACGCAAATTGCGGGCAGCCATTTGAGTAGATAAACATTGGTCTTTTGCATATTTTTGAGTTTCAAAAGAAATGGAATGAAATGGAAGCTCATGTTTTTTAGTAAATTCCTCAACAAACTTCGCATCATTATCAGATTCATTTCCCCTTAATTTAAAATTACAATGTGCTATTCCGAATACGAATCCAGCCTTATGAAAAAGGTCACAAAGAACGACAGAATCGATGCCCCCACTAACAGCAATCAAGGTTCTATCTTTTGGATGAATCAATTCATGATCTTTCACATATTGAATAAATTGCTTTACCATTACAAACAAAGTTACGAATTTTGTTATCTAAAAAAAAAGCCCTTATCAAGCTGACAAGGGCATTATATACAATTTATTATGTCTTATTAAATCTCCCAGGTACTGCCACTTCTCAATAAATCATCTATATTTTTTAAGGAAGATTTTTCTTTGGCCATTTTTATAGAATCAGTCATTAATTGTTCGTAGGTATCCTGAGCCACAGATCTGATTACTCCTAATGCAACAGGGAATTTTGGTGGAGTCATTCTTGATAACATTATATGTATACCCGGATTAGGGTTGTTAGGGTTGTGTATTAATAGATCATCTTTAGTTACTCCGTTTTTACCTATGGTTACAGTTTCTAATTTCGTTTCTTTTAAAACAATTCCTTTGTCTTGGTTTTTACCATAAATCATTGGTTCGCCAGCCATCAAATGTAATTGATGATCATCTTTAGTTTCTCTGGAAGTAACCAATTCATGAACTTTATTATTAAAGATCACGCAATTTTGAAGAATCTCGACAACCGAAGTTCCTTTAAATGAAGCAGCCTCTTTAAAGAGTTCAACCATCATTTTGGGATTGGTGTCAATACCCCTGGCATAATATTTCCCTTGTGCGCCAATGATTAATTCTCCGGGGTTAAAAGGTTCTTCAAAAGATCCTTGCGGAGAAGTTTTGGTCATACTACCTCTTGGTGTGGTAGGTGAATATTGACCCTTCGTAAGTCCGTAAATCTTATTATTGAAAAGAATGAGATTAATATCAATATTTCTTCTAACCACATGAATAAAATGATTACCACCAATAGCCATACTGTCACCATCTCCTGTAATCATCCAAACACTTAGTTCCGGATTGGCTATTTTTACACCCGATGCAATAGCTGCCGCACGGCCATGGATTCCATGGATTCCATATGTATTCATATAATATGGGAATCGCGACGAGCATCCAATTCCTGAAACAACCACAAAGTCCTCTTTACGCACTCCCAGCATTGGAAATACTTTTTCCATGGATTTTAAAATAGCATGATCTCCACAACCCGGGCACCATTTTACCATTTGATCACTCACAAAATCTTCTTTGGATAATTGAGGTATGTTTTTCAAATCTATTTGTTCTTCTGCCATGATTACTTTCCACTTAAAATGGAACTAAAATGCTCTTCTAACTCAGAAACCATAAATGGTAATCCTTGAATTTTATTGTATTGTTGATACTTGAACTCTGGATAATTAATTTTTAAAAATTTAACAAACTGACCGTTATTCAACTCGCAAACTATTATTTTTTTGAATTTTTTAAGTACCTCTCCGGTATTATTTGGTAATGGACTGATATATTTAAAATGAGCCAGGCTCACTTTATGCCCATCCACATTCATCTTCTCAACAGCAGTTAACATTACCCCGAAAGTTCCTCCCCAACTAACCACAAGCAATTCTCCCTCTTCATCTCCAACAACAGTTTGATCCGGTAAGTAATTGGCAACTCGTTGAACTTTATCTTCGCGAATTTGAGTCATCAACTGATGGTTAAGTGGGTCATGAGAAACATTTCCGCTTACATTTTCTTTCTCCAAACCTCCAATTCGATGACGCAATCCTTCAGTTCCGGGGATTGCCCATTTTCTGTTCAGTTTGTCATCATCTCTTTTATAGGGTTTGTAATCTGTATCATTAGGCTCAACAATCGGTGGATTAATATCCGCTAACTGAGTAACTACTGGTATTCTAAATACTTCTGATCCATTGGCTAATGCACCGTCAGTAAGTAAAATAACCGGAGTCATATGCTCCACAGCCAGTTTCGAGGCTTCATAGGCAGAATAAAAACAATCAGCAGAAGTGGTAGCTGCCATCACAATAACCGGAGCTTCACCATTTCTTCCATATAAAGCCTGCATTAAATCAGATTGCTCAGATTTAGTTGGCAATCCCGTTGATGGGCCTCCTCGTTGAACATTAACAATGACGATCGGTAATTCAGTCATAACCGCCAAACCAATAGCTTCGCTTTTTAATGATAGCCCAGGACCTGATGTAGTCGTAATGGCCAATGATCCTGAATAACTTGCACCAATGGCTGAGCAAATACCGGCGATTTCATCCTCAGCTTGAAATGCCTTAACTCCAAATTGCTTATGTTTAGTAAGTTCCTGCAATATTTCTGATGCTGGAGTAATGGGATATGAACCCAAGAATAATTGCAACTCAGCGCGTTCGGCAGCCGCTAAAAATCCCCATGCAGTTGCGATATTACCGGTAATATTTCTATAGGTTCCCTTATCCAATTTAGCCGGTTGCACATTATAAATTTGGCCAATTGCTTCTATTGTCTCTGCATAATTACTACCAGCCCGAAGTACTCGTTTATTAACTTCAACAATAAGTGGGTTTTTCTTAAACTTTTCTTCAAAAAAGGCATTGGTTTTTTCAAGTTCTCTGTTGAACATAAAAAGTACAACTCCGAGAGCAAACATATTCTTGCTCTTGAGTGCAACCTTATTATCAAGTTCCATATCCTCAACTGCTTTTTTGGCCATCGTTGAGATGGGCACTTTTATCAAATTGAATCCGTCCAAGGTATCGTCTTCAAGAGGGTTAGAATCATAACCTGCTTTTGCAAATCCCTTTCCAATGAAGGTATCTGTGTCCACAATTATGGTAGCATTTGGCTTAGCCCATTTTAACGTAGCCTTTAAAGAGGCCGGATTCATCGCAACCAACACATCGGCTAAATCACCTGAAGTGTGAATACTTGTGTGTCCGAAATGAATTTGGAATCCTGAAACCCCTGCAACAGTTCCTTGCGGGGCACGTATTTCTGCTGGATAATCCGGAAAGGTAGCGAAATCATTTCCCGCAAAAGCTGCAGAATCAGAAAATAGTGAGCCGGTAAGCTGCATGCCATCACCTGAATCTCCTGCAAATCTAAGTACAACATCATCCAGTTCTACAATTGGATTCTTCTTCTTGATGTCCATTCTTTATTGATTATAAAACAAGGCAAAGTTAAATGTTTTATTTGGGTTATATCCAAGTTAAGCCTACTTTTTTTAAAACGCTGTTATCCTTTTCACAAAGTCCTAAATATGCCATAATCATCAGTTTTTATGACATAAGTATAGAGAGATTAGCACTATCTCTAGATTCTTTATTTTTGCAAAATTATAAATAAACACCTGTCTTCAATCAAGCTTAATATAATCAATATGCTTGGATATTATGCTTCTAAAATACTATTATTTAGATTTTATATAAATTATTTTATGATTCTTTGATTGATAGAATCTCTTTATCTTTGCAGCATTATTTTTATCATTTATTAACGAAAAACAGAAAAATCATGGCTTACAAAATTACTGACGATTGTACTGCATGTGGTACTTGCATTGACGAATGTCCGGTTGATGCAATCTCTGAAGGTGACATTTATGTAATTGATCCAGATATATGCACTGACTGTGGTTCATGCGCAGATGTTTGTCCTGTTGAGGCAATCGAACCAGAATAAAATGTTATAACCAAGCTAACAACAAACGTTAAGAGTCCATCTGATCAGATGGACTCTTTTTATAACCGCTTGTGAAACAATTAACTGTAAGTATATGTAGATTAGCTGATTATTATTATTAATTTTGTTTTGTAATCAAGCTTCGAATAAATGGACAAATTTTCCTACCTCAATAATATTGACCCCGACGTAGTCGAAGAACTTTACCAAAAATTTAAGTCCGACCCAGCTTTGGTGGAAGATGGTTGGAGAATGTTTTTTGAAGGCTTTGAATTTTCCAGAACAAATTATACACAATCGAATAAAGACACTCGTGTATATCCTGATGAATTTAAAGTAATTGATTTAATTAATGCTTATCGAAATAGAGGGCATTTATTTACAAAAACAAATCCCGTACGGACTCGAAGAAAATATTCACCAACCCTTGACATAAAAAATTTTGGTTTAAAAAACTCGGATCTTAACACAGAATTTCAAGCAGGTAATGAAATTGGAATAGGTCGTACAAGTCTCGAAAACATTATTAATCATCTTGATACTACTTATTGTCAATCAATCGGAGCCGAATTTACTTATATCCGTAAAACGGAAATATATCAATGGCTCAGAGATAAAATGGAATCCTCTCAAAATTCTAACCAATTTACGATTGCTGAGAAAAAATATTTTTTAAACAAATTAAACCGAGCTGTAAATTTCGAAAAGTTTATTCATAAAAGATATCCGGGGCAAAAACGATTTTCACTGGAAGGGGCTGAATCTCTGATCCCTGCGCTTGATGCTATTATGGAAAAAGGTACTGAATTTGGAAATTCAGAGTTTGTGATTGGCATGGCACACAGAGGAAGATTAAATGTGTTAGCAAATATATTAAAAAAACCATTTGTTGAAATCTTCAGTGAATTTGAGGGTAAGGAGTATGACGAGGAACATTTGCTTGGCGATGTAAAATATCATTTGGGTTATACTGCGCGAAGAAAAACTACGTCCGGAAAAGAAATTAAACTCACGTTATGCCCTAATCCATCTCATTTAGAAGCTGTAAACCCTGTTGTTGAAGGTATAGTCAGAGCAAAGATCGATCAGGATTTTCATGGGGATGAAACCAAAATCACTCCTATCCTAATACACGGTGATGCATCAATAGCCGGTCAGGGTATTATTTATGAAGTATTGCAGATGTCAGGACTAGAGGGCTATAAAACCGGCGGCACTATTCATTTGGTCATCAATAACCAAATTGGATTCACCACAAACTATTTAGATGCCCGAACCAGTACTTATTGCACTGACATTGCTAAAATTACCCAATCACCGGTCTTTCATGTAAATGGAGATGATGTTGAAGCAGTGGTTTATTCAGTTCAAATGGCAATGGAATTCAGGGAAAAATTTCAAAAGGATGTATTTATAGATTTACTATGTTACCGTAAATACGGCCATAGTGAAGGTGACGAACCACGATTTACCCAACCCTTACTTTATAAAGCAATTGAAAAGCATCCGAATTCTTTCGAAATCTATAAAAAGAAATTGTTAGAGAACGGTGATATCACTGAAAGGGAAATCAGTAACATTGAAGGAAAACTGACAAAATTATTTGAAAAGAGTTTTGTGGATTCCAAAAAAATAGAAAAATCGCATATCTCATTCTTTCTAGAAGAAACCTGGAAAAACATTCGAAAAGCAACGGATGAGGATTTTGACAAATCTCCGGAAACCGGAATTCCAATAAAGCAATTGGTTGAAATAGGCAACCAGATATGTGTAGTTCCTGATAACATCAAATTATTTCGAAAAACGGTAAAACTACAGCAAGACAGAAAAGCAATGCTTGACCAGGGAACCAATCTTGATTGGGCAATGGGCGAATTATTAGCATATGGAAGTTTATTAATGGAAGGTATTCCTGTTCGTTTAAGTGGTCAAGATGTGGCTCGAGGTACATTCAGTCATCGTCATGCAGTATTAAGGCTGGAAGATTCTGAAGAAGAATACCTCCCTTTAAATAATTTAAAAAATCAAAAAGCTACCATCGAAGTTTTTAACTCACCACTTTCTGAGTTCGGAGTTTTGGGTTTTGAATACGGCTATTCATTAACAACTCCGTATAGTCTTACCATTTGGGAAGCGCAATTCGGTGATTTTAACAATGGAGCACAAACCATTATCGATCAGTTCTTGAGCAGCGCAGAAGATAAATGGAATGTAATGAATGATCTCGTACTTTTACTTCCTCATGGATATGAAGGACAAGGACCGGAGCACTCAAGTGCCAGGTTAGAACGATTTCTTATATTATGTGCTGAAAACAATATGCAAATTGTAAATTGCAGCACTCCGGCCAATTTTTTTCATGTTTTACGGCGACAGTTAAAACGCGATTTCAGGAAACCATTAATTATTTTTACTCCTAAAAGTTTGTTGCGCCATCCAAAGTGTACTTCAAGTTTAGAAGATTTATCGAATAATGGATTCACTGAAGTAATTGATGATGTAACAGCAAAGGCTAAAGAGATAAAGAAAGTTGTATTCTGTAGCGGAAAAATCTATTATGACTTATTTGCCGAAAAGGAAAAGTTACAAAATACCTCAATCGCATTGGTCAGATTGGAACAAATCTATCCGCTTCCCGTACAACAGCTTAAGTCTGTAATTAAGAAATATAAGAACTGTAAAAATTGGCTTTGGGTTCAGGAAGAGCCAATAAATATGGGAGCATGGACGTTCATGCATCATAATTTCAAGGAAGTACCTTTGAAAGTAATTGCTCGGCCATCTAGTGGTTCACCAGCTACAGGTTCTTCAAGATTTCATACGATCAGGCAACAGAAAATAATTGATAAAACATTTGAAACATGCGATTGTCCGAGTGTAGAGAAAGAATGTAAAACGATTTGCATTGGTAATAAATGGCGCACTTTTGAGAAGGAGTTGAACAAAAAAGATGGAAGTAAAGACAGCAAATCCTTTTCATCATTAAAAAAGCTTTAAGTAATATGAAACATTAATGTTTTTAATTAGATACGCAAAAGATGTTTGGGTCGATAAGCGGCAAAAAATTAATATCTTACAAGATTACAAATAAATGAAGCTAGACATAAAAATTCCCAGCCCGGGAGAATCTATCACTCAGGTTCAATTAGCCAATTGGCTGGTTGAAGATGGTGAATTTGTTGAGAAAAATCAGGAAATAGTTGAAATTGACTCGGATAAAGCCACCTTAAGTATTAGTGCTGAAACTAACGGAACCATTAAAATTTTAGTTCAAGAAGGTGATATAATCGATGTCGGTGCTGTAATTGCCACTATTGATTCTACGGCCAGACCTACTGAAAAAGGGGCAGCTAAAAAAGTTATTAAAGAAGTGAAGCCTCAAATTAAAGTTAAAGAAGAGAAAGAGCCCAAAGTGATAAAATCAAGCAACGTAAGTTTTGCTCACATCTCCCCCCTTGCTCAAAAACTCATGAATGAATACCGGATTGATGAGAAAGATTTGGCTGAGTTTTTTAAAAGTCAGCGAGTTACTAAAAAGGATGTAGATTATTTTTTAAAAGAGAAAGACAAAGCCGAAGTTAAACCTACTTCTGATAATAAAGCAAGTAGTCGGAATATAAAGCGATTAAAAATATCGATGCTGAGATTAAAATTGGCAGATCGGTTGGTTTCAGCCAAAAATGAAACTGCCATGCTCACTACCTTCAACGAAGTGAATATGGGATCAATAAAAAATATTCGAGCCCAATATAAAGATCAATTTGAGAAAACCCATGGAATTGGATTGGGATTTATGTCATTCTTTACCAAAGCCATTACAGAAGCGATTCAACATTTTCCACAAGTTAACGCACAAATCGATGGGGATGAAATTATCCATTTTAAGTATGTAGATATCGGAGTTGCAGTAAGTGCTCCAAAGGGTTTGGTCGTTCCCATATTAAGAAATGCTGAGCAGATGAGCCTTGCTGAAATTGAATCTAAAATAAAGGAATTAGCAACAAAGGCTCGAGATAATAAAATCACCCTCGATGAAATGACAGGTGGAACGTTTACAATTACGAATGGTGGTGTATTTGGATCAATGCTTTCAACTCCTATCTTAAACCCTCCGCAAAGTGCAATATTAGGGATGCACAATATCATTGACCGACCAATGGTTGTAGGCGGAAAAATTGAAATTCAGCCCATTATGTATGTTGCCTTATCTTATGATCATCGAATTATTGATGGCAAAGATTCAGTTGGGTTTTTAGTTAAAGTAAAAGAGTTATTAGAAGATCCTTCAAAAATGCTATTTAACGGAAATGACCCGATTAAGTCCTTACTGGGAATTTAATTCTATTTTTTAGAGATTGATTATTAATGAGAAAGAAAGTTGATTTCTTGGTTATTGGTTCAGGGATAGCCGGATTAAGTTTTGCACTGAAGGTTGCGGATCATGGAGAGGTTTGCATAATCTCAAAAAATAAAGCCGAGGAAACAGCAACGAAATATGCTCAGGGTGGAATTGCAGCGGTAATGTATACTCCCGATACTTACGAGAAACACATACGCGATACAATGATAGCCGGTGATGAGTTAAGTAATCCTGAAATTGTTAGAATTGCCATTACTGAATCCACGGATCGAATAAAAGAACTTATCGAATGGGGTACACAGTTTGACAAAAAAGATTCCGGTCAATATGATTTGGCAAAAGAAGGCGGTCATTCTGAATACCGAGTTTTGCACCATAAAGACAGTACCGGTCTGGAAATTCAACGGGCATTATTATGCCAGGTTCAGAAACACCCAAATATTTCATTGTACGAGAATTATTTTACTGTTGATTTAATTACCCAGCACCATCTTAATATTGAAGTTAATAAGAAAACAAATGATGTGAAATGCTACGGTGCCTATGTTTTAAATCCTGAGACCAAAGAAATAGATACAATTCTATCTAAAATCACATTGCTTGCGACAGGTGGAGCAGGAAATGTTTACAGTACTACAACGAACCCTGAATTAGCAACAGGTGACGGAGTAGCGATGGTTTATCGTGCGAAGGGAATTATTGAAAAAATGGAGTTCATCCAGTTTCATCCTACTTCATTAAATAATCCTGGCGAAACTCCCTCTTTCTTAATCACGGAAACAATGCGGGGATTTGGAGGAATTCTTAAATCTCATTCAGGCGAAAAATTCATGAATAAATATGATGAGAGAGGATCGTTGGCTCCAAGAGATATTGTTGCTCGTGCCATCGATACTGAAATGAAAATCAGTGGAGATGATTTTGTATTTTTGGATTGCACTCACTTGGATGAAAATAAATTAATTACTGAATTTCCGACCATATATGCTAAATGTTTGAGTATCGGAATTGATATCACCAAAGAGATGATTCCGGTGATTCCGGCTGCGCATTATACCTGTGGAGGAATAAAGGTTGATGAATACGCCAGAAGCTCCATTGAAAATCTATATGCTTCAGGTGAGTGTTCCTCAACCGGTTTACATGGGGCAAACCGATTAGCTTCCAATTCGCTTTTAGAATCTGCTGTATTTTCACATCGCGCCAGCATTGATTCGATCAAAAAACGATCCTCCATTACTTACTGTAATGAAGTTCCGGATTGGGATTCATCTGGAACAGTCCTGAATGAGGAAATGGTTTTAATTACCCAAACTCATCAAGAACTCCAATCAATTATGAGTAATTATGTAGGTATTGTTCGATCCAATCTTCGATTAAGAAGGGCCCTTGATCGCTTACAAATCATTTATCGGGAAACAGAAGAGTTATACAATAAATCGATTCTTACTACACAAATATGCGAACTTAGGAACCTAATAAACATTGCATTTTTAATTATTAAAATGGCGCAAAATCGCAAAGAGAGTCGTGGTCTTCATTATTCAATTGATTATCCAAAAACGAGAAATAATATTTAAATAAAATTTGCTATGGCGCTTATTATGGAAGTTAATGGGCTCAATTCCGAAAATTGGTAATGATTGTTTTATTGCTGAGAATACTACTATAGTTGGTGACGTTGTAATTGGAAATGATTGTAGTTTATGGTTTAATTAGGTTGCTCGTGGTGATGTACATTATATCAAGATAGGTAATAAAGTAACGATTTGCACGTATAAAGAACCACCAGTTAATTGCACATGGAGTTATTATCATGGATGGTATAGGTGCTATAATTATGGATGATGCAATAGTCGAATCTAATTCTATAATTGCAACCAGAGCCATAGTCGGAGCTATTGTTTCAAGAAAGACAATTGTCCCATCCAGAACAGTGTGTGGTGGTGTTCCTGCAAAGAAATTAAAGAGATTAATAAAAATCTAGCAGAAGATGAGGTTGAGCGTATTGCCGAAAACTATCTGATGTATGCAAGTTGGCATAAAAAATCTTAACGTATATTCTAAATAATTGTTTGAATCTTACGTAAATTAGAAATTCAATTTAGTGAATCGTCCTAAAATAGGTTATTGACTCATGCATTTTATTAAATGCCAAGCTTTGCTTTTACTAAGGCCGCGATATTTTCTCCTTTTTCAAAGAATATAATGGCACCTGTACTTGTATCAAATATATAATTATAGCCATTCTCGTTAGCAACTGCATCAATTGCTTCTCGTGCCCGCGTGGTTAATGGAGCAAACAATTCTCCTTGTTTTTTCTGAAATTCTGCATCGGCAGTTTGTTGAAATTGCTGAATCCTTCCTTCCAAATCCTGAATTTCTCTTTCTTTAGTTTGTTTTATAATTTGCGACATTGTTGCAGCATTGTTCTGGTAATCTGTTACTTTTCCCTGATATTCCTGATACATGGTTTGTATGGTTTGCTCAAGCGAACTTCTAAATTCCGTTAATCGTGCTTCAACTGTATCTTTTCCTGGCATTACTTGCATCAGTTCGGCTGAGTTAATGTATCCGAATTTTGCATTTGTCTGTGCAAACACATAGGAAGTTGTTGCCAATAATACAAAGCTAATAACAATTATTATTTTTTTCATTATTCCAAATTTTAAAGTTTATAAATAACTAGATTAAGTTTAACTAGATTAAGTTGCAAATTTAGAAAAATTAATTTAATACTTTCAGATTTAATTTATTAAAAAATCTTAAAAAATAATTGGTTGTATTTTAAGACAATGTAGGATATCTAACTTCAAATAAATATTCTCAATTTTCCTATAAGATTTAATGATATTAGCGTTTCCCATAATTACTTTTGCTAGCCTAAATATTAAAAGAAACCTGTAATATTTATCTAATGCGATCTTCTTTTCTAACTGTTTGAATGATTGTTCCAACCTGATCTAAGATATCATCACTAATATCCAAATTCGGATCAGAATATAAAATTGATAGCCCTCCGGCCTTATCAAAAACAAAAGAATAATTTTTAGTAATAGCAATCTGTTCAATTACATTATAAATTTTCTCCTGAATGGGTTGAACAAGTTCCTGACGTCTCTTATTTAACTCTCCATCCTGACCAAATTTAGCTCGCTGTAAATCTTGCACTTCCCGCTCATTCATGACAATCTCGTCTTCTCTCTTGTTCTTTAACTCTTGCGGAAGCAATACAGCTTCATTTTGGTATTTTTCATACAATCGTGCAATTTCAGCAAATTTCATCTCAATTTCTTGTTGCCATGTTACTGATAGCTCGTCAAGATAATCTTGGGCATCACTATACTCAGGTATATTTGAAAGGATATATTCAGTATCGACATATGCATATCGTTGGGCAACAGCTCCCAGCATCATTAATAATGTAAATGTCAAGGTTAAACTTAGTTTTCTCATGATGTGTTCTCCTATTTTAAGTTTCTATAATAAATTTTTTATAAGCATCAGGTGCAAAAAACCTGCCAAAACTAATCTATTGATTGATTTATTGAGAAATGGAATTGAGCTCCATTTGCATCTGGTAAACCTGGAATGTCATCAAACCCATAACCCCAATCAAGCCCCAACAAACCAAACATCGGCATATAAAACCTAATTCCGATACCGGCAGCACGACGAACATCGAAGGGATCAAATGATTTAAAACTATTCCATGAGTTTCCGGCTTCTAAGAATAAAGAAGCATAAATAGTAGCACTTGGATTTAGCGACAGTGGATACCTTAATTCCAAGGTATATTTGGAATAAATAGTTCCACCGATATCTTTATCAGTATAATAATCTGGGGTAATCGACTCATTAGCATATCCGCGTAAGGCAATAGTCTCTCTGCCATCTAAATTATATTGGTTAGATAAACCATCGCCACCCAAATAGAACCTGCCAAATGGAGTAACTTCTAATTCGCTTTTATTGTAGGTTTCAAGGAAGCCAAATTTAATTCTGGTACTCATTACTAGTTTATCAAAAATTTCTATATACCAGCTTGAGCTAAATTTCCATTTATAATATTCTATCCATTTAAATTTCTCATCCTCATCCATAGTTGAATAGTCCTTATTATTTAATAAAGAGTAAGGAGGTGTCATTTCTAATGATAATGATATGTCTGATCCTGTTCTGGGATAAATGGGTGCACTAATAGAATTTCGGGCAATCGTAATCGAATAGTTAAGATTATTATAATTACCTGTACCTGATCCAAACTTAAACATTCTTGAATAGTTATTAAGTGTATACAGCTGTGCTTTAATCGCTTGAGACATTGTAAAAAAGTCATCAGGCCATGTTAATCTTTTCCCCAGGCCAACACTTATTCCATTAGTAATAAAAGCAGCATAATTAACATCTGACTTTTTTAGGCCAGTAGAATATTTAGAATGATAATATGAGATACTTAGTGACTGTGGTTTTACACCACCAAACCAAGGTTCAGTAAATGAAGCACTATAATTGGAATATCCCCTTCCATAGGTTTGAAATCGCAAAGACAACTTTTGTCCATCACCGGTAGGAACTGGCCGCCATGCACCCTTTTTAAAGAGTGATCGAATGGAGAAATTATTAAAATTTAATCCGAAGGTTCCTATTATTCTTCCATAGCCCCAACCACCAGATAACTCAAATTGATCCGAAGAAGTTTCTTCAACAATGTATTCAATATCTACAGTATTGTCAGATTGATTTGGCTGCACATCAGGGGTTATGGTTTCGGGATCAAAATATTTAAGTTGCGCTAATTCCCGCCGGGTTCTAATTAATGCTTCACGGTCAAATAATTGTCCCGGCCGGGTTCTTATTTCACGCATAACTACATGATCATTGGTACGCGTATTTCCGGTTACTGTAACATTTTTTATGCGGGCTTGCTTGCCTTCTCTAATTCTCACCTCTATATCGATGGAATCATTTTCGATTAATACCTCAACCGGAATTGCCTGAAAAAACAAATAACCATCATTCATATATAACGCACTTACATCTATCCCATTGGGGTTATAAGTTAAATTTTTCTCGAGTAATTCTTTATTATAGATATCGCCTTTTCGAATATTCATAACCGCACCTAAAAATTCAGCACTATATTTGGTATTGCCGGTCCAAGTAATATTTCTGAAATAATATCGTGAACCCTCGCTCACTCTTATGTCAATATTTACTGTGTTATCAGCATTACGATAAATAGAATCTTTTATAATTTTCGCATCGCGATAACCCAATGAATTGTATTTGTCGATCAAACTCATTTTATCTTCGGCATAATCACTTTTAATGAGTTTCGAAGCCTTAAATATTCTTAATTTGAGATTATTATTGTAATACATTTCGATGCTGTCAACCATTCCGATGATATCGAATCTAATGGCGGTGGTGATTACATCAAGTAATAGATCCTCAATATTACCTAAGGGATTAAAATTCGCTTTTTCTTTTGTTTCTTTCAACACTCTTTTAGCTTTTTTGTCGGAAAGGAATTCATTACCCAGAATATTTATTTGATAGATTTTTACTTTTTCACTTTTATGAACGAAGATTTTTAATTCAACAGCATTTTTCGACATCGTATCAGATACTTGCTTGAAAGTTACATCCGTATCCAAAAATCCTTTTTCAACATAGTGTTTCCGAATAATGTTTTTTGTTCGAGATAGAACATAATTGGTAACTACAGATCCCCTTTTTAAGTTGATTTTAGAATTGATAGATTCTGTTTCACCTCTACCTATCCCAACAAATGAATGCTTCAATAAACGAGGTTTCTCAGTGATTACAATATGTAAAGAAATTTTATCTCCTTGCACATCGGTGACCAGTATCTTAATATTTTCTGCCAATCCTTGCTTCCATAATTTTTTAATTGCCGTAGCAATATCATCACCGGGTATTTGTATATTATCACCAACATTTAAGCCTGTTAACATAATAATTACATTCGCATCGAGGTAACTTAATTCGTTCACAGTTATTTCGGCAATTACATAATTCTTAGGTGCACTATAATCTATATTAAAATCGGATAGTTTAGTAGTTACCTGAGCATTTACCTGAGAGGCAAAAGAAATTGCAAGCAGGATGACAAAGGCTTTAAGCCAGTTCATTCCATAATATTTAATTGATTCAACCTTCTTTATCATTCTTACTTATGCTTTAATATTTGTTCACTCGTTTTTCCAAATCTCCGTTCACGGCTCTGATAATCAATAATTGCTTCGTATAAGTCTTCTTTTCGAAAGTCGGGCCATAAGGTTTGAGTAAAATACAACTCAGCATAGGCAATTTGCCAAAGAAGAAAATTACTAATCCTACGCTCGCCACTTGTTCGTATTAACAATTCCGGATCGGGCATAGAAGCAGTGTTTAAATGTGAAGAAAAAAGTTGATGATCAATATCTGCAAGATTTAACTGGTTATTCTTAATCCTTTCAGCAATTGATTTTACTGTTTCAACAATTTCCCAACGAGCACTATAACTTAGTGCGAGGGTTAATGTCATTCGATCATTATCAGCCGTTGCTTTAATAGTTTTAATCAACTGATTATAATTTTTTTTATGCAAACTTTTAATATCCCCAATGGCATTTAACCGTATATTATTTTTATTTAATGTAGGTGTTTCCTTTTCAATGCTTTCTACCAGAAGTCTCATCAAGGCATCAACTTCAAACTTAGGACGGTTCCAATTTTCAGTGGAGAAAGCATACACTGTCAAAAATTTCACTCCAAGTTCTGCGGCTGCTTCGGTAGTTTCACGTACAGCAGTTACTCCATTTTGATGACCAAATATACGTTGCTTCCCATGCATTTTTGCCCACCGACCGTTTCCATCCATGATGATGGCAATATGTTGGGGTAACTTATCCAGGTATATCTGGTCTTTTAAACTCATCGGTTAATTTATCATAATTTATCGATAGCCATCAGTAAGATCAATACAGGTAGATCTGTTAAGAATATCGAACTCTATAGTAATCGAAATGCCAAAAAAGTTAAACCAATCCATTGTTTCTAGATTGCCGCGTTGTTCTGCAGCATCATGCAAACTAGTTGGATCTGACAATCTATGCTCTATAATACTGGAGTTAAAATAGTCTGATGGAATATAATAAGTTGTGCTGACATCATCAATATAATCGGTAAAAGTTTTACGCATTCCCCATTCAAAGGCGACACCAATTTTCTCTGTTAAACTGTATTTAAACCCTACTCCAAACGGAATTGCAAATCCCCATGTTGCATACGGAAATCGGTTTTTATATCCGATATTCTGCCCTTCAGTTCCATAGTTTTTAAGTTCTTCTCCATTAAGTTCTGGATTAAAAAAGAAGATTGAAGTACCACCAAAAATGTAGGGCGTCATATAGTTTTGTGAACTTCCATTAATGAATGGAAAGAAGTTAAATTCTGCTACCGAAGAAATATCTGTTATCATTGATTCGAAAGCTAAGTTTCGGCCATCTACTGCCTGACTGATTTCATCAGCGGCTTTCACTTGTCCAGCCAATACACTCATTCGTACCGACCATCGCATGTCGATATTATATCTCGCGATAACACCTCCGGCAGAGTGTGTTTGTTGAAAATGTACACCAGGGTTAATATCTCCGAGATAATAAGAACCTCCGGCAAATAAACCTACTTCTATTCCCGTAGATTGAGAATAAGCACTTACCTTTAAAAGCAATAATATCATTATTAAAACACTAACTTTTTTCATTTTTTTTGAGCCTGCAAATTTACATTTTTTTTTGAAAATCAGGCTATTCAAACCTATTAATTTCTAATGTCCAACCCCCATTTTAGCTTATCTCTAATCGTAGAAAAAAAGCTTTTATTTGTCATTTGAACCAAATTAATACTGAATGACTCTTTTTCAAGATTTAATTCAACAGATTCACTAATGGTCTCTGTTCTAGAATCCATACTTACCATAAATTGTTTATCGCGGCCTTCAAGCTTGATCCTGATTTTGCTGTCATCGGGTATAACGATAGGCCTTACCGTTAAATTGTGTGTTGCAATCGGTGTGATTACAAAGTTTTTTGATTCAGGCGTAACTATGGGTCCTCCACAACTCAGCGAATAAGCAGTTGATCCGGTAGGAGTTGCTACAATCAATCCATCTGCCCAATATGAGTTCAGAATATTACCATCAACATAAACATGAATAACCAGTAATGAAGTAGAATCTTTGCGACTAATTGCTACTTCATTCAGCGCATAATTAAGGTCGCCAAATAACCCTTCATTTGTATTAAGTTTAATGAGTGTACGCGGAACCAGTTTATAGTTTCCTTTTATCAATCCATCAATAGCTGAGGAGATTTCATCTTTAGAAACACTTGACAAGAAACCTAGCCTTCCCAAATTAATTCCCAGTACCGGAACTCCTGAATCTCTAATCAATGTTAGTGTATCTAAGAAGGTGCCATCGCCACCCACCGAGAATAAATAATCAACATTTTGCTTAAGCTCTTCGTGTGTATTAAATAATTTATAGTCTTTACTAAAACTTACAAGCGGTTCTATAATTCTTAAAAATGGTTCGTAAAGAGATATTACACTACCAACATCTTCTAACTTTGTTATCAGTTGCTGAATGTAGGGCATTGTGGCTTCATCAAACGACTTTCCAAATAGGGCAATTTTCATTTCTGTGTCTATCTCTTTAATAATTTACAAGAATACAAAATTAATAGTTTCAGTATCTTAGAATTTAACATATATTATATATATAAATGCAATAATTGTGATGAGAACAGTTTATTAAAAACGAGAATCCTCAAGCATCAAAATATAAGATTTGAAACTGAAAGGATCTAAATGTTTAGATAATTCATGAAGGAGTCATATCTTTCTTTTAAATCCTCATAATCATCTGATTCGGTCAATGTCGCTTTAATTGAATAATTATATCGCTTAAAAGTTTTCAAAACGGATTTAATATCAATCTTATTAATTTTGATGGTTACCTCAAGTTTAGTTGAATCCTTCTCAGAAGTAACAATTAGACTCAGTATTTTGGCGTCGTTTGATTCGACAATTTGGGCAATTTCGCTTAGCGAATAATCATTATGGCTTAGATCGATAACAATTATTCCGCCCGGATTCTCAACAGCTACCATTTTTGAGAAATGCTGTACCAAATTTTGAAGGGTAATGGCGCCCAAATAATGATTCTTATCATCCAAAACCGGTAGTAGTGTAAGTTTCAATTCTGATATTTGTTTCAACACCTCAAAAATATGTTGGTTCTGCTCCACATAGGCTGCCGATAATGACAAATTATGATTCCCTAATGGCTCGTCATAATTGCTCATCACATAAATATCTTCATCTGATATTAAACCTAAGAACTCTTCATTATTTACAATTGGTAAATGCGATAATTTATAATCATCCATTTGCCCCAATGCATCAGTACCAGTACTTGATGTTTTTAATGGTACGATCGAATCAGTTATCAAATGCTTAGCAAACATATTTTATCTAATTAAATTGCTTTTCACTAAAGTAATCATCATTGATGATATTTAGATAATTTTTATATCTGGAATAACTTATTTTTCCATTCTCGAATGCCTTCAATACCGCACATCCGGGTTCATGAACGTGGGTGCAATTATTAAATTTACAATTCAACATATATTTTCTCATTTCAGGAAATCGCTCAGCAACCTCCGAAACTTCAAAATTGATAAGTCCAAATTCTTTTATTCCGGGCGTATCAATTAAAAGGCCACCATTTGAAAGATCATGCATTTCAGCAAAGGTAGTAGTATGTTTCCCTTTTTTATGAAAATCAGAAATTTCTCCGGTTTTAATATTTAATGTTGACTCAAGCTCATTAATCAAAGCAGATTTCCCAACTCCTGAATGACCAGCAAATAAGCTTGTTTTATCCTTTAATAAGTTTTTAATTTGATCAATGTTTATCTTTTCCAACACAGATACTTCGTAGCATTGATACCCAATTTCTTCATAAAGTACTTTTATTTCATTATGCTTTTTCCATAAAAGTTCATCGTACAAATCGATCTTATTAAAAATAATTATTGCAGGAATATGGTATGCTTCGGCGGTAAGCAGAAAACGATCAATAAAACCAGTTGAAGTTCTGGGTTTTGTCAAGGTAACAATTACAATGGCCTGATCGAGATTTGACGCGATAATATGTGACACTTTTGATAATTTTGTAGCTTTTCGGATTATATAATTGGTTCGCTCATAAATTTTATCAATTACGCCGATATCTTCCTTTTCTTGTAAAACAAAGTTCACCCTATCACCTATTGCAATGGGATTCGTAGTTTTTAGCCCTTTAATTCTAAATTGACCTTTTATCTTGCAATTAATATAATTACCACTATTGTCACGAACCGTGTGCCAACTTCCTGTTGATTTAATTACCAATCCGTCCAATAGCTAAATTTTAGTTTAATTATTTTAATAGGCAACTTAACATCTTATATAAGATTTGTTTTTTTGTTAAGCAAGCAATATCATTAAGAAGGATAAAATTCTTTATGCTCAGTCCCATAACAAACCTATTCATATTAATTCATTGTAAAACTACGAACAAAATATTATATTTGAGATATTCTCAACTGAAATAGTAGTAATCTGAATCAATTTATTGCAATAATTATTGCTCCCCTTTTATTACGATTCCTTATATTATATATGGGTTTTAGGTTCAAAATTAATATCTATTCTAATATCACCAAAGCTATTCTATTAGGGATGTTTAGTGTAGGAGGGCTAATTTGATTGCCTTTTTTGCAAAACAATTAGATTTAACAACAGCCCATAATTTAAAAAGTACGCTTTTCTATTCTTTTGTAATACTTGGATTTAGTTCTGAGTTTACTAAATTTCTTTTATTACGTATTTTCTTTTTTAAAACTGAAGACCGTTGCACGGTAATTTAAGAAAAATAGCTATAAAAAAAACTCATTAAATACCTGTTTGTCAGTATGTAAGGTTGTATATTTGTCTTATGAAATTATACAAAGAACCTACATTAGCAGACAGTATTTGTGATTTACGCACAAGAAAGATAAAAAAGACATTTTTTACTCAAATAAATATACTTATTGATT
>PIVJ01000424.1 GCA_003353955.1 Bacteroidota bacterium | reverse complement strand
CATAGTAAAAATGGTTATTTTTTGCTGATTTATTTTTTAAATATAAATGTTTCTAGGAAATACCTAACATGCATATATTTTTGGAAATAAAATTATCCATTTTACAGTTTAAGACATGATAAATAAGCAATAATTGGATATATTTTGATACATGACACCAAAAAATAGCATTTTCACCTCAAAATTGGTCAAAATAGGCATTCTTCTGGTTTTCCCTCTCAGAATTTGGCGCATAGATGTCTTAATTTTTTCTACCACAAAAATCCACTAATAACTACCCTTTCCAATGAAGTGATAAAAAGTGCTGGTCGTCCTGCTCGTTTTCATGCTATGTTCCCATTTCTACCATGTCATTCATTTTTCACGTTCGGATTCTGGGTTCATTTTAGCATCCACCACTGACCGCGCAATGATTCTAATCTGACCGCATAAAATAGTGCATAAGGGTAGGCATCAATTTCTTTCGTTTTTTCAATAGACAAGCATCCTGTCTCCACATCAAAAGTAAAAATACCAGGAAAGGAAGGCCTGTAGGCATGCTGGCAGTAGCCAGCATGCCTACAGGCCTTAATTATAGGGACTATTTTTGACGGTACAAGGTTGCGAGCGGTTGCTACTAAAAACTTAATTGCGGAGTGATACCTTAAGGGTCGCGCTCCCTTTCAAATTAATTTAAAATCAACGTATAAAAATTCTCTCGGTTATTACGAAGAAAATGGTATATGCATTTTAGCGATATATACCATAGATTTTATATGACCGCCATTTACGGTATATGACCTTGAGCTAATTTTCACCTCATTTTGGCCAAAATTGGCCAATTTTGTCCATTTTGGGTTCTGGGCCATTTTCAACATGTATTTCTCTGCACCCAAAATGACAAGAAAATGCCCTTTAACTGGACAAAATGAACTTGAAACAGTTAAAATAGCACTTGTAGATACTAAAAACAGTTTTTGTTTGCATCCTAGTTCAATGTTACTCCACCAGGGGGCATTATAATATGCACTTTATGAATTTTCAGCAGCCCTTAAGGTATCACTCTACAATTGCTGCCTTCCCGCCATAGTAAAAATTGGTATTTTTTGCTGATTTATTTCTAAAATATATATTTTTCTTGGAAATACCTAACATGTATATATTTTTAGAATTAAAATGATCCATTTTACAGTTTTAGACATGATAAATAAGCAATAATTGGATATCTTCTGATAAATGACACCACAATATGGCAAAAAACAGCATTTTTCACCTCAAAATTGGTCAAAATAG
>PIVJ01000423.1 GCA_003353955.1 Bacteroidota bacterium | reverse complement strand
AAATCTATTTTATATGTTTTTCCTATTGTTAAAAACGATGTTTGAATATTTATATTTTGATTATCTGCTAAACCAACTATATTAGAAGTATCATTTCCGCTTGTTATCAATTCACTCCCTAAAGCATCTTGGTAAGTAAAACCAGAATAGTTGATACGTGGTAAGTTAGTATCATCTGTTATTTCTATTACTGATATGTTTGTTATGGAAAAACTTGCAGTATTACCCGATAGTGTTGTAAAATCTGCTAAAGTATTATAAGCTACAAATGTTCCCGTATAAGTTCCCTCACTTGAGAAATTTTTTATAAAGCCTCCACCATTTCTAAACCTACCATCTATAACACCAACCCCACTATTTAAAACATCAAAACTATATTTGTACGTTTGACCTATTGTTGTAACGGCATCTTGATAAATATTAGAATTAATAGTACCATCGGTTGTAACAAGATTATTTCCAATTTCCCAACCCGTATTCAATTCCCAATTTTGCCCGACTTCCTTTACCGAGATGTTTGTTATAGATATATCTCCTACTGCATATATATATAAGTGGTTTATAAGTGTTTTAGTATATACTGTTATTGTGCCATCGCTTGTGTAATTACCACCATTAGGATATTGTGATGGAATGAGTCTTGCATAATTACTGCCATCTGCTCCACTTAAATCAAAAGTAATCTTATAACTTTTTCCTATTGTTAGAAGATTAACTTTACCAATTAATGATTGTGCTCCAGTATGTATAGCCTTATCCTCTCCAATACTCCAACCACTTCCTAAAGTCCAACCTTGTCCAACCTCTTTAACGCTTACGTTGTCTATTGAGCCATTGAATGAATTAGATACAACAAAGAAATTGGATGTAGTAGATGCAGTTTGATAAAAAGTGTAAGTTCCATTTGCAGACATTTGTCCTCTTGGTACTGCACCCGCTGAAACCTCTGCATTACCACTAACATAATTTGAAACAGTTGCTTCTATTTTATATTGTTTATTAGGAGTAACAGTACCAACTTGATATAAATTACCACTTGTTCCATTACTTATAGCCTTACCTCCACCAATAGACCAACCAGTTCCTTTTGTCCAATCCGTATCTGTTGCGAAATCTCCGTTGGTAATTAATTCCGAACCCTCTTGACTAAAATTACCATTAGTAACCTCCTCTGAACCTATCTCTGAAAAATCTCCGTTCTGTACTAAATTACTTGATAGTATTTGTACATCCTCAACAAGACCTTGAGCATTAACACGGGTCGCCGCAGATCC
>PIVJ01000422.1 GCA_003353955.1 Bacteroidota bacterium | reverse complement strand
GCCTGGTTTATCTTTGCCCGCAATATGCAGCCTTTGGTTAAAGATATCAAAAAAGCCACCCGGCTCTCGAGTGGGTGGAGATTTTATCCCCCAATTATTATGTTGGTAATAATATGTCAAGTTTTGTAAAATCAACCCTGTATCCGTTGACGTGTGTTACCTCTGTTGATATTTCGCTAAAACGATTGTCAATTAAAACCAAGTCTATATCGCTAAAACTCGTGAAATCTTTTTCTCTGATTGCACTTCCTGTAAGGATAACCATTTCAACATCGGGATATAGCTTATTGACAATATCGAATGCATTGTCTTTTATATTTTCCATAAATACATTTTGTAAAAAGCACTTATGGGCATTAGCTGCTCATAAGTACTTTAATAATCAATTCTTTAATATTATTTCTTTGGCTTATCAGCAGACTTTGTCTTGATTATCACCAGTCCTCCGTAGCTCGTACTGCTACCGTAAATTGCCTGTGCTTTGACCCCTGTCCAAAATTCAAAATTTTCCAATTCATCCATTTTAATATTTTTTAAATTATCCGGATCAACAGGTATGCCGTTTAGCACAACAACAGGTTTTTTAATCCCTTCATTTATTTTATGGTATTTAGCATACATTTGGAAGCTTGCCGAAATATTAAAAATAAATTGTTGGAGTGTGAGATCTTTCTGGTAAAGTGTAGTGTCCTGGTCATTATTGTATGTTGGGCGTGGGGTTGTCTTGTCAATAATCTGTAAATTTTGACAGAACAGACTGGCTGACATTAAAAGAAAAATACTAATAATAATTATTTTTTTCATGGTGTTTGGTTTTAATCTGCCTTTGCATTCCGCTGTGACGAAAGAGAAGGGAGCGGTATACCCCATAGCTTGCTGCAGAATTTTGTTTCTAAAGCTTGCTTTGGGGTTCATACCATTGATTTATTATTTAATTTAATTAGTTCTTTAACTATTAATTTCCTGCAGAAGAACTTGCAGAAGAACTTGGAGGATCTGGGTCTGGCTCTATGTCGAGATGCTCGTAAGTGTCGCCATACACTCTCATAATCTCTTCAGCAGTTACCTCATAATCTCCACTGGGCCATGGCTGTCCGTCCAGTGTTGTAAATGCAGCTAATATACCGTATTGAATTATATGAGCCGTTGTGTAAGCGGGCTTTGAAGATTGCAATGAAGGCTGTAGATAAAATTGTTCGATTTATGCTAATTTAGGTTTTTGTTTAAAAACAAATGTTAAAGATAGTGGTTTTTTGCACCCCATAATATCTAATC
>PIVJ01000421.1 GCA_003353955.1 Bacteroidota bacterium | reverse complement strand
TCCTAAGTTTGCAAAATTATTATCTTTCATAAAAACAGAAAGAACGAAGGAGTGGAATAAGGTTATCATGAGCGTTGAACCGTCAGAGTTCGTCAACAAAGAGAATCCCCACTCTTTCATTACTAAAATATGATCAGTTCTGTGGGCATAAAGCCCGTTTGTAGGTTGCTATATTAAAGTAGTGTCGTTCTCTCCTTAAAAACTTTAAAAGATGTATAAAAGTAAAGAATTTATTGGGATTGATGTGTCAAAAGATACATTTGATGTTTGGAGCCCCTCCTTTGGTCACACATGCCTTGATAACACTAGAAAGGGTTTTAGAAAGCTTAAGAAGCAGCTAAAAGAAAACTCTTGGTGTGTTATGGAAGCTACTGGTAGTTATCATCAACTGCTTGCACGTTATTTATATGATAGCCAGATAATTGTTTCTGTAGTAAACCCGATGGTTATCAAAAGGTTTATACAGATGAAGCTTCAGCATAATAAGACGGATAAGAGTGATGCAAAGATGATAGCTCTTTATGCCCGGGAACAACCATTAAAAGTATGGGAGCCAGATCCACAATACATAGAGCAGTGTAAAATACTCAACACAAACATTGCGCTGTTTTTTAAACAAAGTACTGCATTAAAGAATAAGCTTCATAGTCTAATAAGTAAAGGTGTCAAAGGGTTTGTATTACAATCTCTAAAACGTCAGATCAAACATTTACAAAAAGAAATAACAGTACTTGAGAGTCATGTAGAAACCCTAATAAAGGATCATGAATCAGAAATGCTAACAAATATATCATCTATATCTGGAATAGGAAAAAAGACAGCTATGATGCTAATATCAAATACATATGCTTTTAAATCGTTCGATAATTACAAGCAGGTTACAGCATTCTTTGGATTGTCACCTATTGAACGTACTTCAGGAAGTAGTATCAGAGGTAGATCTCGCATTAGCAAAAAGGGTAATCCTATGGTACGTAATCATTTGTTTTTATGCAGCTTTACAGCCTGTGAGTATAATCCTCAATGTAGAGCTTTGTATCAAAGAATAGTTGATAAAGGGAAGTCCAAGAAGCTAGCATTAATTGCTGTAAGTAATAAGCTTCTCAAACAGGCATTTGCAATAGCTAAATCTGGAGTACCATATGATCCAAACTATAGGAGTCGTTTAACTATTCAATAATTTTTCTTTTTGAAGTGCCCCCATAAATCAACCGGGTATTTTAAAAAGAAAAATTTTTAAGGGATTTACTTGGATTTCAGCTCAGTTCTTTGTTA
>PIVJ01000420.1 GCA_003353955.1 Bacteroidota bacterium | reverse complement strand
CGCTAATTGCATTAGTAAGAAGTCACCAGATCCGCCATTCGCAGCGGTAAATCGTTCTAAGTACTTTTCGGTAGGTGTGGCAACAATACCACGATCTAACATTTGTTGTTGGTCATTTAGCCACTGTTGTATCTTTGATACTTTTAATTCTTTAGTCATAGTTAATTTAATTTAGAGTTAAACATAGTCATTTTAGGTCTGATTTCAGTGAGTATGGTATCACAGGGATCATCTAGTAGTTTATAGCATTCATCGAATCTATCGTCTAAGTATTTAATTTGCTCATCGGTAAAAGGTGGGTTGATTTGAGTTAAATCATCTTCAGGGTGAACAAAGGGAAATAGTTGTTGCATAGTAGTTAAAAACTGAATGGCTTGGTTTTTTGTAGTGATCATATTTATATATTTTTAGATTCAATTATATTATCTTTAGGTAGTCGTTTTTGTTACCAACCAGTTTTATCTTGAGCACTGAAGTATGCCCACATACACTTATTAATAAAGGTGAATTTGTCGACCGAAGCTTTCTCGATCGGGAAAGTGTATAGCATAGAGTCATAAAAGTTTGTTAGGTTAACATCGCTGTAACCCCACGACGACTTAAAGAAGTTATAGTCTCTTTGGTTATTACTACCTTGCATAAAATTTAATCCAACTACTTTAGCGTTCATATCGTATTCGATGTAACACCACCGATCATCTTTCTCTGAGTACCTATGTACTACCGTTCCTAAGTTTTTTTCTTTGTTTCCCATAATTTAATATTTATATACTTCGTTAATTAAGTCTTCAATGAGATCTTCTTCAGTTTCACCGGCTTCTATAGTACAATCAATTTCTACAAATTCTTTAATTCTTCTCTCGATTTTTTCTCTACCTTCGTAGAAGCTTTCGAATTTAAAGTGATCCACAGTGTCTTCATTCCAGTTATACTTCATAGTTATATTATATTTAATTCCATTAATATCGATTCTTCTATATCTTCTTCAAGAAACATGTCACTATCATATCCTAGTTTCATAATTTCTATTAATTCTTCGATCTCATTTAATTTACCTGGATACACCAGTTCGATTTGACTTTGTATTCTATTCATAGTGTTATTATTTGTTATTCAATTATATTATCTAACGGTGATCGTATTATATCTGCAACTACGACAACCCATTTTTAAGTGCTTACAAGTGACTACAAACACTTAATATTAATATTAATCCTTAAAAACCTGTAGTTTACCCAAAAAACGTGTAATTATATATATATTTTATATTACTAGTT
>PIVJ01000037.1 GCA_003353955.1 Bacteroidota bacterium | reverse complement strand
CGAAAAAACAGATTTTCAAAGAGCTAGCAAAGTCAGATCAACAAAAGGGCTAATGGTACATGTCTTTGGTAAATTAGCTGCTGCATTTATTAACTTAATTTTTAACCCTTGATTCACATACTTAATGTATATTCATTTAATTTACACTACTTTAAAAGAGTGCATCTATTATTCTTACTATATTGAACCGATAACTAATCGACTTATATTCAATAATTTGGGGAGTAGAAGTTCTTTAATCAATAACACACATCAGGTGATCAGGTGATCAGAATTTCAGTGTAAATATAGAAAAAATGGGATTCAATTTGACGACTTACATAAAAAAAAGGATCAGATAAACATCTGATCCTTTTTAGTGTTATATAAAACAATTTATTATAAATCGTTTTGTTCCATTAATGGGTTGGAATCCATCTCATCTTGAGGAATTAAACTTTGCCACTTACTATCACCAGCTGGAATTTCCATAACATTGTTTGCGTATGAAGATTTGTGGTTTGAGCCAGTTCTGTCAAGAGCTAAATTTAATCGTTTCAAATCAGAAAAACGGAATCCTTCTCCCCAAAGTTCGACTCGACGCTGAACCATAATTTCCTCAATAAGAGCATTACCAGTTTGTGTTGACAATACATATTCAGGATCACGAACCACTGCCATTTCATATAAAGCTGCAGCTGCCTGAGCATCTGAACCTTGTCTAGCTAGTGCTTCAGCTTCTATTAAATACATTTCAGAAACGCGCATATGTGGAACATCTACACGGCTATCACCTGTGCTTACAGCAATAAACTTCTGGCTGGTATATGGATGTCTTGAGGCACTGGAAACTATTTCAAGTCCAACGTGTTCTCCAGTTGGATCAAATAATGTTTTACGAACATCCGTAGCTGATATTAAATCATACAATAAAGAATTTATTGCCCTTGGATTTTTTCTAATGGATGTAGAACTAAAATTTCTTGAAATATATGCACCATAATTACCCCATGTATCTCCTTGATCATCAAAAATATGAGAAGCCCATATAAATTCATCTATTGCTTCAGAATTTAGTCTAAACCCATTGGCATACGTATCCCAATCCATTAATGAATAATTAGCTTTAACTTGCGCTGCAAACGATGCTGCAACTGAATAGTTACCTTGAGTAAGGGCAATTCGAGCTTTTAAACCCTTGGCAACATCAGCGTTCATATGTGATTTATTATTACGAGAATATCCGTTTAATAAACCAATAGCCTCATCAATATCTGCATTAATTTGAGTATAGACTTCTTCAACCGTACCGCGTGGTTGGGGTTCGGTAGTATTTTCCGTCATAATTGGAACCCCTAATTGGCTATTTGTAGTACCCGATACATATCGCTTCGCATACAATTGAACTAAATGATAATGACAAAACGCTCTATACAATAAAGATTGACCAACAATTGCGTCTTTTTCTTCTTGCTCTCCCGCAGCCTCACTAAGTCCATTAATCAGTACATTTGCATTTGAAATCCATTCGTAATGCATTAACCAATTCATTCTATTATTAGAACTTGTTGCTGATCTATGCAGCCAACGATAGTGTGTAGTCCATGTAGGATAGGTAAAGACATGGTCTTCACCAAGTTCATCCATATGAATATAAAAAGCACCAATCCCAACTCGTCCCTGGCTTCCATATCGCGAATATGTTAATCGGTGAATACCATTTAATGCAGCCCATGCATTATCAGTTGTTAAAGTAGCTGAAGATGCTGAGACAGCATCAGTCGGATTTGTGTTTAAGAAATCCTTTTCACAAGAGCTGAGAATAATACTCATTGTGAAAATTAAAACGAAACTATATATTATTTTTTTCATATCTATTAAAATTTAACATTAATACCAACAGTAACAACTCTAGAAGGAGTATAAACATTAGATGTAGTACCACTAAAACTTTGTGATGTCTGTAATCCTTTTCTGGCATTTATTAACCATAAGTTTTCTCCACTTGCATATACTCTTGCGCCCGAAATACCCCATGAATTAAGTACTTCATTTGGAATATTATAAGTAAAAGTAAGCTGTCGCAAATTTATAAATGAAGCATCAACCAGCCATCTTGAAGAAGTTCCATTAAAATTGGAGGTTTCACTTGCATCCATTCTTGGCACATTGGTAATGTCGCCCGGATTTTGCCATCTATCAAGTATATCCTTATGTACAGCCTCTCCATATGTTCCTGCACTCATAATAGATTGATAATTATAATCTAATTCTTTTCCTCCAACCCTGAAAGTAAACATAAAACTAAGTTCAAAATCTTTATACGTAAGTGTATTGGTAATAGCACCAATTAAGTCAGGAATTGCCGATCCTGCATAATGATATGCAGCATTATTAATATCAGTAGTTAAAGTGTCACTACCCATAATTCTAATATCTGAACCACCAAACTCATCAGCACGATAAAGAGCAGCTCCATCCTCAGGATCTACGCCATACCATTCCCTCAACCAATAATCATAGATTGAATGCCCAACCATTATCTTTTTTGAACCATTAATTATGCTATAATCTTTTTCTTCTGAAGGAAGTTTGGTAAACTGATTCTTAACCGTTGAAACGTTTGCACTAACATTCCATTTCAGATCATTCGTTCTAATTACATCGTGTGAGATTGTAAATTCCAATCCACGATTATACAAGCTTCCAATATTTTTGGGTTGACCTGTGAATCCACTTGAAAGAGGTAAAGGAACATTAAAAAGTAAATTTGAAGACCCACGATTATAAAATTCAATGGTACCGAACAAATTTTCAAATAGACCAAATTCAAGAGCAATATCAAAACTTTTGCTTGATTCCCACTGAAGGTCGTTTGCTGAAAGTGTACTTTGAACAAAACCTGATTCTGACTGATTATTTTTATCAAGAGCATAAAGAGCCTGATAAGCATAATAATTCCGAGTTGTTTTTCCACTATAATACAAATAGTCATTACCTACTTCACCATAAGAGCCCCTAAGTTTCAGCATATTAATCCAATTATATTGTTGAGTGAAATTTTCGCGATCGATACGCCATACTCCACCAATTGACCAAAAATCGCCCCATCGTGATTCTGGCGAAAATACCGAAGAACCGTCTTGTCTGTAGGAGAAAGAAAGAAAATATTTAGCATCATAATCATAATTAAGACGGGCGAAATAACTTTCACCTGTGTAATCCTTTTGATATGATTGAAGATTAGTGGTTGTAACAAAATTAATTAACTCAGAGTTGCCATCTGCAATTATTTCAGATTTCTCTCCGTTAAAATAATTATATTGATATTTATTCGATTCGTGTCCTAATAAAGCTTTGAACGAATGCTTATCAAATGTTTTACTGTAGTTAAGTAATTGATTTAAATTAACAGAAGTCCGGCGAGAGTAAGTACGAAATGAGGTGCCACCAGGTGCTCCATCACCAATAATTTTATTACGAAACTCGGCATTATAATATTGGCGTTGATCAAAACTCACATTTGTTGTAAATAATAGATTCTTTGCCAGTTTAATTTCGGCATAAGTTTTGGCGCCAATTGTTGTAATTTCTTGTACTTCCTCATTCCATAGTATTTCAGCAACTATATGTCTACCTGAACTGGCACCTCCTGTACGATTATCAATTAAATCAAAGATTTTATTCCCATCATCATCTAAAATGTATGCACCAGTGGCATCATGAGCATGAATGGGATATATTGGACCCATTCCTCTGGTAAAACGGAAAGGATTTACAAAACTATTACTTTTACTACTAGTAGCTTGAGCTTGTAATGATGTAGAAGTTGTTGCTGCGATATTTAAGCCAGTTTTAAACCAATCAGTAGCTTGAAAGTTTACATTGGCGCGCCCTGAAAATCTGGAAAAATCAGAATTTATTACATAGCCTTGTACATCAAGGTAACCCAGAGAAACATAATAATCAGTTTTATCTGTGGCACCCTGATAATTAATGTCATAATTTTGACGAATTCCATTTCTCATTATAGCATCTTCCCAGTCAAGATCATCTGGGTATAAAAGTTGCGCATTGGGATTAATATTGCCATTAATATCAACTATTTGATCATCTGGAACATTAAAGGGATTATACCCTAATTCATCTGCAATTTCATTAGTTGCTGTTTGACTTGCCGTTGCCATATCAGCACCTCCTGAAATCTCTGCGTTTCTATATGCCTCCCACATAATTGGGTAATATTCAAAAGCATCTACTCGATCATATTCCTTCTGGGACCGAGTCACCAAACCATTTGAAATATTTAATGAAAGTGTCCCTTTTCTACTTTTACCCTTTTTAGTGGTAATCATCACCACTCCATTTGCAGCTCTAGCTCCATAAAGGGCTGTTGATGCAGCATCTTTTAATACCGTAAAACTTTCAACATCGTTAGGGTTAATTTGATTAATATCACCCGAATACGGTACTCCATCTAATACATAAAGTGGAGAATTTGAAGCACCAAAGGATCCAAAGCCCCTTATACGAATGGATTGACCAGAACCTGGTTGTCCACTACCAGCATTAACTTGCACGCCTGCTGCTTGTCCTTCAATAGCTTTAGTGATATTTGTAATGGGTCGATTTTCAATTTTATCGGCATTTATTTGGACAGCTGCTCCAGTATAAGCACCTTTTTTAGCTTGCCCATATGCAACAACGATCACCTCGTCAAGAAATAATAAATCCTCCTCCATTGCCAAATTGATTGTAATTTCGTTTCCTATTTCCACTTCTGTGGTCTTCATACCAATAAAGGTAAATTGCAGAACATCCGTATTGGCAGGAATAGTAAGGGTATACTTACCATCCAAGTTAGTGGTTGTTCCAACCGTGGTTCCCTTAACAATAACCTGAACTCCAGGTATTGTTGAACCATCTGCTGCACTAGTAACCGTACCAGTAACAACTTTACCTTGAGCAAATGCAAAATGCATACCCAAGAAAAGGAATAATACAATAATCGTAATTCGTTTCATAAATATATATTTTTATTAATTAAAAGGGTTGTTTAATTTTTTAAAAAGGGGTACCCATACGAATCTGATATTACTTTTTTGTATTAAATAAGTATCAAATTACTGAGTGATTATCATCATAAGCAAAGGGTTTTGTTACTAATAATTTTGGTTGGTTTTATTTACTGATTCATTTTAACCTATTGAGTTTTTAGGATTAATTTAAAAAAATAAAGCTTATGCAAACTCGTGCTAAAGCACTATAAAGGTTAATAACCTAATTTTATTGTCGGCAAATATAAAAAAATATTCGTTGTGCATATTAGAAAGAAGATAAGAACAGTTGCTCATTAAATAATAAACATTCGTATACTCAACTGAAATTCAAATAATTAACATATGAGTAACTTTATTCAAAATTACAAAATTATTTTAACGAATCTGCAAAGATTACAGATTGATTCGCTTTGTTTTAAACAAATAAGAAAACCCAAACTAAGCACCATAGAATTGATAGCAATGAACCTGACATCTGAATACATAAGTATAGATAGTGAATGTTAGTTATTTAGAATTATTCCAGAAGTTTTAAGCAACAAAATAGAACGCTCAGTTTATAATAGAAGAAAGCGAAAATTATTCAACTTTATTGGTTTATCCCACAGTTTTAATTGTAAGTTTCAAGATAAAATTCTATTTTTGCACCCTCAAAAAATTATCGAAACCTATAAAATCTAAATATATGCAAAACAAAGGAGCTATAAAGTTTTTCGCCATTTCATTCGCACTGGTTTGTTTATTCCAGCTTTCTTTTACGTTTGTTACTAATAAAGTTGAAAAAGACGCTCGCCAATATGCTGCCGCAGGCATTGTTCAAGTAACGGCTGCAAACTTAGCAATGGGTGACAAAATAAGAGAAGGACATTTAATAGATTCCATCACAAAAGAAAGAGAAGAATATTATTTAGATTCCATTGCAAATGAAGAAGTATTTAACATTCTCTTCCGAAAATATACGTATAAAGATTGCCAGGAAAGAGAGATAAACCTTGGGCTTGACCTTAAAGGTGGGATGAACGTTACACTTGAAATCAGAGTAGCGGACATCGTAAATGCACTTTCAGGAAATAGTGATGATCCGGTTTTTGTTGAAGCCTTGAAACGAACCTATGAAAAACAAAAAAACAGCCAGTTAGATTTTGTTACCTTGTTTGGGCAAGCCTTTGAAGAAGTGGATCCCAACGCAAAATTAGCCGCGGTATTTACCGTGGTTGAATTTAAGGATCGTATCAAATATAACTCCACCAATGCCGAAGTGTTGGATGTAATCAGAGAAGAAACTGATGGAGCAATCGACCGTGCATTTAACATCCTTAATACACGAATTAACCGTTTTGGAGTTGCACAACCCAAAATTCAACGATTAGCTACTACCGGTAGAATCTTAGTTGAATTACCTGGTATAAAAGATCAAGACCGAGTTCGTAAACTATTACAAGGAACCGCTCAATTGGAATTCTGGGAAAACTACCAATTTAATGAATTACAAACTTTCTTTGCAGATGCCAATACCCGATTGACTACCATACTTGAAGCCGAAGCTGCATTGGCAAGAGGAATTCAGGTCGAAGAAGTCAGCACGGAAGAAAATCCTACTGAAACCCTTGCTGATTCTACCTCATCTTTACTTGAACTGTTAACTGCAGATTCAACAACGCAAACCCAAGATCAGGCTGATCAATCATTTGATAATTACGCTAAGAAGAATCCCCTTTTTGCTTATTTGCTACCTGCTTATTTTCAGAATAATAATGGCCAATACGTTGCAAGTGATGGAGCTGCCGTAGGATATGCAGCCATTAAAGACACTGCAAGGATAAATAGGATGTTACGCAAAATCAATAATCTCTTTCCAAGGGATTTAAAATTAGCATGGACCGTTAAACCAGAAGAACATCGTCCGGATATGCTGGAATTGATAGCGCTAAAAATAACTTCACGTGATGGGTCACCTGCCATGACCGGTGAGGTTGTTACAGACGCCCGTCAGGATTATGATGAAAGTGGGCGACCCAGTGTTACCTTAGGAATGAACTCAGATGGTGCGCGAGCCTGGAAAAGAATTACTGGTGATAATGCCGGCAGACAGATTTCCATCGTGTTGGATGGTTTTGTTTATACACATCCCAATGTTAAAGGAGAGATTGCAGGTGGAAGAACAGAAATATCCGGTAACATGACCATTGAAGAAGCACAGGATCTTGCAAACATTCTTAAAGCAGGTAAACTTCCTGCTAAGGCTACCATACTTGAAGAAAATGTCGTTGGTCCTTCATTGGGTCATGAGGCTATTAATGCAGGATTATGGTCTTTTATCATTGCATTTGGATTGGTACTTATTTATATGCTGATATATTACAATAAAAGTGGTGTGATTTCCGATTTAGCCTTATTAACCAATGTATTCTTTTTATTTGGTGTATTGGCCTCACTGGGTGCTGTATTAACTCTCCCCGGAATTGCAGGTATCGTTTTAACATTGGGTATGGCCGTTGATGCAAACGTTATTATCTACGAACGTATAAAAGAAGAAATCAGGGCAGGTAAAGGAACTCGCTTAGCCATTGCCGATGGATATAAAAACGCCTATTCAGCTATTATCGATGGTAACGTAACTACCTTGCTAACCGGAATCGTTCTTTACATATTCGGTTCAGGTCCGGTTCAGGGTTTTGCAACTACATTGATTATTGGGATTATTTCATCCTTATTCACATCCATCTTTATTTCCAGGTTAATCTTTAACTGGTTGATGGATAAAAATTATAAATTAAACTTCGCGAATAAACACACCCGTAATTTCCTTGCAAATACCAATTTCGATTTTCTGAAAGTTAGAAAATTTACTTACGTATTGTCAACAATAATCATTATTATTGGTATCGCATCGTTAGTGATCAGGGGATTAAATTTCGGAGTTGATTTCTCAGGAGGCAGAACTTACGTTGTTCGATTTGATCAAGAAGTCTCCACAACTGATATTCGAGCTGCCCTCACATCTGAATTTGAAGATGCAGCTCCCGAAGTAAAAACTTTTGGACCCAACAGGCAGGTTAAGATTACTACAAAATATATGATCGATGAAACTGCGGATAATATAGACGATATCATCCAGCATAAACTTTATTCCGGATTAATAACTTTCTATATAGATCAAGACATTAGTTATTCTGAATTCAGTAGCGATGTTGAACTGACAGAGAAATTAGTGGGCATCATGAGTTCACAGAAAGTAGGGCCTACAATTGCCGATGATATCAGGGATAAATCGATCATGGCAATTACCTTTGCCTTAATTGTTATCTTCATCTACATTGCTATACGATTTAGAAAGTGGCAATTTGGTGTCGCAGGTGTTATCGCACTTTTTCACGATTCATTAATCACAATATCCGTATTCTCACTGTTGTATTCAGTAATGCCATTCAACCTCGAAATTGATCAGGCGTTCATTGCAGCTATTTTGACAATTATCGGATACTCAATTAATGATACCGTAATTATCTTTGACCGTATCAGAGAATTTACCGGATTATATCCAAAGAAAGAACTGAAAGACAATATTAATGCTGCCTTAAATAGTACATTGGCCAGAACAATCAATACTTCCGGAACTACCTTGGTTGTATTGTTAACAATCTTTATTTTCGGAGGAGAGATTATTAGAGGATTTACTTTTGCTTTACTCGTTGGAGTTTTAGTGGGAACTTACTCTTCATTATTTACAGCCAGTCCAATTGCTTTTGATTTAGTTGGAGAAAAGGCAAAAGCAAGTATTGCTAAATTCGATTCTAAAAAGAAAAAGAAGAAATAATAACACATTCATACAAAATTAAAGACCGTTCCATAAAGGGCGGTCTTTTTTTGTTATTTTTGCTATGCTATAAAAATGAAGTATGTTTAATTTTCAATTATTATTTTTTGATATCAGCACCGGCGAAATAATGATTATCTTGCTGATGGTATTTTTGGTTTTCGGACCAGGGAAAATTCCTGAGTTATCCAAGAAAATTGGTCGCGGTATCTACGAAATTAAAAGGGCGTCAAATGAAATTAAACGGGAAATAGACACAGAAATCAGAAAGATGGAACGGGATATTGATCAGCCTTTAAAAGAAACAACACCCAACAAGAAAACAATCGATTCAAAAAAAAATCAAGAAAAAGAGGAAGCAAAAAGTAAATAAATTCAATATTTGATCGTTCTATCCACATAAACCTGATAAGTTAACCCAAATGAAAATCGGTAAGTCAATTATACTGTTATTATTTATTGTTGCCCTGCACCCCTTACATGCCCAAAAAAACCATACCAGATCAGCTGACGACGCGTTCAATAATCATATGTATGTGGTGTCGATTGAACGATATCGCAAAGCCTACACTAAGATTAAAAATGATCTTGAGGAGAAGAATAGAATTCTTTTTCAATTGGGAGAATGTTATCGTTTAACCAATAATATCAGGCGAACCGAAATCCAATTTAAAAGATTAGTACGAATCAACTATCAGGAAAAAGAACCCTTGATATTATTATATCTTGCCAATGCATTAAAGGCTGGTAAAAAATATTCCGAGGCACTTCCACATTATCAGGAATTTGCTAGATTAATACCAGACGACCCCAGGGGGTTGAATGGAGTCGAATCATGCAGTTTGGCGATGGAATGGGAGCAAAACCCATCGAAATACATCATTACAAATCTTAAAAAGATTAATTCGAGAGATGATGATTTTTCAGCGGCCTACGCCAATAACACCTTCAATACCATCGTATTTACATCCAGCCGTGAAAAGACCACAGGTATTGGAAAAGATGAATGGACCAATCAATATTTCAGTGATCTGTTTTTAACACGAATTGGCCGACAAGGAAGTTATGGATCCCCGGTTTTATTCGACAATGAAGACAACAGTTTAACCACTGAGCTTACTATTAATACAGGTGGAAACGAAGGAACACCAATAATGAACGAAAGCTTTACGAGTTTGTATTTCACTCGCTGTCCAAAAAGCAACAAAGATAGTCAGGGATGTGAAATTTATGTTACCAATCGAAATGGTAAAAGCTGGTCAAAGCCTCAACAAGTTCAAATTGGAGATAATAAGTTCTCTGTGACCGGGCATCCTGCACTCAGTAAAAATGAATTAATAATATATTTTTCTGCCGAAGGCACAAATGGATTGGGTGGCAAAGATATTTGGGTAGCAAGCAGAGAATCTAAAACAGCCCCGTTTGGCAGGGCTCGTAATTTAGGGACAACGATAAATACGCCCGGCGACGAAATGTTTCCTTCCATCAGGAACGACTCTGTATTATATTTTTCATCCAACGGCCATGTTGGCATGGGTGGGCTCGATATATTTCGCTCAACATTCCAATCTAATACTTGGTCAGAGGCAAAAAATTTAAAGTTTCCAATAAACTCAAGTGGCGATGATTTCTCATTAATATTTCACCCTGAAAAGGAAGAAGGATTTTTTACTTCAAACAGAAAAGGCGGACGAAAAGATGACATTTATTCATTCTATATTCCGGTTCTTGAGTTTTCGATAAGCGGCAGGATAAAAAATGATAACACCCTGCTTTATATCAAAGATGCAATAATTGAGCTAAAAGGTTCGGATGGTAGCAGCTTATCAACACGAACTAATTCCATTGGAGAATATGAGTTTGCTTCGTCCCAAATCAAGAAAGAGGTGACTTATACTATGGTAGTAAAAGTTGATGATTTTTTTAATGAAACCACCCATATATCAACCTCTGGTTTGGAGCAAAGCGAAAAGTTTGTACATGATTTTATGATGCACCCATTTCCTTCTGAGCCTGTGATATTACCAGATATCTTATACGATTTGGGAAGTTGGGAATTAAAAGTACAATATCAGGACTCCCTTCAGGATTTTATTAAAACCCTGGATGACAATAAGAACCTTGTTATCGAATTGGCCTCCCATACCGACTCTCGTGGTACCGATGAACAAAACGATATACTCTCACAACGGAGGGCACGCTCAGTAGTAGATTATTTAATTTTAAGAGGTATTGATCCTGATCGTTTGGTTGCCAAAGGTTACGGTGAAAGGCAAGCACGTGAACTAAAAACACACATCAGCCGCAATAATATCAGTTTTGTAAATGGAACTAAACTAACGGAGGAGTTTATTGAAGGGCTTACAACCACCGCTCAAAAGGAAGCCGCCCATACACTTAACCGACGAACTGGATTTAGAATCCTGAACAAAGACTTTGTACCAAAAACTAACAAAGTTAATTTAGATACTGAAGCCGTAACGGTAAGTCTTAATAAAGTTGTAAATGAAATTTCTTTTACTACGAATGATAAAACAGGTGAAATAGAAACTCAATGTCAGGTAAATGGAAACACCCTTACTCTTACTTATCATGAAAATGCTTCAACTGAAATATCCTTGCGGCAGGCATTGCGATTATTGAATAAAGGAGAAATCAACAAGAATGATTTTAGGGATGACTCTGAATCATCTTTGGTTGATGGCACCATTGCAAATGGCTCCATCATCAACATAAAAACATTCGGCATTGCCGGTAAAGAATTAAAAAACCTGAGAGTAGTAGTAAATAAAGATTTGAAGAATCAATTCATAATTGGCAAATCAGTACTACGACGATTAGGTAGTTTTACAATCGATAATGAAGCTAGAAAAATTATCTTTGACTAAGCAATTACGCATTATGCCCAAAGAATCCAGGTATCAAAAACGTGGTGTTTCAGCCTCCAAAGAAGATGTTCATCAAGCCATTAAAGACATTGATAAAGGACTCTACCCGAAAGCATTTTGCAAAGTTGTTCCCGATATTATCGGAGGCGATAAAAATTACTGCAACATCATGCATGCAGATGGTGCAGGCACCAAGTCATCTTTGGCCTATTTATATTGGAGAGAAACCAGTGATATATCGGTTTGGAAAGGCATTGCGCAAGATGCTATCGTCATGAATCTGGATGATTTATTATGCGTTGGAATTACTGATAATATTTTGTTGTCTTCCACAATTGGCAGAAATAAGCAGTTAATTCCGGGTGAAATTATTTCAGCAATCATCAATGGAACTGAAGAGTTCCTGGCTGAGATGAGAATGCATGGGATCGGAATTCACTCTACCGGTGGAGAAACCGCTGATCTTGGGGATTTGGTTCGAACCATTATTGTTGATTCTACGGTTACAGCTCGAATTAAGCGTGATGACATAATCTCGAATCATCGAATTCAGCATGATGATGTCATTGTTGGTTTAGCTTCTGATGGGCAATCAACTTATGAAAATGAATACAATGGAGGAATGGGAAGCAATGGTTTAACCTCTGCACGCCACGATGTTTTTTCCGCTTATTTAAAAGAAAAATATCCTGAAAGTTTTGATCCTTTAATGCCTGATGAGCTGGTATATTCCGGTAATTTATCCTTGACTAATGCGAGCTCAGTGGATGGAGTTGATGCTGGGAAATTGGTTCTCTCTCCCACTCGAACCTATGCTCCGGTTATTAAAACGATACTTGAAGAATACCGTTCTCAAATCCATGGCATGGTACATTGTAGTGGTGGAGCCCAAACCAAAGTATTGCATTTCGTGGATGATTTGCATATCATAAAAGATAATATGTTTTCTGTACCGCCATTATTTGAGATGATCCAAAAACAGTCTCAAACCCCATGGGATGAAATGTACAACGTTTTTAATATGGGCCATCGAATGGAACTTTACGTCCCTGAAGAAATAGCTGTTGAATTGATCTCAATATCGAACTCATTTAATATCCCTGCACAAATTATTGGGCGGTGCGAAAAATCGAATGGTAAATCATTAACCATCCAATCTGCGTTTGGAACTTTTGAATATTAGATTCCCATAAGACCTTGAAATAAACTCAGGGCGACAGTATTTCATTCCTTTATCACTCTCATAACTCAACAATTATTCTCGAATTGAACACGATTCCGCATTCTATACCCTTGAATTAGTTTAAACCAATCGCAAAAAATTGTACTTTTGCAATCCAAAATCAGGATTAATGTTAGACAAATTACAAGCCATAAAAGAACGTTGGAAAACCATAGGAGAAAACATGAACGATCCGTCGGCTATGTCGGATATGAAGAAATATATTAAGCTGAGCAAGGATTATAAAGAATTGGAACCAATTGTTCAGGCCTATGAGGTTTATAAAAACGTGCTCGACAATGTTGATTCTACCAGAAAAATCCTTAAAACTGAAAAAGACGAAGAGTTTCGCCACATGGCCAAAGAGGAGTTGAATGACCTCGTTAATAAACGTGATGAAATGGAAGAAGAAATTCGCATCATGTTAATCCCTGCCGATCCGGAAGATGGTAAAAATGCCATTGTAGAAATTAGGGCCGGAACAGGTGGAGATGAAGCCAGTATTTTTGCCGGTGATTTGTACAGAATGTATCTCAAATTCTCTGAAAGAAAGGGCTGGAAAGTTGAGGTTGTTGAAGAAACCGAAGGAACCGTTGGCGGTTTTAAAGAGGTTATTCTCAATGTAAGTGGTGCTAATGTTTATGGTCAAATGAAATATGAATCGGGTGTACATCGTGTGCAGCGTGTTCCCAAAACTGAAACACAGGGTCGTGTACATACTTCGGCAGCATCAATCGCTGTTTTACCTGAGGCCGAAGAATTTGATGTTGAACTGAAAGATGCCGATATTAAGAAAGACACCTTTTGTAGTTCGGGCCCGGGTGGGCAATCTGTTAACACTACTTACTCGGCTGTAAGATTAACCCATATTCCAACAGGAATTGTAGCTACTTGCCAGGATCAAAAATCACAAATCAAAAATCTGGCAAAAGCCATGGTTGTACTCCGTACGCGTATTTATGAAGTCCAGTACAAAAAATACCTTGATGAAGTCACTTCTAAGCGAAAAACCATGGTTTCCACGGGTGATCGTTCTGCTAAAATCAGAACCTACAACTGGCCTCAGGGGCGTGTAACTGATCATCGTATTGGTTTGACTTTATATAACTTACCAGTTATTATCGACGGTGATATTCAGGAATTAATCGATAAATTACAACTTGCCGAAAATGCCGAACGCCTCAAAGCAGATATAGAATAAAACATTTCTATGCTCAAAGTAAAAAATAATAATAACCGACTGGCTTTTATCGAGGGCTGGATTTCGGTTATTGTTAACACCCTTCTTTTTGTACTCAAATATTGGGCTGGGATGGTAACTGGATCAGTTGCCATTATTGCAGATGCATGGCATACACTTTCTGATTCTGTCACATCCATAATCGTGATTGTGGGAGCTAAAGCATCCAATAAGCCTCCGGATAAGAAGCATCCTTTCGGCCATGGGCGGTCTGAAATCATTGGATCGATTGTTATTGGCGTATTACTCGCCGTTGTTGCATTTGATTTTATACTTGAGTCTGTTAACAAACTGAAAGGCGGGGAAACAACTAATTTTGGAACCATTGCACTTGTCGTTACTATCATCTCAATATTGATGAAAGAAGGGATGGCACAGTACGCATTTTGGGGAGCACGTAGAACCAATTCTAAATCGTTAAAAGCGGATGGCTGGCATCATCGGTCTGATGCATTTTCTTCAGGGATAATTTTAATCGGAATCTTTCTGGGTCCTTATCTTTGGTGGATGGATGGAGCAATGGGAATTATTATCGCCTGCTTATTATTTTACGGCACTTACCAAATTTTAAAAGACGCCATTGGTACTTTATTAGGTGAGGATATAGATCAAGAGCTAATTACAAAAGTTAAAAAGATGGCCATACAATGTTATCAAAGTGATTTAAATCTGCATCATTTCCATTTGCATAATTACGGCAATCATCAGGAATTAACTTGTCATATTAAATTAGATGGGAAATTAAGTTTAGCAGAATCTCACGAAATAGCTACATTGTTGGAGAAAAAAATAAAAGCTGAATTAGACATCACATCTACCATACATATAGAACCATTAAACTAAAATAATTTACCTAATGAATAAGAAAGAATTATTTGAACTTATTAAACGTAAAAAATCATTTCTCTGTGTTGGATTAGATTCTGATCTCGCTAAAATCCCAACACATCTCCTTGATAATGAAGACCCTGTTTTTGAATTCAATAAGCAAATAATTGAGGCAACCATCGAGTTTGCAGTTGCCTACAAGCCCAATCTTGCGTTCTATGAAAGTCGTGGCTCTGTGGGGATTCGAAGCCTGGAAAAAACAATCGCTTATTTGTCAAAATGTAAAAATGAAGCCTTTACAATTGCCGATGCGAAGCGTGGCGATATTGGAAATACCTCTAAAGAATACGCAAAAACATTTCTGGACAGTTATGGTTTTGATGCCGTTACCGTTGCACCATATATGGGCGAAGATTCTGTATCACCTTTTCTAACGTTCAGGGATAAATGGGTAGCATTATTGGCACTAACCTCCAACAAAGGGGCGTTCGATTTTCAATTAATTGAGAATAAAGAGAATGGAAAAAGGCTATTCGAAGAAGTATTAGAAACTTCTAAAAAGTGGGGCACAACAGATAACTTAATGTATGTGGTGGGTGCGACTAAAGCTGAAATGTTAGCTGACATACGAAAAATTGTTCCTAATCATTTTTTGTTGGTACCCGGTGTTGGTGCCCAAGGGGGTAGTTTACAAGAAGTTGCAAAATATGGTTTAAACAGCCAATGTGGATTGCTTGTTAATTCCTCAAGAGGAATAATATTCAAATCAAACGATAAAGATTTTGCGAAAACAGCAGGAGAAGAAGCGAAGAAATTACAAGAGCAAATGGCGCAAATTCTTGATGTTAAGAATTTATTGTAGTTATATCTTCTCTAATTTTTTAGTATCCTTTTTCTTGGCGTGATTTTCCAGGTTACCGGTATTACTATTTTCCTCAGTAACAAACATCATTAGTTCAACTTCTTGTTCAGCAACGGGTTGATGAATTACATTTGCCGGAACAATTAGAAATTCATTTTGATTAACTTCTTCGAAGTGATCTTCAAAATCAATTTTTATTTTGCCCTTTACAACAAAAAACATTTCGTATTCATGCTCATGTTTGTGGAATGGAAATTCTCCAATGATTTTAACAAGCCTGATTTATCATTAATATTTATGGGTTTCATTTTTATGGGATTGGTTGATATATAAAGCGACCCGTTGGATCGCTTTATATTTTAAAAATCAAAGATATAATTCCATCCGTATTTATCTTCGATCTCTCCTTCCTGAATTCCCTTCAACGTATTATAAATTTTGGTAGAGATCGGTCCGGCAACACCTGGTTCTCCATACTCATACAATTTGTTCTTTTCTCGATCATAAACTTTTCCGAATGGAGAAATAATAGCTGCTGTACCACATGCACCGGCTTCATCAAATGTATCCAATTCTTCAACTTTAACAGGCCTTCTTTCAACATCCAATCCCAAATCCTTAACTATTTGCTCCAGGCTCATATTGGTAATTGAAGGCAAAATTGTATCTGATTTGGGGGTGATATAAGTATTTCCTTTTATACCGAAGAAGTTAGCAGGACCAGCTTCATCAATAAATTTATGCTCTTTAGCATCAGTGAACAATACGGCGGAATATCCTTCTTTCATTGCACGAGTTGAGGGCTTTAAACTGGCGGCATAATTTCCGCCTACCTTAATGTGGCCAGTGCCCTGAGGAGCAGTACGATCAAAATCGCTTACGAGCTGAACGGCAATCGGCTTGAATCCACCTTTGAAATAAGGGCCTACCGGACCACAAAATACCACAAGCATATATTCAGTAGATGGCTTTACCCCAACCTCAGCACCTGTCCCAAATAACAATGGGCGCAAATATAATGCAGCACCGGTTCCATAAGGTGGAATATATTTTTGATTTAATTTAACAACCGTGGTCACCGCTTCAAAAAATAAATCATCGGGTACTTCTGCCATCATAATTCCCTCAGCCGATCTCCTCATTCGTTTGGCATTTTCATTCCACCTGAACATTCTTACTTTTCCGTCTTTACCACGGAATACTTTCATTCCTTCAAAAGCTTCTTGTCCATAATGTAAGCCAGTAGCCGCCATATGAATATTAATATATTCTGAATCTGACACTTCCAGTTTACTCCATGCGCCATTTTTGTTATATGATCGAACGTTGAAGTCTGTTTTAAAATAGCCAAAAGGCAAGCTACCCCAGTCAATATTTTCCATAAATTGTGATGATTTTCATGTTAATTATTTACAAATTTCCCAGTTACTAAAGATAGTATTTTTTTTTGATTTGAGAGCATTTGCACTGTGCTAATTTACAGTGTTTTAGGCGAAACTGATTTATGGCTGGAATGCCTTGATTGCAATGTTCTTAAGCAAAGAAGTATGTGAGAATAATAATCACAATTAATGCCGGGAGCATATTTAAAATACGTAGCTTTTTTATTTCCAGAATATTGATTCCAAGTCCAATTAAAAGGATTCCGCCAACGGCAGACAGTCCGTTAATAATTGAGTCTGTAAAAAAACTTCCAGCAGATCCTGCCAATAAGGTTATTCCACCCTGATAAATTAATAATGGAATGACCGAGAAACCAACTCCGATTCCCATTGCTGAAGCCAACGCAACAGATGATACACCATCCATCAATGATTTCATTAATAATAAATCCGGGTTCGAATTCATCCCTTCTTCGATCGCTCCAAGAATTGTTAATGAGCCCATGCAGTATAATAAAAATGCAGTGATTAATCCATCTGAGAATTTCTCATTTTTAAATTTCACTTTTTGTTTTACCCAATCGCTAAATCTATTCATATAATTTTCCAATCCGATCCACTCCCCTATTATTGATCCTAGCACTAAGCTTCCAATTCCCAATAGTAAATATTCCATTTTAAGTGCCATTTGCGCACCTAACAAAATGGTGAATAAACCAGTCGCCTGAAATATTATAGTGATGAATTTCTTAGGCAATTTAGCGTGTAGCATTAAGCCAATAGCACTCCCAACGAGTATAGCTCCTACATTTACAAGTGTTCCTAACATACGTTTTTATATTGTTTAAAGAATATCTTGATGCCTGATTCAATGCGAAAAGCAAATCAACTACTAATGAGTAATTTTTCCAAATAATGCTGTTTGATTCCGTATTGTTCTTTTAATCCGTTAATCTTCTTTTGAATCGTTTCTGTATCGATTTCTTTCCGGGTCTTAATCCCTGCAATCATCAGATTTTTACCGGTATGCTCACTTGATATAAACTCAAAAATTCTCGAGTCATATCCATATTGCTCCATCATTAAAGCCCTAATTGTATCGGTAATTATCTCAGCCTGCCGCTCCATCAATATTCCAAATTTTAATTGAGGAATATCTACCTTCGTCTCACTCATTTGCACCCGAATTTGCGCATGACAGCAAGGCGCACACACAATCACATTGGCTCCTGATTTTATTCCCTTTGCAATAGCATCGTCCGTAGCCGTATCACATGCATGTAATGCGATGAGAACATCAGCATTTTTTAGCTTCGTATCGTTGATCGATCCATGCTTAAATTTTACGTTTTCAAATTTACAGTCTGTTGCCAGTTTATTACAGAACTCCACCAATTCATTTCGCTGTTCAATTCCTAACACCTCCGCCGAAAATCCTTTAGAATTATTTAAATAATCATACAAGGCAAAAGTTAAATATCCCTTGCCGGAACCCATATCAACTATTTTCAGATGATCACCCTCTTTATAGAAATTTAACAACGAATCCAGCAATTCTATGTATTTATTTATCTGCTTAAACTTATCTTGTTTTTTAGGCTTGACTTTTCCTTCTTTATCAGTAATCTCAAGTCTATGCAAATACAATGCTTTCGAGTTAACAAATCTTGTTTTTTTATGATCATGTTCCTGTACCACACTTCTTTTTAAGGTTGGGGCACTTGTCCGTAAAAACTCTTTTCCTTTTTTATTGATCGAAAGTTCAGCGTCTATCGTTGTGGTAAACAAATGTGCCCGCATAAAATCTATACCCAGGTATTTCTCTATCAAGGTTTTGGCTTCTGGAATTTCATAATTTTTCACTTCATCGTTAGTAGCATATCTGTAAGTAAATGAAAGTTTTTCTCTATCCTTGATTTTCACCAATCTGGCATAAATATTTTTTAGCTCCTGCGATTTACGTCGCTTTTTGCCAAAAGTCAGTTTTACAAAAGTGTTTTCTTCGAACGAAGACAAAAGTTTATTTAAGAATTTGCTCTTATCGCTATCCATACCTGTTCCAGCTTTATTCATCAATCAAAGGTATTGATTTTTATATTCCATCAGTCTTTAATTTATCCAAACTTAAAATTTAGAGATAAACTTACAGCCATTTTGTCATAGAATAATCAATGGCATTTTCTTTGATTAACAAATATTTTTAATTAAAACAACGGAAATGCAAAAAGGAAAAATTAATGTACAAACGGAAAATATCTTTCCAATAATTAAGAAATTCTTATACTCTGACCACGAAATATTCTTACGTGAGATTATATCAAACGCAGTAGATGCCACACAAAAGCTTAAAACACTTGCATCAATAGGGAAATATAAAGGTGAGTTAGGCGATTTAACCATTCAGGTCATTCTTGACCCCAAGGCTAAAACGCTAACAATTAAAGACCGGGGCATTGGGATGACTGCCGAAGAGATTGATAAATACATCAATGAAATTGCTTTCTCAAGTGCTGAAGAATTTGTGAAAAAATTCAAGACCAAAAGTGAAGCTGAAACAAATGCCATTATAGGTCATTTCGGATTGGGATTTTACTCTTCTTTTATGGTTTCTGAAAAGGTTGAGTTATTGACAAAGACCTATAAAAAAGGTGGTGCAACCAAGGCAATGAAGTGGGAATGTGATGGCAGCCCGGAATATACCGTAACTGAAATTGATAAAAAAGACCGAGGAACAGAAATCGTCCTTCACATAGATAAAGAATCGAAAGAGTTTTTAGAAGAACAACGTATTTTGAGCCTACTAAAAAGATATAGCAAATTCTTACCAGTGTCGATACAATTTGGGACTGAAAAAATTAGCGAAAAGCTTGAAGGTGAAAAAGACAAGGATGGCAATGACAAATATATCGAAGTTGAGAAAGATCGCATCATCAATAATACTTCACCACTTTGGAAGAAAAAACCAGCGGATTGTACGGATGAGAATTATAAGAGTTTTTATCGTGAGTTATACCCAATGACATTCGAAGATCCACTCTTCCATATTCATTTAAATGTTGATTATCCTTTTAATTTAACCGGAATTTTATACTTCCCGAAAGTGAAGAAAAACCTGGAAGTGCAAAAAGATAAAATTCAGTTATTCTCAAACCAGGTTTTTGTAACTGACTCGGTAGAGGGAATCGTACCAGAATTCCTAACCTTATTACATGGGGTTATCGATTCACCCGATATTCCATTAAATGTTTCGCGTTCATATTTACAAAGCGATTCTAATGTTAAAAAAATCTCCAATTATATCATGCGTAAAGTAGCTGATAAACTGGAAGAATTATTCAAGAAAGATCGTGAGAGTTTTGAGAAAAAATGGGATGATATTAAAGTGTTCATTCAATATGGAATGATTTCAGAAGCCAAGTTTTATGAAAGAGCTGAGAAAATCTCATTATTTAAAAACACGGAAGGTAAATATTTCACCTTTGAAGAGTATAAGAAGCATATTAAAAAAAATCAAACCGATAAAGATAAAAAGCTGAATTATTTATATACCAATGACCCGGAGGGTCAGCATGCTTTTATTGAAGCAGCCAAAAACCGTGGATATGACGTATTAGTAATGGATGGTGTATTGGATAATCATTTTATTAATGCCGTTGAGCAAAAACTAAGTGATTCTTTTTTCAAAAGAGTAGACGCTGATACGCTTGATAAATTGATCCAGAAAGAAGAAGAATTACCCTCTAAATTAGATGGCAAGCAAAAAGAGGAACTAAAGAAAATAATTGAGCGGAATATTGATGCCAAGAAGTTCACTCTTTCGTTTGAGAATTTAAGTGAATCTGATCTGCCATTTATGATTACCCAGAATGAGTTTATGCGTCGAATGAAAGACATGCAACAAACTGGAGGTGGCGGCGGAATGTTTATGGGTGACATGCCCGAAACATATAATCTGGTAGCCAATGCTAATGGTGCTGCATTTAGTCAATTATTGGAAGAGAAAGCAGAAGAAAAACAAGATGGATTGGTAAAACAATTATACGACTTGGCATTACTTTCTCAAAATTTATTGAAAGGAGAAGCACTCACTACTTTCATTAAAAGAAGTGTTGATATTATAAAATAGATCTTTTAAATAACGGCAATAAATCTTTACTGCCGTTGTTTAATTACTAGCTCTTATTTAAAATATCTATATTAGCCACTTAACAATCAATTATTATGAAAAAATCATGGATAATCATCGGTAAGGATTAAGTTCATCATTGAGCCGTTTGTTGGTTACCATTGAAAAATATCCCGACTTAAAAGCCAGAATTTCCTTGATTTACAAGCACAACTGGAAGGAACAGAAAACCGTATTGCCAATGCCCGGCGAAAATTCAATGAATCCACTCAGGCATACAATACACTTATCAAGAAATACCCTAAAAACATTTACGCTAACCTATTTGGTTTTGAACAAAAAGTATATTTTGAAGCTGTAGAAGGAGCAGAAAAAACACCCGAAGTTGTATTTTAGATATCACAACTCAAACTTCTAATTCAAACTAGAGCAACTAATTATGGTACAAGCATCGGCAAAGAATTTTTTTTACTAAAGAACAAAAGGACGAGATCAAAAAGGCAATTTTGATGGCCGAATTAGATACATCCTGAGAAATAAAAGTACATATAGAAAATAATTGCAATGAAGATGTACTTGACCGCGCAGCATTCTGGTTCGAAAAACTTAAAATGCAAAAAACAGAACTTCGAAATGGAGTCTTGTTGTATTTAGCTGTTAAAAGCAAGAAATTTGCAATCATTGGAGACGTTGGAATTAATAAAGAGGTTCCTGAAAATTTCTGGGATGAAGTGAAGGAGTTAATGGCTTCTGACTTTACAGAAAAGAAATTCTCAGAAGGGCTTACTACCGGAATTCAGCAAGCAGGTCAACGATTAAAAAAACATTTCCCAAATCACTCAGATGATATTAACGAACTGTCTGATGAAATTTCATTTGGTAAAAATTAACTAAAAAAGTTGTTTGAAACAAATTTGTTGTACATCCATGTTAATGTATATCCATTTTTTTTGTAGTTTTACAAGATGAAAGTAACTCTGATTGAAAAAGCAGGTAAATAACTACTTTAATTTAATGTTTAACCTGTGGTCGTACTTTAGGACTAGGCATAAAAAAAAACAGCGCAATGAACATCGCATTAACAATAAAACAGAGCTTATGAAGCACAAAAAACAAATTTTAACAACCTGCATATTGCTACTGGGAGTAGTGTTTGCACACGGGCAAACCACAGCCAATACAAGCGGCGGCGAAGCATCAGGCAGTGGCGGTGCAGTAAGTTATAGCGTAGGACAAGTAGTTTACCAAACCTACAGTGGTGCAAACGGCTC
>PIVJ01000419.1 GCA_003353955.1 Bacteroidota bacterium | reverse complement strand
TTTAATCTTTTTTAGGGTATAATTCCCCGCAGCTTGCTGCGTAATAAATATTTTTGTTAGTATGAGCGAAAGCAAATACATACATAAATCTCACAATGTTTCTGTATTGATTTACCATTTTGTATGTCCAGCAAAGTATCGACAAGTAGTTTTTAGCAAAGCAGTTGATACTACGATGAAAGAAATTTGTTTTGAGATAGAGAAGCGATATGAAGTTCACTTTCTTGAGATAGGGACAGATAAAGACCATGTACATTTCTTGATTCAATCTGTTCCAAGAAAAAGTGTCAGCGAGATTATCAGAATAGTAAAAAGTATAATCGCCCGAGAGGTGTTGCATATACATCCTGAAGTGAAAGAAAAGTTGTGGGGCGGAGAGTTTTGGACTGATGGATATTTTGTGAACACAGTAAGCAAGTTTGGAGATGAGACTAACATTTCGAAATATGTTCGAGACCAAGGACTTGAAAAAGATTACACTATTTTGCATAGAAGTAAACAGTTAGCATTGTTTTAAGATACCCCGCTGCTTGCCGCGGGGTAGTTCATTGCAATTCTGGTGATTTTTTTGAAATTTTTCAGGTATTTCATGGTGGTGTTATGACTACAACCAATTTTACTCTTGATAAAGAATTCTAAGTCGCCGATAAATTGATGATTGATGTTAGAAAGTTCGAGATCATCGCGCTTGAATTTGTATTTGATAAATTTCTTAATGTGTCGGTAACAGGTTTCATATCTCAAACAGGTTTCTGGAGCATAGTCAATTCCTTCAAGTACCCTGACTTTCTTGTTATGATCGAGAAAAGTGCTGAGAATTGTCTCAACTTTAGGTTCGATTCCCAGGTACTTATTTTTGAGATTTTCGGCAGTTACCTCAACACCTCCTGTAATCATTTTGTTAATGATGGATTGAAATTTAAATTTTACGGAGTTGAGAAATTCATTAACCAATTTAGCTTCCTGAGAATTTCCTTTAGCAGCGCTTGTTTCGCCATTCCATAGGTTTGGATTTACAGAACAATTTAATACGAATTCCGTATGCTGTTTGTTGACTGAAATCTTCACATATAAGGATGCTTTTCCTGATTTTAGAAGTTTTTTTCTTTTGATGAAAAATAACAGATTGTAAGATGTCCAACGTTTCATAGCGAAAAATGTTTAATTAGTGTCCGTCTATAAAGTCACGAAAAAGCGGATTTTCATTTAGCTCATTGCTTCGTTTTCTCTTTTTCAACTTTTAGATAGACCAGTTATTCATTCTTAACATTAAATTTTG
>PIVJ01000134.1 GCA_003353955.1 Bacteroidota bacterium | reverse complement strand
CTGATGTTGTTACCATTATTGGAACACAAGATATTGTATTTGGAGAAGTCGATAGATAATATGAGAAAGTCTTCATCTTCACCACAAACTCGATGGGGTTTGACAATTTGGAGTGATGGAAGTACTTCTTATGAGCTTCAATTGAATCTAAAAGGGCGTAATTTGGTTTGTAATCAAGATCCGTGGACACATCCTTTGTGGAATAATCAGGAAATTAAAAAGGTTACTAAGCTGAGTAGGTTGTCTATCTTTCAAAAAAAATATGGGGTTTTATCAAAGTTTCAGTTTTAAAATAAATATTATTATAATATAATATAAATTTATTGGGATCTCTTATTTACAATATCTAAAAATATAAATGCATACTCTTCTTCCGGAATTTTTTTTGGCTACAGCCATTCTTGTTTTGTTGGTTTATTACGTTAATACGTTGCCTATAATAATAGAGAGGTTGCCCGTATCTGCAAAATTTTTGCCTGATATACCTTTTGGTGCTATTAGTACTGTTATTATTGGTTGGACTCTATATCTTTATTCTCAAAGTTGCTATAGTACATCCGATTTTCTATTTATTGATGATGATTTGGCTTTTTGGACTAAAATTTGGTTGTGTTTGGGTATATTGGCTTGTTTTAGTTTGGGACGAAGGTTTAATCGTGTTCGTCGTTTGAATTCTTATGAATATTATACATTGATTTTGATCTCTTTTTTGGGAATATGCCTTTTGGCTTCTTCTAAAGATCTACTTTCTTTGTATCTAAGTCTTGAAATGCAAAGTTTGTCTTTCTATGTACTAGCATCTTTTCAACGACAATCTGGTTTTTCTACAGAAGCAGGTCTTAAATATTTTTTGCTTGGAGCAATTTCTTCTGGGTTTTTGCTATTGGGAATTTCTTGGATTTATGGTCTAACTGGTACAACAAATTTGGATGATTTGTATAGTTTGGTTAATGATGAGGGATTTTCAGCTCTTTCTTTTTCTTTGCTCCTTTTTAGTTTTGGTCTATTTTTTAAACTTGGTGCGGTACCTTTTCATATGTGGGTTCCAGATGTTTATGAGGGCTCACCTGATTCAGTATCTATTTTTTTCGCTGTAGTTCCTAAGTTGTCTTTCCTTATTATTATTACTAGAGTTATTTTTTCTACTTTTATACTTTTTTCTATTTGGCAAAAACTTCTATTGGTATTGGCGGTATCTTCAATTTTTTGGGGAGCTTTGTTGGCGTATTCGCAGACTAAGTCCAAGCGTCTTTTGTCTTATAGTGGTATTAGTCATGTGGGTTATAGTCTTATAGCATTGGCTAGTGGTACTCTTTTGGGGGGGCAAGCTATGCTAATATATATAGCTCTTTATATTTTGACATCTTTTTTCTTGTGGATATTGATTTTTACATTTTCTACTAAATCATATTATTATAGAACTCGATTTTTGACTGATACTACTATACTTACCAGGACAAACCCTATTTTGGGTTGGACCGCAGTTTTGGTAGTTTTTTCTCTTGCTGGTATACCTCCTCTAGGTGGGTTTTTTGCTAAGCTTGCCGTATTTCAGGCATGTATGGATGCTGGATTTTTTTTTATTACAGGTCTAGTTTTTATAATTGGTGTCATTAGTATGGTTTATTATTTGGGTTTGATTAAACTTTTTAGTTTTGAAAAAGGTTCTTGGGGTAAAACTAAACCACTTGGGAAAAGTTCATCACTAATTTTGGGTCTATTTGGTATAATTATTATTTGTTTTGTGCTATTTGCTAATTTTATATCTTTGTTTACTTATTTTGCTATTTTTATATTATTTCTATTTTTTATATAGAATTAAAGAATTATAATGCTTTTTGAGATTTCTTTTAATTTGCTACATAGCAATCTAGATTTTAGTTTTATTAGCCTATGTGTACTTGCGTATGCTATAGGATGGACAGTCGTTATAGTTCGACATCCAGTTTATTCCGTATTTGCTCTTGTACAACTTTTTGTTATTGTTGCACTTGTATTGGTTAAACTAAATGTTATATTTATACCTCTTATTATCGTATTGATTTATGGGGGTGCTGTAGCAATTCTTTTTACTTTTGTTGTGATAACAGTAGATATTAAAGATGAGAGTCCACGAAGTAAGCTTACTACTTTTCTAGCAACTAAAATTTTTTTGATTCTTGCTATTCTAGATATCCAAATAATATTTTTGAATTTGAAACATGAATCATCGTGGTCATATCAAGATCTAATTGAAAAATTTAAAGGAGGACCGGAAACTATTCCTCAAGGGAATTCTTTTGATAATTCTTTTATAATGGATTCAAAGTTGTTGGATGTTTGGACTCCGGAACAAGTTTTTCCTTTTAACGCGCTCAGCATTCTTTATACTGAATATTATATTCCTTTTCTTATTGCGGGGCTAATCCTTTTGTTGGCGCTAATTGCATCAATTGTTTTGACTCGATATCATATATATCAAACTAGGTCAGAAGTAACAATACGTCAACTTTTGCGACAGCCTAATATCAATTGGACAAGAAACGAAAAAAACTATTCTTAATCTAAAAGTATGTATCTCAATCTAATTTTTTTGCCTCTAGGGGCCGCGGTTGTATCAGGATTTGGTGGACGTTGGGTTGGTTCTAAAGGAAGTTGTTATATTACAACTACCTCTGTATTTTTGTCTGCTTTGTTGTCGTGGGTAGCTGCTTATGAGGTAAGCCTACAAGGAAGCCCTTGTCATTTTTATCTAGTTCCTTGGGTTGAAGCAGATATATTGAATATTCAGTGGGGATTCTTGTTTGATAGTCTAACTACAACAATATTGGTGGTAGTTACCACTATTTCCACTCTTGTTCATCTTTATTCTATTGATTATATAGGGGAAGATCCTCATTTGTCTAGATTTATATCCTATCTTAGTCTTTTTACTTTCTTTATATTGATTTTGGTTACTGCAGATAACTTTCTTCAAATATTTGTTGGTTGGGAAGGAGTAGGACTTTGTTCTTATCTTTTGATTAATTTTTGGTTTACACGAATTCAAGCGAATAAAGCCGCTATTAAAGCTATAATTGTAAATAGAGTAGGGGATTTTGGTTTGTGTTTGGGAATATTGGCTCTATGGAGTTGTTTGGAAAGTTTGGATTATGCTACAGTTTTTGCTGCGGTACCTGCGTTGACTTCTATAAAATTGTCTTTTGGGGGTATAGATTGGGATGCTTTGAACCTTATTGGTTGTTTGTTGTTTGTGGGTGCTGTTGGAAAATCTGCTCAGTTGGGTCTTCATACTTGGTTGCCTGATGCCATAGAAGGTCCTACACCTGTTTCAGCTCTTATCCATGCGGCTACTATAGTAACAGCGGGGGTTTTTCTTTTGGCTCGTTGCTCACCTCTTTTGGAATATGCTGAATTTGCACTTTTTGTAGTGTGTATTGTTGGTGCTATAACAGCCTTTTTTGCTGCTACTACAGGTTTGGTGCAAAATGATCTTAAGCGTGTAGTCGCTTATTCTACATGTAGCCAATTGGGTTATATGATTTTTGCTTGTGGTTTGTCCAATTATGGAGTAGGTATTTTTCATCTAGCTAATCATGCATTTTTTAAGGCTCTTCTTTTTCTTGGGGCAGGATCAGTTATTCATGGTGTAGCTGATGAACAAGATATAAGGAAAATAGGTGGTCTTAGACGTCTTTTGCCTTTTACTTATGCCATAATAACAATTGGTTCTTTGTCTTTGATAGGATTGCCTTTTCTGACTGGATTTTATTCGAAAGATATTATTCTAGAGGTTAGTTATGCTACTTATTCAAATCATGGACATTTTGCTTATTTTTTGGGTACAGCTGCAGCTTTTTTGACTGCTTTTTATTCTCTACGTCTTTTGTTTTTGACTTTTTTGTCTTCTCCTAATGGTAGTCGAATTGTTTTGAGTCAAGCTCATGATTCAAATATAGCTATAGCTTTGCCATTGGCCCTTCTTGCTGTGCCAAGTATCTTTATTGGTTATCTTACTAAAGATCTTTTTCTTGGTTTGGGAACTCCTTATTGGAATGGAGCTATTTTCACTCTTCCTAGTCATTTGACATCAGTTGATGGGGAGTTTCTACCGGTGAATGTAAAGCTAGCTCCTGTTATTTTCAGTCTTCTAGGGGGATTTTTGGCTTATTTTCTTTATTCTAATGGATCAAATGAGATAGCTTATCTTAAAACTCGATATCTCACTAATATCTATACCTTTTTGAATCGAAAATGGTTTTTTGATAAAGTTTATAATGAGACCATTAACCAGAATATTATAAAAATAGGTTATCATTTTTCTTATAAAAAGGTTGATAGAGGAATTATTGAAATATTGGGTCCTTATGGTTTGACTCAAATAACTAAAAAAGCATCTTATCAATTGGTTAGTCTTCATACAGGTATTTTTTATCATTCTGCTTTTGTGGTTGTAATAGGTGCTTTCACATTGTTGATTTTCCTAATACTACCTTTTGATCCTGCTAGTTTTTTTTTTTTTGTCGCGCTTATATTTATTAAAATATGATGTCTATATTTGTTTTGGAGCACTTGCCAATTGCTGTGTTCGCTGGTGTCAGTGTAATTCTGTCTACCATTATTTTTGGTGCTTCTTATGTTCTTTCCATTCTTAATCCAGATACAGAAAAGCTTTCTACTTACGAATGTGGTTTTGAGCCTTATGAAGATGCTCGTAATGCCATTGATATTCGTTTTTATTTGGTAGCTATCCTTTTTATTATTTTTGATTTGGAAACAATATATATTTATCCTTGGGCTGTAAATCTATCACATATTTCTTCTATTGGATTTTGGTCTATAGTAGATTTTTTGGTAGAACTTTGTCTTGGTTTTGTTTATGCTTGGAAAGTAGGCGCATTGGAATGGGAATAAAGAAAGATCGTTCTCAACGAAGGAAAATTAAAGATTGGGAACTAAGTCGTCGAATTTTGGGAGCTTTGAAAAAAAGCCCTTATTTGCCAAGACCCTCTATTTGGTCTGCACAAAAGGTTCTTCATTCTTTCCCTAGACAAAGTTCTCCAGTTCAAAGTCATCGTTTTTGTATTTTTACTGGTAGAAGTAAAAGCGTAAAGCGTCGATACAAACTTTCCCGAATGGCTTTTCGTAAGGTCAGTGTAGTCCTTCCAGGAATTCGAAAGTGGTAATTAAAAAATAATTAGTACCCTGGAAATTTAT
>PIVJ01000418.1 GCA_003353955.1 Bacteroidota bacterium | reverse complement strand
ACAACATTGGGTGGTTATATTCACTCTTTGTTGGTCAACAAAAGTGAAATAAAATAGTCTGTCAAAAACTGGCAGAAAGAAATCCGTGGCATTGCACTGTTATCTATCGTGCCAAAACGATTTTAAACAAGGCTGTATTGCATGTTGTAATTCAGCCAAACAAAATGTGATATGGGTTATCGAGTTCAGCAGGGTAGCCAGCAAAATGGCTAATAGTGTGTTCGTTCAAACTGTTATCACAGAACAAGGAGTTGCTTTTGACTGCCTTAAGCTCCGGCCTTCGGCCTCCACTTAAGGCAGCAAAAGAACCCGGCGTTATGTTTAAAATGGAGTAATCATGGCCAGCGAAAAACCAACAATGATACTTCTATCCAAATCGGATATGAGTAAAGATGATATTTCAGTTTTATCTGATGCCGAAGCATGGAAATTAATATATTCCATTCGTACTATTAAAGCTAAAGATAACCGCTTACAAATCTGCTTTACCGGCTTTGGTACAGGTAAGAAACAAGACCTTATAAGCCTTGCAAACTCAAATAACTTTAAGGCAGTCTCATCGGTCACAAAAAAATTAGATTTTCTTTGTGGCGGTGATAATGCAGGCCCCAAGAAAATAGAAAAAGCAGAATCTCAAGGTGTTCAGTTCTTAAACGAAAATCAATTTATCACCTTAGCAGAAACAGGCGAGTTGCCAAATTAAAAAATACATGGAAAGAGCTATGAAGAAAATAATATACACATTACTGGCATTGCTAATATCGCCCATTATTTACGCTAATGGGCTGACTCATCCCCTAGATTTCAAAGGCACAGAAAAAGAAAAGAATCATGTAATTACATACATTAAAGGTAGTGTCAAAGAAACGTATAGTAAAATTGGTATGGGAGATCCATCAACATTAAGAATGATGGAAAGAGAAGAATTAAAATCATTTAAAGCATTAACGAAAGTTAAAAATAGAAAATTACTTGATGGAGTAATTAAACAGTATTGTAATATTGGTATGTGTAATTACAACACCATACTAATGATGTATAACGAGCAAAATAAAGCTTCAAATGAAAAGCTTGAATGGTAATAAAAACATAACAAGGCCAATGCACATGGAAAAATTTAACCTACGCTCCTTCGTCGCTACGGCTAAATTTCCCAGTGATTGGCGACGTTCTGTGCCTAAAGAAAAGGGTTTGTCGTGAGCTGCAACAGTCAGCTTGGGTAATGGCACAATTGAAGTCAGCAATCCACCAGAGTAGTTTTTACCACCGCTCTGGTACAGTACGAA
>PIVJ01000417.1 GCA_003353955.1 Bacteroidota bacterium | reverse complement strand
AGCTTGTGAACTATCAATCAATTAATTTTGAGCGTATGAGGAGCCGTATGATGTGAGAGCATCACGTACGGTTCTGAGAGAGGTTTAGGGGTGAGATTCCCCTTTACCTACTCGACTTACATCTTCATTTCATAGTAGAACAATCCTTTTTTAGGACTTTTTATTAGATCTTGTTTAATTAAAATATCAGTTGTCTCTGTATAAATGATATGATACCACCAAATAAAAAACTCTTCAAAAGAAGTTTCTTTATCAAACTCTAATTCTTTATAAACTTGCTCAAAATATTCTCTGTTTGCATTTAATATTTTAATAAAAGTCGGTAAGAAAAGATTTGGCATATCCTTAACAATTATATCAAAATCACTTTTACTGAAAGAATGAACTATTTTATTTTTATAATCTTGCCAACCTACATTTAATTTAGTTCTTTTATTTCCATAAACTGCAATAATCGTAGTATCATTTCTAACTAATACTTGGTTACCATAAATACCATAAGGTTCTAGAATACTATCATTTTCCTTTTCAATAATGGCTAAATAGTATTTCCTCCCATTTCTTAATGGTCTACCTTTTCCTAAAAACTCTCTTTCTACATTGTTTATTTGCCCATTATCCAATAGTATATTGCTTAAATAGAAAAACGATAGGTCGTGAAAACTATATGTCTTTGATATATCAGTTTTATTGTGAAGTTTCTTTATTTTATTAAGTTGAATTTTAATGCTATCTGCAATTTCATTGGATAGTAAAGCACATTTGTCAGTTAATAAATTTCCTCTTTTTAATGTAAAAATACCTAATGCTGGAATAAATTCCCCATTCTTATTTTTAAGCAATTTATTTTTAGTTAACAAGTCAATATTTTTTCTTGTTATCTCATCATCCCAATGAAGTATGTCAGCAATTTTCTCCACTGGAACATTGTAGTGTAGTGCTGCAAGAAAAATATGCATACTATCATTTGTTATGTCAAGTTTTGGCATATTATTTCCACGAGATATTTGTTTTATTTCAAAAGTTGATTTTACAATACTATCTATTGTCTGGCTGTTTACAATGTTACAAACTGATATTAACAAGAAAAATATTGCTAAACTTACATATTTCATACAATTCTAATTTTTATTCCTTTTAAAGATGGATTTTCATACCTATTGTTGCATAACAATTGTATAACCACATTGTAGTTATACCGTATATAGCTACAAGTTAATGTTTCTTATTAAACTATCAAGCGGATTTGCAATTTCTTTATTATTTTTTTCAATTGTTTTGGTATAAA
>PIVJ01000416.1 GCA_003353955.1 Bacteroidota bacterium | reverse complement strand
AAGCCTATAGGCAATGAAGTAAGCAGTAGCAAAGATATAAAGTTTGATAGTGAGCTTGGTAAAATGAAATTACTTCAACTTGAAAAGCTTAAAGTTGATGGCATTGTTCAGATACGATTTATGATGCCTTCCAGTAGAGGCCGCACTTACTCTGAGCGTATTAAAGATATTATAGATTGGACACAAGATGGTGAGCGTATACTTTTTATCATACCAAAAGAGGTTGATGATTCAGAGTTTTATGCTGCATTATCAATTTCAGTTAGCGATGATGGTGAAGTGAAAATGGATGAAGATATTATGGGTGATCCAGTGTTGACGTTGAAAGAATTGGGTGTTTCAGTTGAAGAACCGTTTATTGAAGTTGACCCGAGAAAGTGAAAGGTGGTATATGAAAAAGAATATTGAATTTGATCAAAGAACTTTAGATCTTATAGATAAACTGAAAAAAGCTCATGGCTTGAAAAAGAAATCTGAAGTAATAAAACGTGCCATCGCTTTTTTGGATACTATTGAACAAATAGAAGCTCAAGGAGCAAAATTGGCAGTTATGGATGCAGATGGTAATCTGAAGGAATTAATAATACATTATCTGGAAGAGTGATGAACGACCCAATCATTGAAAGGCATATTAGTAAATCCATCAGGAGCGTGTATAAGCTTCTTGTGGAGGCTCAAGCTCTACAAAAGCACTATGAGCCTGATAAGATTAAAGATCTTGAGAGGCATATTAAACGGTTACAATCAGCACTTGATATTATTGATGGAACTAAAACCGCAAGATTTTCTGCTCATGCTAAAGAATTACATAAACAGGGTAAGTTGAACTCTAAAGGCTCAAAGCTTGAGAAGCATCATGATAGGATCGTAGATGCTGTTAATACCAATGGTAATCTCTCTGAGTTAGCAGAAGAGTTGAGTGTTTCAAGATCTACTGTCTATAGGTATATAAATAAATATATAGGTAAATACAGTTTAAAATGAAACCTGAAAAAATGACTTCACCTATTGTTGATCGACTCACTGAAAAATCTATTAAGAATGTACAAGATCTTTTACAGGAAGCTTTAAAGCTACAGATGATCCATGAGAAAGATGTAGAGCTTGATTTCCTTGTGAAGCACCTTAAATCGGCTCTACACATTGTTGATGGGTCAAGGCGTAAAGTGTATGCCGAAACAAGACGTAAACAGATGGAAGCTGGCACTTGGAAAATTAAAAAGTCAAAGTTGGAAAAACACCATGACAGGATAGTTGAAGCTCTTGAAGCTGGGGTTTATAAAAAGGTTTT
>PIVJ01000415.1 GCA_003353955.1 Bacteroidota bacterium | reverse complement strand
AATATCTCTGGAGCAATGGATGAAGATGCTGAAACTTGGCAAACTGTAGCTATGTTAGCTGGTTGGCCTGAGTGGCAAATAATGCCTAAACAAAAAGAAGTTAGTACATTCAATAAAGGTAATGTTAAAGTAGAAAATATTAAATTTAAAAAATCTAAGTTTACTAAGTCTAAGTTTAAAAAATCTAAGTTTAAAAAATAAGGAACAAAAAATACTGGGCACCATACCCAAAGTTCCTGTAACCAAAAAGGGGAAGTCGTAATGACCTCCCCTTTTTATATTTAACACCATGGGCAAAATCCGCCCGGACAGTTTTCACACATAATTTAAATTTTAGAATCTATAAGTAATACCAAAAGCAACTATAAAACCTCCACTAGCTATAGCTAAAGTATTAGGATTTAAATTGATTTTTTGTTTGTGTAGTATCATATTGCCAGCTGCAAAGCTAGCTAGGCTTATGCCACCTATTATTGCTAATTTTTTCATTGTTTTATTTTTATTATAAGATAAACATTAGAAAACATTATGCTTATTAAAACAATAGCTGCATATATTATAGCATCACCTAAATAAGGTTTAACTGCTAAAGTAAATGCAGATAAAGTTACCATTTTAATAAATAAACTTCCGTACATAATACCATAGCCGGCTTTTTCAAACCGACTAGTTAGTATTATTACCATAAATGTTATTACAAGAACCAGTATTGCAGCAACAAATCCGTATACAGCTGATGCTATCATTTTATTTCACAACCGTCTGCGCCGCAAGCAATCTCTCCAGCAAGATCTGTTTCATCTTCTGTTTCAACAATCTTACTAAGATCAACATCTTTAAGATGTGTCATTGCCATATCATATTGCACTTTACTTATGTCTTCAAATGGTGCTTGAGTATAAGTACCTCCATCATAAGGAAGTACAGATAAACCATTATAATGATCTCTATTTTCCCACATCCATTTACCAGCTTGATCCCACTCTGTTTGCTTTAAACTAACAGTGGCTGAAACATTGTGAGTGTTAGATCCTTTTCTGTGACCAGGCTTAACCCATTCAGTAGCCACCTTTTTTATTCTTTCAAGTAAATCAAATGGTGATTCATCTCTTAGTATAGAACCTTCAGGCGCTTTTTGTGGTATACTAATAACTGCTGTATCATGAGGTCTAAAGAACTCATCTTCAACTAGTTCAGGATGATTTGCAATTAAATACTTATACATAGATTCATTTTTACCAACCCTGATTCTACGCGTATAATAATCATTATGCCATGCATGAATACCAGA
>PIVJ01000414.1 GCA_003353955.1 Bacteroidota bacterium | reverse complement strand
AATAGAATTCTAGGTAAAACCTAATAAGGGATTTAGTACAAATGCTATTGGTTAATCCAAACAAAATTGGATTATAAAAATATGAAAAAGAAAGTAATTGTTGGAATTGATTTTTCGAAATTAACCATGGATGTGAGTTTTTTTCACAAAGAAAGGCCTGCTGAATTGTATTATAAACAATTTAAAAACACAGAATATGGGTGTATTTCTATGATAAAATGGATTAAGCGAAAATTCCCTTGTATGCAAGAGTGGCTATTTTGTGGTGAATACACTGGGATTTATTCTATGACAGCAGCCTATGTATTAAATAAGGAAAACCTAGATATATGGTTGGAAGCCCCTTTGCAAATAAAACTTTCTAGTGGAATTTGTAGAGAAAAAAATGACAAAATTGACTCCTATCAAATCGCAACGTATGCAGGTAGGTTTACTGATAAAGCAAGGCTCTATAAGATAAGCTCTCCAGTTCTGTTAAAAATTAAAGAGCTTATAGTTTATAAAGATCGATTAACCAAAATTAAACATCAATTGCTCACACCTGTAAAAGAGTTGATGAGAGTTTGGTCAGATTGGGAAGAGTCAAAGTTTATTGACTCTTCAAGTGGAGAAATAGTGGCAGCAATAAATATACGAATTAAAGGTGTCGAAGAAAAATTAAGAAATTTACTTAAAACAGATTCAGAGTTGAACCAACTATATGAATTAATAACATCAATTACAGGAGTCGGAATGCAAACAGCTATTTATTTAATTGTCCATACTATGGGATTTACAACATTTTCAAATTCCAGAGAATTAGCATGTTACTGTGGCGTTGCACCTTTTTCGAAGAAATCAGGAACAAGCTTAAATGGGAAGTCTAAAGTAAGTAACATCGCAAATAAAAAACTAAAAACACTTTTACATATGTGTGCATTAAATGCAATAAGGTATGATGTTGGTTTAAAGGCATATTACGAACGAAAAATTAATCAAGGAAAACATAAAATGAAGGTAATAAACAATGTGAGAAATAAGCTAATACAAAGAATTTGGGCGGTTACTTCGAAGCAAGAACTCTATAACCCAAACTTTGTAAATAAGTTAGCTGCTTAAAATTTTAATAATTTTGCTTGAAAGATGGCTAAGGAAAACCTAAACAAAAAGCTGAATCAGAATGATTCAGCTCTAATTTCACTTGGTTGCCTTATTGCTAATGAGTTACTCCTCAGTAGAGCTCATGTCCTCTTCAGACAACTTTTAAAGATAAGAAAAATGTTAAATAATTTGGATTATCCATAGAATTCGAA
>PIVJ01000036.1 GCA_003353955.1 Bacteroidota bacterium | reverse complement strand
GCACAACATCAATCGGTATGGGTGGCACAACATCAATCGGTATAAGTGGCACACATTAGTCCGGTATGAGTGGCACAATAACTCCGGTATGGGTGGCACAAGTTGGAGCGGTCTATCCATCAAGACCGGGCGAGATCTGTTTTACTTAAAGCCGGATTTGATTTTCGATATCAATCACGATGAAGCTGAGGTTAAGAAAGCGTTGATTGAATTATTTTAAGCAAGATAGTTTGGTGCCTTACATCTTTAAAGTCATGTTTTTAGGAAAAATTTCTTAAGGTCACTTAATTAAAAGTTTCAGCTATCCTAATTTAACTTCTAGACCTATGAATCTTTTACAATGCTTGCTAACTATAAGAACCAGATTCTTTAAATATTGTTCTTTTCCTCTTACTCAATATTTTTTTTACTGCAACAGCTCAAAATGAGCGCATATAATTACCACGCGCCCTAAATAAGTGTTTTTGCTATATTTGTTAACAACTAACGGTGAGTTGCGCAACAGGCACAAAAGTTAGCAGTAGTAAAATAACCATCTTTAAATATGAAAACAAAAAGAATTTTCGACGAACATGGACATGGATTCACCAGAATGTTTTGGGATGAAAAAATAGAAAATGTTAATCCAATTGAATTTCTTAAATCTGAACAAATTGAAAGAAAAGCGATATTATCAACAATACGTAAAAAAACGTTCAATAACTCCATAAAATTGGACATTAATCAATGTTAATGCCCAATAATCTCAAGCTATTATTTTATTTGTTCAAAATATCAATAGACATGAACAAATGATTGTGATTTGTTCGAAAATGGACATATTTTTGCAAAGCGTCCATAAATAATGAAATATTGAACATACATGAAGGTCTTAAAGTTTGAGGATTTTGTACAAGTGACAAGTTTAAATCCTATTTCCAGAATGCATAATGAATACAAAAGAACATTTAAGTTACTGGGGAAATATGTAAGAGAAATTCCAGCTTACAAGACTATACCCACCCAAGTTCATAGAAGTGTTAAAAATCGATATGATTCAAGTACATACAAAAGTATTGCTATAGAGAATTATTTAAAATTGAACAATGGTCAATGGCCTGAAATAGAGGAATAAGTACAAATTCTAAATAACAAATTATGAAGAAGATATTATCGTTATTATTCATAGCTGCACTGATTTCATCATGTGCAGTTGTACCTAAAGAATCAGTAGAATTATCAGTAACTGTTGGTAGAGATGTTGTAACTGTTTATCAAGCACACAAAGAGCTTGCAACTATTCTATTTACTAGAATGAAGAAAGATGTAAACACATTTGTCGATGATGTGTATGCACCCTATCAAATTGGGAAATTATTAGAGATGGATTTTGAGGATGCTAATTCAGGGGAGCTTGAGTCGATGACAGGTTCTATAATTAATGCTGTCCAAAACAGTTCTGATTTCACCAAGCAAAAGCAAGCAATTGGGTTTATGAAAGATTTTGTTTCTGTAGTATATGAGGAAGTTGAGACATACCGTGAAATTCTATTAGCCCCTATAAAAAAACAAGAATTAGAAGTAATGGAAGCGATCGATAGATCATATAATCAAATTATTTATGCAAATTCAATTGTTACAGGGCATTTGGCTTCTGTACGCAAAGTACATGATGCACAAGAGGATATATTAAATAAGTTTGGAGTAGAAAATTTGAGAACAGAAACAGCTCAAAAACTAAGAGATTATTCAGTAGGAGTTGATAAAATATTGAAAGATGTAAAAAAAATCGATATTGATGATCTTGAAAAACAGACAATTGAAGTAAAAAAACAATTTGATAAACTATTTAAAAAATAAAAAATTATGTCATTAACTTATAAAGAAAGATTAGCACAAAGAGCAAAAGAAAATAGAGCTGCATTTAATGGTTCATATAAAAGTGAGATTGTTAAATTACACGCTTTGTCTAAAAAAGAAATTGATAGTATAACAGCAGATGATACTGATCTGGAAATTTATGCACAATTGATAGAGGTTGTAAAAGAAGCTTCAGCTACAAATGAATCTCAGGCAGCATTAAAAGAACAAGTTCTAGCACTTGGAGAGATTGCTGTTAAAATTGCAAAGAAAATTCCTAGTTTGGCGAATATAATTGTGTAAACAAAATTAACAATTAAAGCAAACTATCGAATAGTAGTCACTAGAGTTTTAAAAGCACAAGGTGTTTTGAAACGCTTGATATCAATTGACTAATAGAAATATTAATGTGGTTATCGCATGAATTTTAAGCTCAACAGATGAACTCTAAAAATAACTAAGGCTCACATATGCAATGCGAGAATTTGAGTGGAATCTGGCAGAACTACACTTTCCTAAGTCCGCCAAATCTTTGATTTGGTAAAATAGGAAATTATAAATAAAAGATTTGGCTCTGGACGGATTAAAAAAAAAATAAGGCTTCGTAATCCCGCACGACACCATACCACAAAACGTAGGCAAATATTTGACGCAACCTTTTACGAAAAACTTCATCTTATAGATAAAAAAAATATGAAAAAATATATTTTAGTTCTCATCACAGTATTTTTAATAAGCTGTAATAAAACTAAAGATTGTGGAGAGTGTTTTACTCCACCTCAATCTTTTCTTTTTAAAATTGTAGACAAAACAAGTGGAGAAAATCTATTTACAAATGGTACTTATGAGTCATCTCAGATTGAAATAAAGAATATAGTTGACAATAGTAATTTTGAATTTACATTTATTGATGAAGACAATTATAATGTAATTCAAATTACTTCAATTGGTTGGCAAACAGAAGTTGTAAATATTTCAGTAAAAATTGGAAACGATGATATATTTAACCTTTATGTAGATGCAGAAAGATTGAGTGAAGACTGTTGTAGTTTTACAAGGTACCATGAAATAAGGATTGATAATTCAGAATTTGAATTAGATTCAGAAACAGGGATTTATAAGATTATAGTTGAATAAATAACATTTGCTAACATCGGTAGTCGTTGCAACCCTAATACTCCAGGAAGTTACTCCTGCGTATAATGCTCTTAACATCATCTGGGATATTTTGAACAAACCCAAAATAAGTTTTAAAAAAATGAAAATTATTTGTAGTACCTTTGCTTTTTTTTATCAAAGCCTTGAAGTGGGTGTAATTTAGTTTATGCTGGGTACACGCAATCAATAGCGGATATTTCACTGCCTTAGTTTAGGCTTTGGTTTGAAAATGATTAGTAAATTTGACGTGTAATTAATAACTCAGAAACAATTAAAAATGGCGACAACGGAGCATCGAAAACCCGTTGGCTGTACTTTTACCAAGTAATTGTAATTTTATCAAGTAATACAGATAATAATATAGAAATAAGAAACGTTTAAGAAAATAAATATAAATTAAAGAAGAATAATATATGAACAAAACAAATTTAAAATTAGCAGTTCTGACTTTCGGATTTCTGTTTTTCATTATTGCTTGCGGTAAAGATAAAGATCCAGATCAGGAAGATATCGTATTGGGAATTGAAGGAGAGCCTTTTGAAAATCCATCCTATAATATCGATCAAGCTTTATCTGACGAAGCCCAAAGAAACACCATAGCATTTGATGCATTAGGCTTTATGACAAGTAACTTGGGTGCTCTCACTTTTTTACCACCCGGAAAAGTTGCTGACTACAGCGGTTTCCAGTATTTTCGAGATAATGACCAAACAAATTTAGGACATAATACAAGTTTTGTTACCATAATCTCATACAATATATTAGAAATTCTTACCGAGACCCAAGTCCAACAGTTTGTTGATGGAGCCGAGGATCAAATTGATTTAATAAATGAGTACGCCTACAAACGTTTTCCATTATGTAAAGCATTTAAGAGGTTGATTGAAAACGATTTACCAGACGGGACAACTGAGTTGGATGAAGATGCCGTAAAAGCATATTCAGCTGAAGTATATGAAATTGATGGTGAGATAAGTTATGGTAGAGCTCAATTATTTTATAATGTTTTGAGCACTCTATCTGATGAACAAAAAGATCAAATTCAGGCTCTTTTCGATTTAGAAGGTATTGGGAATTGGCCGTCTGACATTTCAGATCCTTTAGTAGGACTAAATCTTGATATAGACGTAAATGTTGCTGTAATGACTTATGCAAGTGAAATATTTGCCTGGTACGCTGGTTCAACAACAGCAGATGTGTATATTAATCCAGAACGGCAAGGAACATATTTCGGATCATTTTATTTGAAAGACTGGCCGGCAATGGGAAATCCTGATTACACAATAGATGAGACGCTTACATCAACTGCCGGACAAACCTTTCTTGATATTCTGACAACAGAACAGTATGATGAATTTGTTAGCTTAGTTGATTTGCAAAGATCTTCCTTGCTCTCTATAGTAGATACACGTGAGCAGGTTTCTATAGAATTAAGAAAGTTTTTGAGTGGAGAAACAGCAAGTAGTGAAACTGTTCAAACACTTTCAGAAAACTACGGGGAGTACGATGGAGAACTTATATACCTGTATGCAAAATATTTTTCACAGATTTACCAAACCTTAAGTGAAGATCAGAAAACACAAATTTCCGATTTAGCAAATGATTTAGGATACCTTGACCCTTCGGGTGCTTTTTTGTATTCTCAGCCAATAGGAATGCCGGAAATTGAAAATACAGACTTCCTTTTCAAATAAAACGAATGAGTACTAACTTAAAACAAATAAAACGATGAACACTAACTTAAAAGAAATAATTGTGGTTATAACAGATTTGAGATTTCTGGTTTTATCTTTTGGGCTTCTATTTTTCTTGAATGCCTGCAGTAAAAAAGATGATAATACAGCCATATCTGAATTCACGTTGACAAGCATTGCCATTGAGAATGGAGAACTTCTCGATTCTTATAAATGTGAAGAAAAAGTAGATGGAATCGAAAACTCCATTCCTCTTTCTTGGTCAAATACACCAGCAGATGCTAACTCATTAGCTATCATTATGAAACACTATCCGAACTCAAGTGATCTAACCAATGCCAACTCATATCTGTTACTTTGGGATATTGATCCTAGTGTTACTGGGATTCCCTATGGTACGGCAGATGACGGACCTTGGTATATGGGTAGCGATAAAGATGGTGTAGCTATTTCGTACACATCACCGTGCTCACCAAGTGCTGGGTCGCACGAATATGTAATTACGCTATATGCATTATCAGATACACCATCAGATTTACCGAGCTCAAGCTCAATCGCCGTAGATTATGATGCATTGATAGAAGCAATCTCCACTGTTACCATAATAGATGAAGTTTCACTGACCTTTAATGATGTCAATTGATTATTATAGAGAAAAGGTTTACAAACATGAAAACTAATAAAAATTACAGCCAGTCGAGAGTAGGTAAAGGGGGAATTTCACCCCTAAACCTCTCTCAGAATCATACGTGAATCTCTCAATTTATATGGCTCTTATTTATACAGTCAAGCATTAGGTTAATTGATAACCTAAAGTCCAATGATAAAATAAGCTTGAAATGAATTATGCACACGTCTTAGTCATTGTACTGCTCTGACATTGCTTCGTTTGAAGCGTTTGGATTTATTCAATATCCATTTTATCAAACAATGATGGAGATAGTAAAATACTGGTTTTAAACATCTGAAAGGACTGCCTCATAAAGTGTGTAAACAGAAAATATCAGGGGTTAAGCCCTGATATTTTTTTTGTTTAACTTTAAAATTCGCACCTTATGAGAAAAGAAGATTTATTAAATCAGTGAGACGTTGATTTTGTGAAACAAAATAAATTAGACGAAGTGACATTCCCCGCCCCTTGGGGCAAAATAAAATAGAATCCAATTATTGTTGCACCGATGACTACAACTTCTCGAAAATATCCGACTAGAATTGAAGTAAAACATGACAGAAAAATCGGATGGATTGTAATTGACCAAATTCGGACTATTGACAAACAAAGAATAACAAAAGTATTAGGAAGATTATCACAACCTGAAATAAAAGAAATGAAATCAGTGATAAAAGAGACATTTATAGATTGAAGGAAGAAAAAAACAATATCAGAAAAATTAATTAACTTTGAATTAATACTCTCTTAGATTTTAACCCTAAAAGTTTAAATTCATTTGAAGACCTATACGCTTTAAATCAGAAATATAAATAACAATTAATGTCCAGGTAAAATTAAATTAAATGTAAAAAGTGTTCTTGTTCTGGGCACTTTTTACATTTAATAGGCCCAGATGGCGAAATTGGTAGACGCGCTGGTTTCAGGGACCAGTTCTCTTTGGAGAGTGCAGGTTCGATTCCTGTTCTGGGCACATTGTTACTACGATTTTCTGGATACGATCTAGATTATTGTATTTTGATAATAATGACCACTGAAAGTATAGGAACTTTACTAATATCTTGAGCGTGAAGAATATTGAACAATCTCCTAAGTTAGAGCGCCCTACGAGGAGTCGTAATGTTTTTACTGACCTTAAATATTTCTTTCTAAATAAACCTCCAGTCAACACATTAGTTAAATTCAAAACTGAAGAAGATAGACAAACCTATAGTAAGAGTATACTCCAACGACTGAACATTGGTGTCGATAGGTTTAAGATGCTCAATATTCACAGAATTGGAGTAGAAGCTCCTGTGAGTCATTTATTTAACGAATTGCTTAAATGGAATGGTGATTCCATGTGTTGGCCAAATCATATTGCGAAAGTTAATTTGCAGGATAGCAAATTAGAAAAAATTGAAATCTTTCTATTTGGACGAACGAAATATATGTGGGGATTAAAGAATGGACTTTTTGGCTTAAAATTGTTTCATTTATTTGATCTTAATGCCATTAAAATTCAAAAAGTGCCAATTCGAAATGACCCGGATAATGCACGCTACCTTCTATATGAGTGCAAAGGAGGATACCCAATCGGTGTATTTTCGATCTATGTTCGTACGTCTATTCCAGAGAGAGGTGAAAAGGAAATGTCGCAATTATTTATCATGGTTGGATTTAACTTCTATGGCAGAGAATCACTCTCAAAAAAGAAATTTATTAGAAGAATATGGGAATTCTTTCATAATCGGGTTACAACTAATGTAGCTTATAAAGTTAAACTGTTAACTGAATGGAGATTCCAAAAATTAATGAATGATGAATAACGCTTATTTTACAAAATTATAAACGAGCTTTTATTCTCAAAATATCAACTTATTCTTCTTCTCTCGTACTATAAAAACAAGATGAAACATTCATGAGAACTCATTTTCTTACAAGGGAATGACTAAAGCATGGATGTTCCATCTGACCGATCAAAAGTAAATTATCGACAGATTAAATAATATTATCTTTGACGAAATTAGTATTCAAACGTAAATTCTGTATTTTATCATTAACTTATACCGTTTTAATTTTATTTAACAAATCCCTATGAAAAAAAGATTATTACTTATCAGTAATTCAACCAATTACGGCGAAGCATACTTAGGTTGGCCTCAAGAAAATATTAAAAATTTTTTAAAAGATACAACAGTAAAAAGAATATTGTTCTTACCCTATGCCGGTGTGGGACTTTCTGAAGATAGTTTGGAGAAGTCGTATGATTTGTATGAGGAAAAGGTACACACTGTGTTTCAGAAATTGGGTTATTCAATTTATTCAATTCATAAGGAGGCAGATCCAATTAAAGCCGTAAATGATGCAGAGGCAATTGCGGTAGGTGGAGGAAATACTTTCCATCTGGTTTACGAAATGCACAGACGTAAAATAATGGGCGTTATTCGTAAAAGGGTTCAAAACGGACTTCATTATATGGGGTGGAGTGCCGGTTCAAATGTTGCTTGTCCTTCCTTAAAAACAACCAACGATATGCCCATTATTGAACCTGAAAGTTTCGATTGTTTAAACCTTATTCCTTTCCAAATAAATCCTCATTATCTGGATGCAAACCCCGAAGGTCATGGAGGCGAAACTCGTGAACAAAGAATTGAAGAATTCTTGGTAGTGAACAAAGAGACGACAGTAGTTGGATTAAGAGAAGCAAGCTTGCTTTTACTAGAAGGAGAGGAACTGAAATTAATCGGCAAAAGACCTATGAGACTATTTAAATTTGGTCAAAAACCGAAGGAACTGGATAAAACTACCGATTTAAACTTCCTGTTGAAGTAAAAGGTTAAATGAATTTGATAAGATTCTGGCTATAAAATGACTATATAACACAATTGTCAATTTGGCAGTCGTGTTTTCTTTGCATATTTCAGCCTAATTGATTAATTTTTTCTGTTATTTTAAATTGAGATCAATAATAATGCTGAAGTAATTTAATGCTTGATATTTTCGATTGACACTATCAATTTTAATCCCAAAATGGATCTTATTACAATTGGATTTTATCTTTATCTTTGAATAAACCTAAATGAAAAATCTAATGAAAAAAACCTTCTCTTACCTAGTTATTTTATTATTATTTTCTGCTTGTTCGGATACACAGAATACTCAAAATAATAATCAAAATTGGCCTTCATTCCGAGGGCAGTTCGCAAGTGGAATTCTTGATAATTCGAACATACCTCTTGAATGGAATGTTGAAGAAGATTTCAATGTGTCATGGAAAACTCCAATCCCGGGCTTGGGTCATTCATCTCCTGTAATTTGGGGAGATAAAATCTTTATCACAACAGCCATTAGTGAAAATGAAGAAGAGTATTTGAAGGTTGGATTATATGGAGATATAGCACCCGTGATGGACAGTTCAATTCATGAGTTTAAAGTGTATTGCCTGAATAAAAATAACGGAAAGATTATTTGGGAGCAATTAGCCCATAAAGGAGTTCCTGTAACAAAGAGACATACCAAATCTTCTAATGCAAATCCAACATCAGCTACGGATGGAAAGCATCTGATTGCATTTTTTGGCTCTGATGGGTTATATTGTTATAACCTCCAAGGTGAATTGTTATGGTCGAAAGATCTGGGTAGGCTCAATGCCGGACCTTATACTAACCCTGATGTTGAGTGGGGATTTGCCAGTTCTCCGGTTATTTATAACGCTAAGGTTATTGTTCAATGTGACTTTTTAGGAGATTCGTTCCTCGCATCTTTTGATGTAGAAACAGGAAGAGAAATATGGAGAACGAGTCGGGATGAAATTTCTACGTGGAGTACTCCTACAGTCATTGAAGTTGATGGAAAAGCTCAAATTATTGTCAATGGATTCAAACATATCGGCGCATACGATTTTGAAACAGGTAAGGAAATTTGGTGGATGAAGGGAGGGGGTGACGCTCCGGTACCAACACCTGTTTTTGCGAATAACCTTATTTTTATAAGTAGTGCACACGGCAGGATGTCACCAATTTATGCAATCAATCCTGAAGCCATTGGAGACATTGGCTTAGGAGAGGATGAAACCAGTAATGATCATATTGAGTGGAGTGTAAAAAGAGGAGGAGCTTATATGACAACTCCATTGATATACGGTGACTATCTATATAATTTGAAGAACAATGGACTTTTAAGCTGCTTTAACGCACGATCTGGTGAGTTGATATACAAAGAGAGCCTGAAGCCCGGTGGTGGGATGTCAGCTTCCGGCATTGCCTCAGATGGAAGATTGTTTTTTACATCAGAGCTTGGAGATGTTTTTGTAGTTAAGGCGGGGACTGAATATAAATTGCTCGCCAAAAATCCGTTAGATGATATTTGCATGTCAACTCCCGCGATCTCAAATGGAGCAATATATTTTAGAACTCAGCATTATGTTATGGCTATTTCCAATAACTAGGTATTTAATTTACCAAAAGCTTGATATGTAGTGGATTAGAAGCATTTTCACCTTTCTATTAGTTTTTCTTTGCTCTTGCCATAACACTCGAAAGCCTGAACAAGAAACACAAAATCAGTCTATTAAGTACCTCGCGTTTCTCAAGACCGCGATACTGATCTGATTGCCTCAGAGATTAATCTTTTTAATAAAGTGAAGAAAGAGGAAAGTTGGAGCACAAAAGGATGAGGTATTTGTTGGTGATATAATTTCCATAAGTTTCTGCAAGCTAGTGTATTTATATCTTTTTTTGAGTAGGTCGAGAACTGAGATTGTTTTCGATTTCTTAAATTTACCGACTGATTTGCACGTAACTCAAGGTCTGATAAATCAACAATCTAAGAGTCATTCTTTACAATTAATAAATAGTTCGGATGATATTAAAGTAGCTGAAAGTAAGATCAATACGATGCTTGACCAAGATACTTCATTGGTAAATCTGAGCCATGCTTCCTTAAAAAGTTCACTCATGTGTGAGATAAAGAGTGTAATAAATATAGTCCGCCAGAATAATGACCTGATAGTATGGGGTTTAAGTCGTTCCGCAACAGCATTATCCCAACAATTACCTTTTTTGCTCACACTCTGAATAACCAAAGGATAATCTTTGATCTTGTTTCTAACCCTATTCGAAGCATACTGGATGGACACCCTGATCGGAATGAAATATTAATGGCAGATGAACTTCTCTATGTTGGCAAGCCATATTCCCCAGAGCTATAGCTTGATAGCGTTTTATTATTCAAAGTTACCTCTGTCAGAAATCATTGAAACATCAATAAACCTAACAAAGATCTTTCAGGCGATAATATTATTTGTGGGTTGTGCAAGAAAAAGCAGCCTGAAATGTGCTTTTTGAGCTTATGCTGTTAACACATCCACAGCTCATAAAAAACATTCTCAAATTTTGCTACCTTTACAATAAAACTAATTTTGCAAGTTCATATCAATCATTTATTATATGACTTTACCCATTCATAGCTTAATAGTTGGGATATCAGTTATTTTTATCTTTATTCTGTTTTATTTTTATAGAACTATCAAGAAACGTGATCTGACTATTTCTTTTTTTCTTCATGAAAAAGAAAATATACAAACACAAAAGAAATCGGCTACAGATAAGTTAGAGAACCTTTCTGAAATAAAACAACAGCTGAGCATTGAACTAGAAAACAAGCAAAAAGAACTCATCAATTTTGCTTTAAATATTATTCAAAAGAACACCTTTTTAGAAGAGTTAAAAGGAATGGTAAATCAAATTAAAAGCAAAACAAAAGAATCAGAAAGTCTAACTAAACTCAATCAATTATCCTTAAGTATAAATCAACACATTGCGCTCGATAAAAACCGAAAATTATTTCAATTACAACTTGAAGAAGCCAATAGAGATTTTTACCTTCGTCTCAATGCAAAGTATCCTCGATTAACAGAAAAAGAAAGAAGATTATCAGCCTATATCAGATTAAATCTTACTTCAAAAGAAATTGCACCTTTACTAAACATCGCCACTAAGAGTGTTGAAATTAACCGCTATCGTCTTCGGAAAAGATTAGGAGTTCACCCAAAAACAAATTTGACAGAGTTTATTTGTCTTATATAGTCATTAAGGTCACTTGTAAGGGGCTACGAAATCCTATCAATCTATTTATCATGGATTTAAATATATTAAGTATAGTTTCATCACATCTTATTGTAGAGTTAATATTTACCAAATGATTCATTTTGTAGTGTTCATTTAAAGGTTTAATAATTGTTCCGGAAAACTATCGATTTTATATTCGCAAAAAAAACATAAACTAAACTTGTATAACATGCTAAAAAAGATTTATTATTCTGTAATTTTAACTATTGCATTTGGACTAGCAGCAAATACATCAATTGCTCAAACCCAACCGGACAATGGTGTAAGAACCGACCAATATGGTAAGGTAGTAAAACGTATACCCCTTTTATCAGAAGCGCGCAATGGAATTCTGGTGTTTGAATCAGCCGATCAATCATTTAAATACTGGCTTGATTCAAGAGTTTATTTTGATGCAGCATTCTTCCCAAATAACACCTTAAATCCTATAGGTAATGGTGTAGATATCCGAAGAGCTCGTTTTGCAGTTAAAGCCATACTTGGAACCAATTGGTATGGAGAAATTGATTTGGATTTTGCGGGTTCTCAAGTAGAACTTAAAGATGCGTATTTCGCGTATGAAGGAAATTCATGGAACATAAAAGGTGGGCATTTCAAAGAAGGATTCTCAATGGAAACTACCACAACTTCACGTTATGTAATGTTTATTGAGCGTTCGTTAGCCAGTAAAATGTCACCATCACGTCATTTAGGGCTTCAAGCAAATTTCCATGGAAACAAATGGTTACTTATTACTGGTATTCATGCCAGAACCATAGGTGAATTAGAAGAATACGAGCCAGCCCAAGACAACAATAAAGATTTTGGAATGGACGATGGTTACTCTTTAACAGGAAGATTTGCCTATACCCCGATTCTTAAAGATGACAAAATGCTTCATCTTGGTGTTGGTGGATCGTTCCGTACTCCTAAAACACATTTAGAGGTAGCTGACAGTTATCGATATAGTACCCGATCATATACCAGTATTAACAGAAAAAAATACTTAGATACTGATGATATTGCCAATGTTAAAAGCAATACTCTTTTTGGTCTTGAATTAGCAGGTTCATGGAAAAACATGATGTTCCAATCGGAATATATACGAACTGATGTTACACGTAACGACGATCTATCTAAAATAGCCATTGATGGTTTTTATGCACAAGCAGGAATATTACTTTTTGGCGGAAAATATAATTACAATAAAAATGAAGGTGAATTTACGCAAAATACATTGGGTAAAGACTGGGGTGATTTAGAATTGGCATTCCGTTTTGACTATATGAATGCAAATGATTTTGAAGCACAAATTTATGGTGGATCGGCAAATGGATATCTCATTGGATTAAACTATTATCCAATTGATAATTTCAAATTTATGCTCAACTATGCATATCTAAATCATGACCGTTATGCAAATGGTAAAGGTAAACTCTATATTTATGAAGATGCACAAGGAAATTTAATAAAAGATCCTTTGGATCAAACAATACCTGAAGGCAAGGGAGGTGAAGATTTCGGTTTTATTTCTTTACGTGCCGTCGTTAATTTTTAATTTTTAATAGATATTACATATATAAAAATACATAACAGATGAAGAAAACACCAAAATATTTAATAATTGCAACCCTTTTCTCACTCTTATTCTCATCTTGTGTTAAAGATGAACTCATAGAAGTAGAGGAAGTTATAACAACTGACCTCGGATTGTTTGTGAATGAAGTATTTTCTACAGGCGATCCCGATTGGATTGAGATTTACAACAGCAACGATGAAGGCATTGACATGAGCGGATTCAAAATATCGGATGGACCTGTTGCTAAATACACTTTTCCTTCCGGAACTACAATTGCTGCGAATAGCTATTTAGTTTATCCATGCAACGAATTTGGACTATCATCAGGTGGCGAAGAAGTTTATTTCTGGGATGCTTCAGATAATTTAGTTGATAATGTTTCATTTCCTGCTTTAGATGCGGGTGTCGCTTACGGAAGAACCTCAGATGGTGGTGATACATTTACAACAATGGCCCCTTCACAAGGTGCTGCCAACAGTAACGAAAATAGTGCACCTTTTATCGAAGCATCTTTAATTGAGGCTATTAATGATAATGAAGTTTATAAATATGAAGTCATTGCTTCTGATGCATCGGGAATGCGCGATGTAAAACTATTTATTGAAACTGAAAACAATGTATTCTTCGAAGAAATGGCCCCCCTAGGTGGAGGTGATTATCAGTTCAATATCCCAGTAATGGAAGCTGGAACCGTAGCTGAATATTATGTGGTTGCAACTGATGAAACTGGTAAGAAATCATACTTCCCCCAGGATGCTCCCGACACCAAGGCGACTTTTACAGTTGCTGATGGATTAGCCGTATTTACTGACTTAGCACTTTCAAATGAGAACCCAGCTGATGGAGAGGAGGTTGTTGTTACAGTTACAGTATATGATAATGGTGGAATCGATGAACTAAGAATATACTATGTGTTGAATGATGACATTGCAGATAATAAAGAGAAAATTACCATGACTGATAATGGAGATGGTACTTACTCTGCTACTATTCCAGGACAAGCTGATAACACCGTAATCAACTATTATTTGAGAGCAGAAGACTTAGCTGGCCTAAAATCGTACTATCCAACTGAAGAATATGATAGTGAAGGAAATGTTATCGGAAGCTTCGATCATGATGTTGAAACTACTTGGCCTTCTGTTACTGTAGCTCCGCTCGAAATTATCGAAGCATTAGTTATCAATGAACTTCAAGGAGGTGGTGATCCAGATTATATCGAGCTTTACAATGGAACAGCAAGTGAAATGGATATCAGTGGATACCAGTTGCACGATTCTGATCCAACTGAAGCTTATACAGTTCCTGCCGGAACTACAATTGCTGCAGGTGGATTTTATGTTCTAAACTGTGATGGAGATGCAACAACCTTATTTAAAATTTCTTCAAGTGGTGAGGACATTACATTGCTAGATGCATCTGGCGCGCTTGTTGACCAATTGCTGAAAGATAATTGGCCAGTTGATCATTCAGCCTTAGTGGGCAGAACAGTTGACGGTGCAGTGAAATGGGTAGTTTTGGATACTGCATCTAAAGGAACATCAAATAATTAATTTAACCTAAAAAAATAAGAATAAAGAGGTGGTTTAAAAAGCCAATAAACTGGCGTTCAGGAAATATTCATTTTTTAGACAACCTCTTTATTCATACCTACAAAAGCAATGCGTTTAATCACTCTCAAAATATTCTTAACACTTCTTATTTCTAGTTCACTTTCGTGTGAGAAAGGAAATAATGAGATCACAGATGCGCTCATTACTGAAAACATTTACGCTCTGGATATTAACGAATTATCTGGATTGGCTATTGCAAATTCTAATATCTTATATACGGTAAGTGATAATACAAACAAAATTTACAAAATATCCTCCAGCGGTAAAATATTAAGTAGTTTTAGTTTTACAGGAGAAGACTTAGAAGGAATCGCGCTAAACCCAATCGACAATACAATTTACGTTGTTGAAGAACGAAAAAGAGAAATTCTTCAATTTGATAACCTGGGAAATCACATTAGAACAATTAATGTATCAATTGAAAAAAATGATATAAATAGTGGACTTGAAGGAATCTGTATTAATCCATTAAACAATCATATTTTTGTCTTAAATGAAAAATCGCCCGGAAAACTTATTGAGTTAAATAGCAGTGGAATTGAAATAAAGTCAACAGATTTAAATTTTGCTTCTGATTATTCAGGACTCTGCATAAATCCTAATGGAGAAGAAATTTGGATAATAAGTGATGAGTCAAGAAAAATATATAAATGCGATACAACGGGGAACTTAATCAAGGCTTTTAGTGTAAACATTGCTGAAATTGAAGGCATCTCAATTGATTTTACTAAAGAGAAAATTTACATCGTTAGCGACTCATATAAAAAACTATACCAATTTGATATCCCACTTTAACGTAGCGTATAAGTAAATTTACAATTTAGGAACTTAACATTATAAACTATGGACAGAAACAAATTATTATTCGAATTTCGTTCATTTGGGCAGGATTTTGGAAATGCCGAAAAGAACCTGATAAAATTAGGCAGTGGTGTTGAGCCAAAAGAAAACTACGATTATTATATTCTGTCTGAGCCTAATCAAACATTTAATATTTTGATTAGAAAAAAGAGCCTCATAATTAAAGAACTTATTGCAAAAACAGAAAAGCTTGAAAAATGGAATGTAAATTTCAGACAAGAATTTCCGATCAGCAAAGAGATCATTGAGAATATTTTTTTTCCGGCTATCGGTATTGAAGCTCCTCAAATAGAAAACAAAAAATATAGTATCATTGAATTTATTGAAAAGATTGTTAATGAAGACCCTGACCTAAAACTCGTTGAAGTTTTCAAAAGCAAAATTGAATACATTCATAATAACTGCAATTGCGAGATTGCAGAGAATTTAATTAACGGTGCCTTTATTAAAACTTTTAACATTGAATCCGAGAATGTTGATGATGTACACGCTACTTTAAAAGAAATGGAAATTGACGGCAACTATTCCAATACTAATTATCTGCTAAAAATCAAACAAATAATAGGACTGGAACCCTTAAAAGAATTTAAAATTTAAAGCATAAATTATCAACTAATTACAATCAACAAAAATCAATAAATTTATTTTCCGCTTGTAGCAAAAACAAGTTGGAAGGGGACACTTCCAAATTAAATATCTACTAAAGAAAGAGGCATCCCTAAAACAATTTTAAACAACAATACGACAATGGAAAAGAAGGAATTAAAAATAGGAGAAATATCAAAACCACGATTTGAATTTAGAACATTTGGTCAGGATTTTGATGAGCAAACATACAGAATGTCTCGCCTTTCAACACCCATACCTGAGAAAGTATGGAAACGAGAATCAGATGAAATATATATTCTGTCAAGAACCAATGATATCAATAATACAAAGATTAGGGATGGAAAGATGGACATAAAGACTTATGTTCAAACTGTTAATGGACTTGAACAATGGAACCCGCTGATGAAAGGTGAATTTCCAATTGGTGCAGACACGCTTAAGAACGAAGTATTTCCTGCCTTTCAAGTTGAGATGCCCGAGCTTACTAAAAGTGAATACACGCTTGAAGAGTTCATGCAAATGATCAAAGGTAATTCAGATTTACAAGCTGTAAAGGTTCGCAAAGAACGTTTTGGATATATGGTAAATAATACGCTTTGCGAAGTTGGAAATGTTTATATCAACGGAGCTCACCTTGTTACTATTAATTCAGAATCTACAGAAGTTGAAGATATTAAAAAGACCATCCAGGAGGTTGGTTTAGGTGAGATGGAGAACATAAATTATCTGCAAGCCATAAAAAGAGTTATTGGAATGATAGATAAAGACTTTGTTAATTAGAAATTACACTCAAAAAAACAAAAAAGATGGCACAAGAAATAGAACGTAAATTTTTGGTTAAAGCCGATTTTAAATCAGCAGCAAACAAACAAACAAGGATAACTCAGGGCTACCTTTCATCAGTACCTGAACGCACAGTAAGAGTCAGGGTAAAAGGAGATAAGGGCTTTATTACTATTAAAGGAATTGGAAATTCATCGGGTGCTTCCCGTTATGAATGGGAAAAAGAAATACCTACATCGGAAGTTATAGAATTATTAGAGCTTTGTGAAAAAGGGATTATTGATAAAACCCGATTTTTGGTAAATGCCGGAAATCATACTTTTGAAGTTGATGAATTTTATGGCGATAATGAAGGTTTAATTGTAGCCGAGGTTGAACTTGCTTCAGAAGATGAAGTGTTTGAAAAACCAAATTGGTTAGGAGCAGAAGTAACTGGTGATGTGAAATATTTCAACTCAATGTTAATGAAAAATCCATATAAAAACTGGTAATATTTTTAATTAATAGTTCCAGAAACAACTTACTAAAACAGTAGGGAATTAAGTAATATAACTTATGATGGTTGATAAGAATTCCGATTTCTTAAATATGAACAATTACAGGATTGAGAAATTACCTGTAAGAATTAAATCAAAAGTTGAGACTCGCCTACAGCAAATTGGTTCTCCTCTTGCAATTATCGCCTTTATTATTATTTACTTTTTTCTTGACATTTCATTTTTACAGAATATTGATGCAGAGAAACTTTCGAGCTCAGCCAGGGTAATATTTGATCGTTTGGGCACCGAACATTTTTCACACTCTAATGTCGCCCTACTCGCCATATTTGCGGCTGCTTTAATTCTCTGGATTACCGAAGCCATACCAAATTACTTAACTTCACTAATCCTTATAATTGCGTTAGTACTAACTAGTGTATTGCCCGAAAAAGAAGCTTATGCACAGTTAGGTCATAAGGTAATGTGGTTAAATATTCTATCGTTTATTTTGGCAAGTATGCTTGTAGCCACAGGTGTTGCTAAGCGATTTGCACTTTGGTTTATTGTGAAATTTGGTAAAAATTCAACTTCAGTTTTCTTTAGTTTTATTGTAATTAACCTGGTGCTGTCAATGTTTATTTCGGCGACCACAGCCAAAGCCACAATATTACTTCCAATTTTTATGGTAGTTGCTGTTGTTTATGGAGCAACGGGTGGTAAGAACAAAAACAACTTTGGAAGAAACCTCGTTTTGCAAAACTTATTCCAGATAAATATTTCAGCAAGTGCTTTCGTAACAGGTTCCGGGGCAAATCTTTTGGCTGCATCTCTTATTGCTGGTGCAATTGGTTCCGAATTATTTTTTTTTGACTGGATGCAAGCAGCTGCACCTGTAGCCTTTTTACTTATTCTCATTGCTTGGTTTGTGGGTACAAGAATAATATTCAAAATACCAAAAGAGGAAAAAACGCCACAGATAAAAGGTGGAATGGAGAAGCTTAAAGAAGAATTAGATAAGCTTGGAAAAATTAAATTTTCAGAGATTAAAGCAATCATAATTTTTAGTAGTATTCTAGGACTATGGGTTACTGATAGATTACATGGAATAAGCCCAACTGCAGTGGCATTTATGGGTGCGATCATTGCATTGATGCCAAAAATTGGAGTTGTGAAATGGAATGACGTTGATATACCATGGCATCTCCTACTTTTCTCGGCAGGAGCTTATACCTTAGGAGAGGCATTTAAGTTTACCGATTTACCTTCACTGTCTGTAAATGCAGTATTTGATGCACTTGGATTGGGAATGAATACACCATTCTGGTTGCTGTATATGATACTTACAGGAGCAATGACATTTAGCGCATTAATCTTTCAATCAAAAACAATGAGAGCTATGCTTTTTGTGCCAATAGCGATTGGTGTAGCAGGGCGATTTGGATTCCCTATTGTTAGCCTGGCTTTCCCTGTTGCTATGTTGATCGAACACGTTTATGTGCTTCCATTTAACAGTAAACCTGCTCTGCTACTGTACTCAACTGATCATTACAGTTTAACAGATACATTCAAATTCGGATTTGTAATGTTAGTAATTGCATGGGTAATGAGTATTGTTATGGGACAAACCTATTTTCAGTTTCTTGGGATTACCCCTAACGGTGTTTTCTAAAGTCGTTGATTAGAATACGAGTAAATGTAATTCGTCCTAAAGTAAAAGTCACACTGGAGAGTAGTGCATAATTTCTGTGTCAACTTAATGCTTCAAAAACTAAATATAAAACACAAAAAACACATGATTATCAAAGCATATAATGATTTTATTAATTTCCTAAGCTTCACAAAAGGCCTAAGAGAGCTCCGGCATAAAATTAATATGAGCATTGATTTACCCGAAGTTATTGAAGGGTTTCCTGATTCACACCCCCGTGGTTTTATTAAAGAGTTCAGAAAGCGACGCACTACCATTGTTGAAACTTATTTACGAATTACGAAAAGTCTTGATTCGGTTAATCATAAGGAACGAATCCAGGCCCTCAAACTATTAGCAGAGCATATTCTATATTCTCGATCCTTAAAAATGCCACTTAATGCAGCACGGGTGCAGTTGGCATTAATGAAACAAGCCGTCAATAATAGAGAGGATAAAAGGATTCAGCTAGAATTGATGCGTGATTTTACAGTCTCATCCTTCGGACACCCGCGCTCCATCAAAAAGTTTCTTAAGAAATTAGACATTATTGAAGTGCCAGAAACGGGGAATGAATTAAAAGATCTCGACATGGGTTGGGATTCCCATGTTCACGATAATGCTTCATATGGTCGCAAATCGTCTATCCAGCTTGTAATCGATGCCTTTATTAAAGGTATTTCAGAATTAACAATTGCCTATAATAATCTTGAACGGGAGGATGCTGTAAAGGAAGTTCTTGAAACAGGTAAAATTTTAGGGATAAGAGTAAATATTGCTATCGAATTCAGTGCAATGACCAATGGAAAACAATTTCATTATATGTACATTCTACCTGAATTTTCGAGTAGAAAGAAGAAATTCAAAAGATTTGTAAAACAGAGGTCAAATCAATTCACTGCATTTTTGCATGAACTAGAGGAAAACCAGAAAAAGAGATACCAGAATATCTCCTACTTAATCCAACGTTTCAACAACGAACATATTATAGAGATCAATAAAGGTTATGAGCCTAATTCAATTTATTATTTCAAACCACTTTCTATTGATCGAGCTGATGGCATTTTAAAACATAAAATCAGATCAAGGCGTTTATTAGGCGAATACCTTTATCCCCGACTTAAATCTATTCTCGAAAAAAGAGCATTACAAATAACGGCCTTAAACGATTTGGCTGATAAGGCACCTAGTCAATTCAGCAAAACAGAGATTGATCAAATCAAGAGGAAGTTCAATAAAATTAAAAAGGAATACAGAGAATTAGAACCTGAAAAACTTCGTCTTAAATATTTCGCTGACAACGAACTAATTCAAGCTGAAACTGCTGTCAGTAGCTTGCATGAAATTTATAGTCTCGCTAAAAAAGCCGGAGGGAACATTAAATTTATCCAACCACTAGAACATGGCTTGGATGCAGCGATAAAGATGATTATCGACAATTATGAATACCTCTCGCGTACTGAAATATTTAATATGTTTGACAGTATCGAAACTGACAAAAAAGATTTTGTTCATTTTTCAAGATTTATTCAATACTTAAATGAGCATAATTTTGAAAAACTAGAATCCTATTTTGAGAAGGCTAATATAAACGCTGATCTAAAGAAACTTAAAGGAATATGCGATAATCCTGAAGGTAAAAAACTATCTCCTTCAATTGGAAGTGATGCAACAGGGCGATCCACTTTCGCGCCTGGTATGGGTTTCGTTTTTGAAAACCGTTTAGCAAAACATCAACGAAAAACATTTGCAAAGGGTCACAATCGTCTTCCTCAGCAAATTTCTGAACTCATATATAATCAGTCAACCTCATCCAACCCTAGTGTTAAGACAAAAAAAAGCCTCAGTATTATCTGTCTTGGAAAGAAAGCCAGTGCCAAAAACCGATCACTTAGCAATCAAAGAACAGAGATACCCATAAATCTTTTTAAGGCTCTCGAGTACATCAATCCCGGCCTAAAGAACTTGTTTCTAATCATAATTGGGTTTCTTCCCGCATATTTTACCGTTGGAGTAGAATATGCAATGATTTGGTTTGCGATTACAGGTACGAGAAACATATTTGTGGACATGATCTCAGGAAATGGCTTTAAACCCTCTGAATGGACTCTAAAGGATATTAATTGGTCAAATCTTGCCAATTCTTTGTTTTGGACAGGTTTCTCTGTGCCCATCTTAAACCTTGTAAAATCTCAATTTGATATTTTATGGCAGTGGCAACATGAAGGCAACACCTATGAATTTGCAAAATTCTTTTTTATAAATACAGCAAATGGCACTTATTTAGCATCTCATAATTATATCCGTGGATTTGATAAAGGGACAATTCGAGGAAACTTCTTCAGAAGCATATTAGCTTGGCCAATTTCAGCTCTGTTATCTCCTATTGGTAACGCCCTTATGATACCTAGTATTGTGCAAGCCAAGTTCTGGTCCGATTTCGTAGCTGCAATAATTGAGGGATCTGGCAAGTATAAAAATATAATTAGGTTAAAAGAACGAATCATCAAATCCTTACTCCCAGAGTTGGAAAGTGAAGATTCAGAATCAGAAATCTTAGCTGTTCTTGATATTATTTACTTAATGAATGAGAGTACAAGAGTGAAACCGGTAATTAAAAAACAGCTTATCCATTCTGTTAAACCTAAAGATAAGGTTAAAAATATCTTTAAGAAAGAAAAGGTGAAACCTGTAACAACTAAGCATTATAATAATCTTTCCAAGTGGCTTAATAGCAATGATAACTTTGACAATCTTTGTGACTATATAATTCAGCATTACAATCGAGAACAGAGCTTTTATTTACTTCAATTCGTGTCTTCACATTATACAAGAACATCTCATTGGCTTAGTAATCTAGGGTCATAGCATTTCACATTTGTTACGTTAATCTGGAAGCGCTACATTTGGTTGGACGGCAAGTTAAACCATAAAAGCATTAACTTACAATTATGAATCAAACCCAAAGTAAGTCTGAAAAGAACTCGAAAATTATTTATATCCTCGTATCCTCGCAATTTAATAAAAGCCTTGAAGTGGGTGTAATTCAGCTCATGCCAGGTCCATTTCCTTTGATTTAGGCTTTAGCTTGAAGATAATTAGTACATTTGACGTGTGACGAATAACTCAAAAGCAATTAAAAATGGCAGCAACGGCGCATCGCAAGCCCGTTGGCAATAACTTAAGAAAATGAAAATAATAGATTTATCTAAACCTATTAGATACAATAAATCTGATCCTTGGTTTATGAAGGTAAAAATTAAACATAAACCACATCGAAAAGCAAAATGGTTAATTCGTTTATTTGGATTGCCATTTAAGCTATTTCCTAAAAATTTTGATGGTTGGGCAGATGATACTATCCAAAAAATGGGAGTGCATTCAACAACACATATAGATGCACCTTGGCATTATTCGGCAACAACAAACGGAAAAAAATCTAAAACAATTGATGAAATTCCATTGGAATGGTGTTTTGGGGAAGGGCTAGTAATAGATATGAAACACAAAGAAGATTTTGATCCTATTACCATAACTGACATTGAGGTTTTCCTAAAGAAAAATGATTTGGCCATTAAATCAGGCATGATTATTCTTGTTAAAACCGGCAGAGATAAGTTTAATGGAACAAAAGATTTTCATAAAACAGGAACTGGAATGAGTGCATCGGCAACAGAATGGCTTATAGACCAAGGCATAAAAGTAATGGGAATAGATTCTTGGGGCTGGGATTTACCTTTACCATATATGCTGAAAAAAGCAAAAGAAACTAAAGATTCAGAATATTTTTGGGAAGCACATTTGGTAGGTAAACATAAAGAATATTGCCATATGGAGCAGCTAGTGAATTTAGATGCGCTACCTTATTCTGGATTCAAGATAGCAGTATTTCCATTAAAAATTGTTGGTGCTTCTGCTGCGCCAAGTAGAGTGGTTGCGATATTCGATTAAATTAAATGAAGCTCCCCGCCGCAAGCGGACGGGGTATCATGATGGATTCTATTTTATTTCGTCCAAAGGGACGGGGAATATCACTTCGCCTGATTAATTTTGTTTCACAAAATCAAAGTC
>PIVJ01000413.1 GCA_003353955.1 Bacteroidota bacterium | reverse complement strand
AATTGCAAATTTGACACAAAAAGAAAAAGCCCTCAGAAGGGCTTAATCGAACTCAAAGATGCTTTGAAAACTACTAAATCTTGACTTTATAGGGTTGTGCAACGGCTACCATTGTTGGCTGCTGTACATTATTCAATATCAGTCATTAATATAAATTCCATTTCCTGTCCCAATCCATATTTTACTATCAGGGGATTGCTCAATTGCAAATACGCTCACATCTTTGAAACTGGAATTATCAACAGTCCATTCTTGTCCATTATAAACGGCATATCCACCATACGTTCCACACCAAATATTATCCTGATTATCAATACTAATGAATTTTATATTTGACTCATTATCATATTGAAGTTGCATTGATGAATTTTCATTATAAACAAAAACTTGAGGTCCATTGTTTGTAATCATACTTGACAAAGAATAATCAATCGCGCCACAAAGCTCGTTTTTACTATTTATCTCGATATTACCAAAATAGTATGGAGTAAATCCTAAATCAGAACTCGTGTAAGTTGTCCAGTTGTCATTTGATATTTTTACTAAATATGAATCATTTACTATCTCATTGAGTGCTAACCAAACATTATCATTTCCATCAATCACAATGCTTTGAACAAAACTAACTGGCAAATCAGAATTATCAGGTGTGTAAACAGTCCAATCAGCATTGTCATATTTTACAATTCCACCTTGCCTGAATCTGCTTGATGAGAACCAAATATTATCTTTTGAATCAATAGCAATCGAGCTAATAAAATCTTCTGGAATTGGTGTGTTTTCTGTATTATATTTTATAAAACTTGTGCCATCATATTTTATTAGTCCATCACAAGAAACCCACACATTGTTTTTGCTATCAATGGCAATGTCATAGATCACCGAAGTATCAGTGATTATTGAATTATCAGAATTGTAAATAATCGTTTCACTGGAATTATACTTTATCAATCCTTGTTTAAATGTACCAACCCATGTATTGCCAAGATTATCAAATGCAATGGATTTAATGAAATATCCATCTAAAATCTGTTTATTGAAGTCTGTTTGCAATGGTTCAGGATTATCATTTGTCTTTTCACACGAAATCAAAAAAAATCCGATGGTTAGAATAGTCAATATTTTTTTCATGATTTTATTTTTTTCTATAGATGAAGTTTTATCGTTGCAGGTTGCGTTGTATGTTTGTTAAGATACATAGTTTACAAAAGTTAAAGATTAGAGTTTACACTAAATTGGTTCCTAACCTTACTGTTTGTTCTTTAGTTCTTAATTCGTTTTCATTAAAGTATCCTAAAAA
>PIVJ01000412.1 GCA_003353955.1 Bacteroidota bacterium | reverse complement strand
TTAGCATTAGGGAAGATTCAAATGATATGATTTTAAACTTCACTTACTAAAGAATATGTGGCAATCTGTTAAGGGTTAAGTGGGTATTCCGGTTTGAACAGTGCCAGTGATTCCGGTTCAAACAGTACCACTAATTCGCTTCTAATGCTGCCACAAAAACGCTTCTAAGCGTGCCACTCTAAAAGATCAAGTATAAATTGCCAATCTCAATAAAAAAAAAGGAATAGTTTTTTATTCGACTTTAAATTAGGAGAGTATCTGATAACTCCTATTTTGGAACATTCTGGCAAAATAAGAAAGGATTTTAATATGGCGCGTGTTATCAGTGAAATAAAAGATTTTAACAAACAATATATTAAACAACTTAGAACTAATTTTTATCCTCACGAGGAATAGTATTCATATGATAAAGTGGAAATTGATAGAAGTACAACGGATAGACCTTGGATAGAGAATAATGAACAACCAGAGTATAAAGAAGAGGCTGATTTATTTAGCCAATAAAATTGAAAACAAAACTTAGCCTAAACACAAAACAGCTTAATTAAGTTTTAAAACTTCCATTATTAAAAAATGTATCTTTACTGTTACATACACATTAGGCATAATTAAAATTGATTTATTTAGCAAAAAAACACCAATTATGAAAACATTCATCCCCTTAATACTTCTTGTATTAGGATTAAATAGTTTCTCTCAAAACACAAACGATCTAGAAATTCAATTAAAGCATATTACGAACATGTTTTAGGTTTACCACGAGAATATTACGATGTAAAAAGACCAAAGAAATGTACAAGTATTCCAAATGTTTTAAGCCAAAGTGAAGTGATGAGAATCTTGCAAACACCTACAAATATAAAACACAAAGCAATTTTATGGATAATTTATAGTGCAGGATTAAGAATTTCGGAAGCAGTAAATTTGAGAATTGCAGACATTCATTCCGACGATGGGTATATTTTTGTGAAGGCAAGCAAAGGCAAAAAAGATAGAAAAACAATTTTATCTCCTGCTCTCGTTCCTCTTTTAAGAGAATACTACATAAAACACAAACCATCTTATTGGCTTTTTGAAGGACAAACAGGAGGAAAATATAGCGTTACAAGTATTAGGAATGTCTTTAGAAAAACAGTTAAAGAAGCAAACGCAAATCCCTGGGCTACAGTACATGCGCTAAGACATTCGTTTGCAACTCACTGCATTGAAAACAATGTAAACTTACGTCATATACAAAATATGTTGGGACACAGTTCACCCAAAACAACAGAAGTTTATACCAAAACAATTGAAATAAATAAT
>PIVJ01000133.1 GCA_003353955.1 Bacteroidota bacterium | reverse complement strand
CTTTCTGTTGAAACCCAGGTAGTACGACATGGTAAATATAAAAGTGCCGTTGAGCCTTACACAGAAGAGAAAATGAGTAAAGAAAGCAAGGAGCGAACAAGACAATATCTGAAGAGTGTTTGGAATAACATGTTAGCGGCTATTTCTGAAAGTCGTGGTATCAGTATTGGAACACTTAATCATTTGGCAGACAATTTGGAAATCAGGCAACCCACAGATGCGCTGAAGCATAATTTAGTTGATGAACTTTATTATAAAGATGAAATGCTCGCTGAACTTAGAAAAAGATTAGGATTGGATAAGAATAATAAAATTGAGTCGCTTTCCATGATGAAATATATAAACGCTCCAAACCCAAACCGTATGATCAGCCGAGATAAAATTGCCATCGTTTATGCCAATGGGACAATAATTAACACAGAAGGTGATGATCAAGTAGTAGGAGCTCAACGTATTTCCAGAGCCTTAAGAAAAGCCCGAACGGACAAATCAGTTAAGGCGATCGTGTTCAGAATCAATTCTGGTGGTGGAGATGTATTGGCTTCAGAAATTATTAGAAGAGAAGTAGCCTTGGCGGCTGAGACCAAGCCCTTGATTGCTTCTTATGGTGACTTATCAGCTTCTGGTGGTTATTGGGCTACTTGTAATGCAACAAAAATTATTGCCAATCCAACTTGCTTAACTGGCTCCATTGGTGTTTTTGGATTATTTCCAAATTTGCAGGGATTATTAAATGATAAACTTGGGATTACTATTGATAATGTCGGGACTAATAAAAATGCAGATTTCATTAGTGTTTACCGTCCATTCACATCGCTAGAAAGCGCTGTTCTTACATCAATGATTGAAGACACCTACGACACCTTTTTAAATCATGTTTCCCAAGGACGAAACTTGAGGAAAGCATTTGTTGACAGCATTGGCCAAGGTCAAATATGGAGCGGTGAAGATGCATTAACGTTAGGCTTAATTGATGAATTTGGCGGAATAAGACAAGCGATTGAAATTGCTGAGGAATTAGCAGACATTCATGAATACCGCATACAGGAACTTCCTGTGCAAATTGACTACATTGAGAAATTTCTTTCAACATTAACGGGTGGAGCAAGGGTCTCAATACTGGAAAAAGAACTCGGCAATAACTATAAGTATATAAAACATTTAAACTTATTACAGCAAAGTCAAGGCTTGCAAGCGCGAATTCCTTTTGAGTTAGTTATTGAATAATGATTCTAAAAGGATTCTAATTGTTTCGTAAGAAAATCAAGTTTTTCTTTTTTCGACATTTCAGGTTGTCCTTTAGTGAGGGCGTCTAACCATGCACCATAAGTAGCATTGGGGAGAATAATAAATTTCTTGCCGAATTCTGCTTTTAGATCATTAACATTTTGGAGTCTTTCAGGTTCGGAATTAGCCTCAAACAAATCTGTAAAGTCATTCAGGTTATCCCCCATCAATATAACAATTTCATGTGATTGTAATACTTTTTGGCGACGAGGCTCTTTATTGGACTCAATAGTCCGAAACAACATATGAGCATTATCAACATTTGGGAAACCTTTTTTTTCAAGGTTCTTCATGGTAACGGCCTGGAATTCCACTTTTCTATTGGTTATATAAAAAGCCTCTACTCCTTTTGTAGCTGCATAATTTAAAAATTCAACGGCTCCCGGCAACGCTTTTGCTGAAGCCAGTTCGCACCATTCTTTCCAGTAGGTTGGATAATCCGTATTCTCCAAAATCGACTTCGCCTCAAAAGGGCTGTTATCCAGCACCGTCTCATCCACATCAACTATAATGGCTAATGGTTTATCGTAAGGATTATGTTCAAGGATCTGATTTAATCTCAATTCTGCAATGTTATATGCCTGATAACTTAAGGCTACAACTTCTGCTGATTTTTGTTGGTAAAGGGTTGACAATAAAAGTGATTCATTATCTGCATTTAGTTTTTTTCCGGCATTACCTGAACAAGATGTAATAATAATGCTTACGATAATAATCAGCGTGGTTAATTTTATGATTCTCATATGTTAATTTTAAATTCAAAAAAAGCCGTCTCGTTTTTAACGAGACGGCTATAAATATACGAATTAATCGTTGTCAGGTTTTAGTACTCCTGCTCAGATAAACAATTGCAGGTATTGTAACTCAACTAGTTTTGACATTTCCTTTTTCAATGTTTGAAATTAACACAGAAATAATCTCTGATGTCTGAATAAACAAACCTAGTTTTGATAAGAATATTAATGGAAGTCTCAAGTAATCAGCATTCTCACTGTATTTAGGATCGTCAATAGTTACAGAAATAGATAGTGGATCAATATATAACTTATTTATAAGTAGTGGCATAAGATATGTCTTGCCTTCCTCTTTGGATTTGTAAATATTATTTACTTCTTTCATGTATAAGTCAAACCGAGTTAAAATAAATTTAGTCATATTTTCTTCACCTATTATATCGCAAATTTCAGAATTTCCAAAACTAAATAAAGTTAATTCTGCTATAACCATTGACATAACATATTCATAATATTTTAAGTAGTGACTTTTAATTATATGTAGATAATAAGAAGCTGACAATATCATTGATTCAAATTTCTCATTATCACTTGGTACATGATTATCAGAATCATTTAGTAATTTTTGTGAATTTACTTTAGAAACAATATAAATTTGCCTGCCTAAATCTTGATTTTCACCTTCAAAGTATTCAGAATAATCTTCAATCTGTTCCATTCCTTCATGTTTTATTATTAATGTCTTATTAATCATTTATAAAATTAAGCATTTTTTTACCTGTAGCGTGAAGTTCGGAAACACAGTTGGTGATATTAACGATATTTTACAGCTTTGTATGGTTCAAAAATATAACTTAACTTTATACTAAATTAGTTCACTTTGGTTTAATGACCTACATAAAAGGGAGTATCATTATTGTATTATTTTTAATAATTACTAAGTCATCAAATCTAAACTATATGTTTAAAATTTAAATTATGGACTATGACAAATAAAGAAAGATTGCTGGCATATCAAACTTCATTAGTTAATGCATTGAATGAGAATAGTTTTAAAATAACAGGTATTTTTTCACATGATGGTCAACCGCGAAAATACTACGTTAATCCCGAATCAACCAACTTCATGATGATGATTACTGATGATTATGATGCTTACGAGTTTCTTGAGAAGAATGGATATCTCAAGAAAGATATGTGTCAATTTTGTGGAGAATACCCAATAGATGGCACCTTTAAATTTACTGAACCATCCTACGGTATAAAGCTGAATATTTGTTCAAGTTGTCATCCTCAAGGAATATCTTCGTCATCCAATTTTCAAAATAAAGGTTGTATGCTCGTTTTTATTATACCAATTCTTCTTGGGCTGTCATTACTTTTGATGTTTTGAAATTAACTTACCTCAAACTTAAATTTATAAATCCTGTACTCCTTCAATAATATGACTTAGCTTTATCCTAAATCTTTGAATTGTGTTTGAAGAGATTCATTTTGAAAATTAATTGCCTAACCTATGAACCAAAAATCTATAGAAATCCAATGTGCAATTTCTGAGATTAAAAACATATATCCACCAGATAACCTAATTGAAAATTACAAGGATTTTAAAAGGAATAGAGATTTTTTACACTATTATCAATACAATAGCAATATATTTTGTTCAGTAATAGATATCACTTATAATCTATGGGAGTCAAAAGAACGAATTAGTAGGCTGTCGTTAATTCAGGTTACTAAAAGATACTTTTCCCAAACAAAAGATCGTAAGAAAATTCCATTAAAAACCAGAAAGCAAATATTTGAATTATTCAAACAAATTGTGATTCATGAAAAGATTACACTTTGCAATAAGAGTATCGAAAAATTAAAACAATACATTAATAGTATTTTAATTGGTATCACATTAAGTGAAAAACAGCTACAATACTTATGCGATTATACTAACAAATCAAACATTGTATTAAACCGTGTTCTGAGATACCCAAATAAATCAAAAACAGTTAGCAATTGGGCAAGAATTAACTTCCAAAAGGATTTGTGCCGAAACCGTAGAGCAGAAATAACCAGTTGGTTAATTGATGAAGATCTTACGTTTGAAATTGATAAGGAAACACTAATCTTTGATTTTGAATATTTAAATGCCAAAGAACAAAAGAATATTGACGAATTTAGAGATGAATTGGAAGCCTACAAAATTGTTGAACCAGAATTGACAAAAATATTTAAAGTGAAAGATCATCCATTATTACTAGATAATGAGAATGAGATTAAGAGCAGATACATGGACGAGCCTAAGTTTGAAAGCATTAGGAGATTTTACAGCGTTCCTCTTTCATTTGAAGAAGGATTTAACTGCAACAAACCAGATTTAAAACTTCTTAGTGAAAGATTCTATTCAGATATTGATACGATTTACATTATATCTATGACTTGGAGCATCGCATATTCCAGAATTAGTATAAGCGATAAGATTAATCTCCTGAAAAAATATTATAGCGATGAATTCTACCCGACATTTTTTAGCATAGGTAAAAGACTTGGAAGCATTGAATATTTTGAATGGTTAAAGAAATTAATTTAACCAATGAAAGCACCTTGATTTTAGCAGGGGTGAAAAATTTCCACGCTTCGCATCACAAATTATTGAATAATAACATATTTTCGATTGTCAATTTTTGATGTTCAATTAGAGACAAATTTGATGTTTTGGTATCAAATAAAAAAGATACCATGAGAATTGAAATTGAAAAACGCTTAATAGACTTTTCTGTATCTATCATAAACTTATGCAGAAACCTAAACCATGAGTTTGTTGCTCAACATTTGTCAAAACAAATCATTAGATCGTCAAGTAGTTCTGCCTTAAATTATGGTGAGGTACAAGGAGCTGAATCAAGAAAAGATTTTGCACACAAAGCAAGTATTGTTCTAAAAGAATTACGAGAGACTCATATCAATCTTAAAATTACAAAAAAAGCTAAACTAATTAAAAGAGGTGTATTTGATGACAAGCTACTAATTGAATGTGGTGAACTTGTTGCTATATTCCACAAAACTGTAATTACAACTAAATCTAAGAAATCTCAAATTGAAAATTGACAATCGAAAATATTCTTTCGTCCAATCGACAATCGTAAATCTTTAAATTTCATTAATAAAAAAGAGCTGGACCCAATGGCCCGGCTATAAATATACGAATTAATCGTTTTTAGTATTCTTGCTCAGCTAATCGCTTATAAGATTTATAAAGCCAT
>PIVJ01000132.1 GCA_003353955.1 Bacteroidota bacterium | reverse complement strand
TCTTCTTTCTTCTCTTCAACTACAGCTTCTTTTTTTACTTCTTTCTTGGCAGGAGTTTCTTCAACCTTAGTTTCTTCTTTCTTCTCTTCAACTACAGCTTCTTTTTTTACTTCTTCCTTGGCAGGAGTTTCTTCCACAACTTCAGCTGCAGGAGCCTCTTCAGTGACTTCTTCTGTTGCCGGAGCTTCTTCAACTACTTTGGCAGGTTTAGCTGCTTCAATTTCTGCTATTCTTTTCTTTGCTAGTTCTGCGGCTCTCTCATCTTTGATTTTAACTTCTACTTCATGACGAGTTTTAACCTCGTCTTTTGATGCTGATTCATTCGCTTTAACTGCGTTCTCAATCTTGGCTTCTTTTTCTTTCAACCAAGTTTGGAATTTAGCTTCTGCTTGTTCTTCGGTAAGGGCTCCTTTTTTTACCCCTTTCATTAAATGATTTTTATAAAGAACTCCTGTATAAGATAATATTGCTCTTACAGTGTCAGTAGGCTGAACTCCTTTGTTTAGCCATTCAACGGCTTTATCGATATTAATTTTAATATCGGCTGGTTTGGTAAGTGGATTGTAAGTGCCAATTCTCTCTATGTATTTTCCGTCCCGTGGTGCACGACCATCCGCAATAACGATATGGTAAAAAGGCATACCTTTTTTACCTTTACGTTGTAATCGAATCTTTGCTGGCATAAAACTTTAGTTTTAAATTATTTATAGATTATTTTTCAAAATGGCTGCAAATATCCGATTATTTTTTGAAAAATAAAAGCAATAACTGCTTAATGTTTAAGCCTTGTAAATAAATTATTCAAATTTGTTAAGCATTTGTCTTCTGATGCAAAGAAATCGTTAATTCCTATTCCTTGTTCCTCACCTAATTTAATAAGATTTTTCCGTGTCAATTTTATTGATGATTCTAATTGATCGATCTGCATTTGCCATATTTCCGGATATTTAATACGCATTTCCTTGTCCTTCTTAAGAAGATTAAGATATTTTCCCGAGTTAAAAAATTCAGATAAGAGTATTCCGGCTTCATTATTTTTTAAACGAATCAGATTTATCAATTCCTCAATTTTCAATTTATTGATTTGATCAGAATCTGCAATCTTAAAATGTTTGGTGATAAGATGGACCAACTTAGTGCTGAGATTGCTCATAATTTTTATTTACAAAGATAGTTTTAACCTCATTTCAATGTTATCATTTTGTAAATAAAAGAAATAACTATTATTTAAACAATTTATTAACAGTCCCATTCGCTCGGAACTTTTTAGTTAATTTTGTTTTTTCCGATAAATTTATTTTCGGAGTACTAATTGATGACAACTTATGCCTGATTTTACTCATTTACACGTACATACTCAGTATTCAATTTTGGATGGAGCTGCTAAAATAAGTACACTCATCCAAAAAGCGAAAGAGCAGGGTATGGATGCCCTTGCGATTACCGATCATGGGAATATGTTCGGGGTACTGAAATTTTTTGGTGAGGCAAAGCAACAAGGCATTAAACCCATTATTGGATGCGAAGTATATGTTGCGAAAAAGAGTCGTTTTGATAAGAATGGTACAATTGATCGCTCAGGGAAACACCTTATTTTATTGGCGAAAAATCTAATTGGATATAAAAATCTTTCAAGATTAGTATCGCTGGGTTATCTTGAAGGTTTCTATTATACCCCTCGTATTGATAAAGAAATATTGAAGAAATATTCAGAAGGGCTTATTGCTACTTCTGCCTGTTTAGGTGGTGAGCTACCTCAAACGATAATGAATCAGGATGATAATCAGGTATTGTCAGTCATTGAAGAGTTTATTGATATTTTTGGGGATGATTATTATATGGAATTGCAGGATCATGGTCGTAAAGAGCAAGGCCCTGTTAATGAGAAGATTATCGGGTTTGCAAAAAAGCTCAACTGCAAAGTAATTGCAACCAATGATGTTCACTTTGTGAATAAGGAAGATTTTGACGCCCATCGAATCTTAATTTGTTTAAATACCGGCAAGGATCTGGATGACGTAAGTGGGATGAATTATACAGGAAATGAGTATCTGAAATCGCCTAACGAAATGGCGAATTTATTTAAAGATTATCCTGAAGCATTATCAAATACCCGTGAAATTGTTGAAAAAATCGAAGAATATGAAATAACTACTAAAGACATTGTTTTACCTCGTTTCCCCCTCCCGGACGAGTTTAAGAGTGAAGATGATTATTTGAGACACTTATCATATGAGGGTGCAAAAAAACTATATCCGGAATTATCTCAAGAAGTTATTGAACGCCTTGATTTTGAATTAGAAGTTATTAGGGAAATGGGGTTCCCTGGTTATTTTCTCATTGTACAAGATTTTATTGCTGAGGCACGAAAACTAGGTGTGTTAGTTGGACCCGGCCGCGGATCAGCTGCCGGATCAGCTGTTGCTTATTGCACCGGGATAACTAATATAGATCCCATAAAATATAATTTACTTTTTGAGCGATTTTTAAATCCTGAGAGGATTTCAATGCCTGATATTGATATTGATTTTGATGATGAAGGACGTGATGCGGTGCTGGATTATGTTATTAAAAAATACGGTGAAAAAAGAGTTGCCCAAATTGTAACATTTGGAACTATGGCAGCCAAACTTGCTATTCGCGATGTTGCACGTGTGTTAAAACTCCCTTTACCTGAGGCTGATCGATTAGCTAAATTGGTTCCTGAGCGTCCAGGAATTACGTTAAGTAAAGCTTATAAAGAAGTTAAGGAGTTATCAGATATTAAATTAAAAGGAAGTGAACTTGCTAAAAAGACACTAGCTTTTGCACAAACATTGGAAGGTTCAGCCAGGCACACCGGAACCCATGCTTGTGGCGTAATTATCGGGCCAGACGATTTAATCAACCATCTACCTTTGAGTACGGCGAAGGATTCAAGTCTTGTTGTGACCCAGTACGAGGGTAAATTAGTTGAATCTGTCGGGATGTTGAAAATGGACTTTCTGGGATTAAAAACCTTATCTATTATAAAAGATGCCATTCGGAATATTGAAGTAAGCCAGCAAATTACGATTGATATTGACGATATTCCTTTCGATGATCAGGAATCGTATCAACTTTATCAGCGAGGTGAAACCATCGGAACATTCCAGTTTGAATCGGAAGGAATGCGCAATTATCTGAAGGAATTAAAGCCGACTAATATTGAAGATTTAATCGCTATGAATGCCTTGTATCGACCTGGGCCAATGAGCTATATTCCTGTTTATATCAACAGAAAATATGGCAGAGAAAAGGTCGAATACCCACATCCGTGGTTAGAGGAGATTTTAAAACCCACGCATGGGATCATGGTTTATCAGGAACAAATCATGCAAACTGCTAGAATTATGGGTGGCTTTACACTCGGACAAGCCGACCTGTTACGGCGGGCGATGGGTAAGAAGCAAAAAGACGTGATGGAGAAGCAAAAGCTCGTCTTTATTAAAGGAGCGGAAGAAAAAGGAGTAGATACTGAAACTGCAAAAGAAGTATTCCAAATCATGGAGCGTTTCGCAGAATATGGATTTAATCGTTCCCACTCCGCAGCTTATTCGGTGATCGCTTACCAAACAGCTTATTTAAAAGCACATTATACAGCTGAGTACATGGCTGCTGTTTTAACGCATAATCTGAACGATATTAAAAAAATTACTTCTTTTATTGATGAAAGTAAGAGGCAAGGGATTGCTGTGATAGGACCGGATGTGAATGAAAGTAATATGAATTTCGTCGTTAATAAAAATGGGGAGATCAGATTTGGGATGGCAGCGATTAAAGGAGTTGGGGAAGCAGCTGTTAATTCACTAATCAAGGAGCGAAATAAAAATGGTCCTTTTGCTGATATTATCGACTTTGCAACACGTGTTAATTTAAGAGCTGTTAATAAAAGAAGTTTCGAAGCATTAGCCATGGCCGGGGCTTTTGATGGTTTTAGAAACTCTCATCGCGCTCAATATTTTTATAGGGAAAATTCAGATGATTCAATCTTTCTTGAGAAAATCATTAAATACGGTAATTCATTTCAGGAACGTCAAAATTCGGCACAGGTGTCTTTGTTTGGGGATAATGATGAGATTGAAATTCCAGCAATTGAATTACCAGTATGCGAACCATGGAGCAAGTTACAGCAGCTAAAGGATGAAAAAGCAGTCACCGGATTCTATATTTCCGGTCATCCGCTGGATGACTATAAAATTGAGATGAAGCATTTTTGTGATACAAAAATTGGTGACTTACTTGATAATATAAAGGCTTTCAAAAACAGAAATGTAACTTTCTCCGGAATGATCACATCGGCAACATCCCGGTTAACAAAATCGGGAAATCCATTTGGTACTTTTCAATTGGAAGATTTTGAAGATACTATTAATTTGGCCATGTTTTCGGAGGATTACTTAAAACTGAAACACTTTTCGGTTGAAGGGAACTATGTTTTAATTAAGGCAAGAATTCAAAACCGATATGATTTACAGGAGCAATTGGAAATTAAAATTACCAATATCAGCCTCCTTGCTGAAGCAATAAAAGATCTAACAAGAGAGATTACTGTATTAATTGATGTCGGGGAAATTAATAAGGAGCGAGTTTATTTACTAAAAGGACTGTTGGATGAACATAAGGGCAATGTAGATTTAAAAATAAAATTAATTGATAAATCTGAGAACAAAACAGTTGAGCTTAAGTCAAGAAACTCAAAAGTAAACCCTGCACCCTTTATTAAATCGTTGGAAGAAGTTAAATTCTTAAAGTATAGATTAAATTAAAAAATCTAAAATGGTTTTGAAATAAATAGTAATTTTGTGATCACATTAACCATCTAAATATTAAATTATGGCATTAGAAATTACAGATGCAAACTTTGAAGAAATTGTATTAAAATCAGACAAGCCCGTTGTATTGGATTTTTGGGCAGTATGGTGCGGTCCATGTAGAATGGTAGGACCCATAGTTGAAGAAATTGGCAAAGATTATGAAGGAAAAGCAGTCGTTGGAAAAGTTGATGTAGATAGTAATCCTGATATTTCTTCGAAATTTGGAATTCGAAATATCCCCACAATTCTATTCTTTAAGAATGGGGAAATTGCTGATAAGCAAGTTGGAGCAGTTCCTAAACAAGTACTCGTAAATAAACTAGAGGCGGTTTTATAAGTACAATAATTAATAATGTGAATCAAGGGTTAAAAATTAAGTTAATAAATGCAGCAGCTAATTTACCAAAGACATGTACCATTAGCCCTTTTGTTGATCTGACTTTGCTAGCTCTTTGAAAATCTGTT
>PIVJ01000411.1 GCA_003353955.1 Bacteroidota bacterium | reverse complement strand
GCCCTAAATACAGTGCCATTTGCGGAATTGTTCCATCTTGTTGTATCAGCAGCTGTTATTCCTTTTGCTATGGAGGTTAAAAATACAGGGTCGGTCTCTGTAAATTCATCTAATCTGCTATTCCATTTTGTTGTATCAGCAGCTGTTATTCCTTTTGCGATTGAGTTTAAAAACACAGGATCGGTCTCTGTAAATTCATCTAATTTGCTAGTCCAGTTGTCGATATCTGACTGTGTAATATTTATAAGAGGAGATGCAGAAAATAAGGGATCAGTTTCATTGTAGTTTTCTGCGGAATTGTTCCAGCTTGCCAAGCCATTTGCATCAGAGGTTAATACTTTACCTGCTCCCTGGCTTCCATCTACAATTTTAATGCTTCCTAAAACTTCTAATTCTCCGTTTACACGTAATAAATCTGCTGCGAAATCTCCATAAATTAGCGGGGCAGCCGTGTCTGAGTTGTCGATATATAACTTATTATCTCCGGTTTCATAATATCCGGCTTTATAACCCAGAAATACATTGCCTGATTTACTGTGGAGTGATGCTCCCCTGCCAGCTTCAAATCCTAAAGCTACATTTCTATCTCCTGCTTCATTAAAAGCATTCGCACCAAATCCCAGGGCTGTATTCTCATCTCCTGTCGTGTTGAATAGTAAGGACATGGCTCCATTTGCTGTGTTATAGTCTCCTATCGTATTGTAATACATAGCCATGGATCCAGTTGCTGTGTTATAATTTCCTATCGTATTGGAATATAAGCTCTCGATTCCATATGCTACGTTATAATTTCCTGTCGTATTAGAATGTAAGGCACGGGATCCATGAGCGGTGTTGCGGTTTCCTGATGTATTAGATATACCTGCCTCGTATCCAATAAATATATTTTCATTGCTTGACAGATCATCATTTAGGCCTGCATTTTGACCTATAAAAACAGACATCCCGGTATTCTTTGGTTCTAGGCGAGTACGGTCCATCACCCATCTTTCAGTGCCATTAATATCAAAACGAATTTCATTTTCACCTGAATCTTCTCCCACTTGTATTTTGGTATCACCACCAATGCCTTTAAGTACACTGCCATCTGCGGAATTGTTCCATCTTGTTGTATCAGCAGCTGTTATTCCTTTTGCGATGGAGGCTGAGAATTCAGGGTCAGTCTCATTGTAGTTTTCTGCGGCCTTCGCATACAGGGCATAAGGGACACTCATCAACTGGCTGGTTCCGAATTCCACGCCATTAATACTTGTTCTTATAAAATAGGGGCCGTTTGCCCAATCGATAAGGGCAAAACTACTTGGGTTTTGAG
>PIVJ01000410.1 GCA_003353955.1 Bacteroidota bacterium | reverse complement strand
ATTGTTTCAACTCCTTTTATACGTCCTTCAAAGTAGTTTTGTGCAAATTCTTTCAAGACTGTTTTAGATTTTCTTCTCTTGATTAATATTTTTTCGTTTTCCAATTTATTTTTTAAACGATTTACAGGTTTTTCAAATCTATATGTTAGATCAAAAGAGTTTTTCTTTTTCACTTTTTTTTCGATTACTAAACCATTTTTAAGAAAACCAGTTCTTGCGTTATAGTAATGGTGTCTGTTCATATTCCATTTAGCAAGAAATTTTTTAATTTCCTTATTTTCTCCTTTCATGTTCTGTTTTGCAAAGTGATACAATTGATTACTTATATCACTTTCTGTTTCTTCAAACATAAGCCATTTTTTAACAGCCTTCACAAAAGATACTTTCAGCTTTGTATTGTTTATGTTATGATAAAAATAAGGTCTTTTTTCTATTTTATTTTTTGCTGAGCGCTTAACCCCTCTTTCTATTAGCACCTGAAGAAAATAGGAATTTGATTCAAAAACTCTTTTATAATTTTCTAAAACAAAATTTCTAAAATCAAGAAATGAATTTCCAAAACTATCGTCATACTCTTTTACAAATTCGTTTATAGTCGAATTTTGGGAGTTAATAAAACGATAAATACACTCTAATTTTTGTTTATGCTTTTTTTCTATATCTTTGCTTATATTGTATTCCATAATATACGATTGTTTGATTTGATTTAGAAAAAACCTACTGGCTTTGAACAGTAGGTTTTTTTGTTTAAAAATTGAATGTTCTTTTGTAATACTCAATTTCGTGGTCTTTCCATTTTTGAGTAATTAAGCGACTTTCAAAAGTTCTTTGATTAATGTTGATACTTTTAAAGATAGATGCTTTACTGGTTACCCTTAAAACATTCATTAAATGAGTTGTAAAGGCTTTTCTTTGTTCTTCTGTGTATTTATCCATTTAATTTGTTTTTAGTAGCAGTAAGCAAATTCATTAATTCAGGATTTTTTCCATCTGTAAACTCATTTATATATTTATTGTAAATAGTAACCAGCTGGTCTTGTGTTTTTGCTCCAGCAATTTCTTTTTTAATATCAGAAATTGAAACACTCTTTTTTGCTTCTTGCGTACCTCCTGCATCTGTGTCTTTATCTGTTACGATTCCTAACATAGAACTTAAAGCGTATCTTCTTAAATAAGTTATAGCAGAACCAAGAACTTGAAACTCATTCATTTTATTTAATTTCACATTTTGAGGAATAGAAATAAAACTTTCTATATTTTCTCCGTTTTTGGTTTCAAAAAGTATTGTCTTGATTTTATCCTCCATTATTAG
>PIVJ01000131.1 GCA_003353955.1 Bacteroidota bacterium | reverse complement strand
ATTTCCAGGGTACTAATTACTTTTTTTTTTAATTACCACTTTCGAATCCCTGGAAGGACCACACTGACCTTACGAAAAGCCATTCGGGTAAGTTTGTATCGACGCTTTACGCTTTTACTTCTACCAGTAAAAATACAAAAACGATGACTTTGAACAGAAGAACTTTGTCTAGGAAAAGAATGAAGAACTGTTTGTGCGGACCAAATTGAGGGTCTTGGCAAATAAGGGCTCTTTTTCAAAGCTACCAAAATTCGACGACTTAGCTCCCAATTTTTAATTTGCCTTCGTTGAAGACGATCTTTCTTTATTCCCATTCCAATGCTCCTACTTTCCAGGCATAAACGAAACCAAGAAAAAGTTCTACCAAAAAATCTACTATAGACCAAAATCCAATAGAAGAAATATGTGATAGATTTACAGCCCAAGGATAAAGATATATTGTTTCCAAATCAAAAATAATAAAAAGGATAGCTACCAAATAAAAACGAATATCAATAGCATTACGAGCATCTTCATAAGGCTCAAAACCACATTCGTAAGTAGAAAGCTTTTCTGTATCTGGATTAAGACTGGAAAGAACATAAGAAGCACCAAAAATAATGGTAGACAGAATTACACTGACACCAGCGAACACAGCAATTGGCAAGTGCTCCAAAACAAATAGAGAAGTCATATTTTAAGAAATATAAGCGTTACCAAAATAAAAAAACTAGCAGGATCAAAAGGTAGTATTAGAAAAATCAACAATGTGAAAGCACCTATTACAATCACAAAAGCAGAATGATAGAAAAGACCCGTATGAAGACTAACCAATTGAAAAGATGCATTTTTAGTTATTTGAGTCAAGCCATAAGGGCCCAATATCTCAATAATTCCCCTATCAATCTTTTTATAAGTAAAATGATAACCTATTTTTATTATGTTCTGATTAATAGTTTCATTATAAACTTTATCAAAAAACCATTTTCGATTCAAAAAAGTATAGATATTCTTAAAATATCGTGTTTTAAGATAAGCTATTTCATTTGATCCATTAGAATAAAGAAAATAAGCCAAAAATCCTCCTAGAAGACTAAAAACAACAGGAGCGAGTTTTACCTCGATTGGTAGAAACTCCCCATCAATTGATGCCAAATGACTAGGAAGAGTAAAAATAGCTCCATTCCAATAAGGAGTCCCCAAACCAAGAAAAAGATCTTTAGTAAGATAACCAATAAAAATACTTGGTACAGCAAGAATAGCCAAAGGCAAAGCTATAGCTATATTTGAATCCTGAGCTTGACTCAAAACAATTCGACTACCATTAGGAGAAGACAAAAAAGTCAAAAACAAAAGTCGTAGAGAATAAAAAGCAGTCAAAAAAGCTGCACCTGTACCCAAAATATAAGCAAAATGCCCATGATTTGAAAAAGTAGCATAACTAACCTCTAGAATAACATCTTTTGAATAAAATCCAGTCAAGAAAGGCAATCCTATCAAAGACAAAGAACCAATTACTATTATGGCATAGGTAAAAGGCAAAAGACGTCTAAGACCTCCTATTTTCCTTATATCTTGTTCATCAGATACACCATGAATAACGGACCCTGCCCCAAGAAAAAGAAGAGCTTTAAAAAATGCATGATTAGCTAGATGAAAAATACCGACTCCATAATTTGAAACACCACAAGCAAAAATTATATAACCCAATTGGCTACACGTAGAATAAGCAATTACACGCTTAAGATCATTTTGCACCAAACCTGTAGTAGCAGCAAAAAAGGCTGTTATAGCACCAACGAGACACACAACAAAAAGTGCAAATTCTGCATATTCCAAAAGGGGTGAACAACGTGCCAAAAGAAAAACCCCTGCTGTTACTATAGTAGCTGCATGAATAAGAGCTGAAACAGGTGTAGGACCTTCTATAGCATCAGGCAACCAAGTATGAAGACCCAACTGAGCAGATTTTCCAACAGCACCTACAAACAACAAACAACCAATAAGGTTCAAAGCATCCCAATCTATACCACCAAAAGACAATTTTATAGTAGTCAAAGCAGGTGCTGCAGCAAAAACTGTTGCATAATCCAAACTTTCCAAACAACTCCATAGAGCCAATATACCCAAACACAATCCAAAATCTCCAACTCTATTAACAATTATAGCTTTAATCGCAGCTTTATTAGCTTGAATTCGTGTAAACCAAAAATTAATCAAAAGATAAGAGCATAGTCCAACTCCTTCCCAACCAACAAATATTTGAAGAAAGTTATCCGCGGTAACCAAAATCAATATAAAGAAAGTAAAAAGACTAAGATATGATATAAATCTAGACAAATGAGGATCCTCTGCCATATAATCAATAGAATAAAGATGAACAAGAGTGGAAATCGTAGTAACTACCACCAATATAGTTGTAGTTAGACTATCAAACAAGAATCCCCACGGAATATTCAATATATCTGCTTCAACCCAAGAAACAAGATAAAAATGACAAGGACTTCCTTGTAGGCTTACCTCATAAGCTGCAACCCACGACAACAAAGCAGACAAAAATACAGAGGTAGTTGTAATATAACAACTACCTTTAGAACCAACCCAACGTCCACCAAATCCTGATACCACCGCGGCCCCTAGAGGCAAAAAAATTAGATTGAGATACATACTTTTAGTATAGATAATACCGGAAAACCTATAGATAAAGATCTATATTATTCGATGAAAATAAGGATTAAACCAATAACTTTTTTTTTGCATTTGCAAAAGATAAATGTTCTATTCATTGAATAGTATCACCGTTTTTACAAGTCTATTCTAACGTTACCAGAAAAATATAGTAAAATTAATAACAGTTTTTTTCAATTCTTGTCCAATTGATATTAGGCTGTCGCAAAAGTTGACGTATAGTTACTTCCGACCTAGTTTGATCAAGATGCTGTCTAGTCAAAACAATTGCTGCGATTAGCGCCAACAAAAGAATAAGCCCCGCAATAAGAAAAGGGATATAATATTCAGTATAAAGAACACTAAGCGTCTTAAAAGGAAGAACTTCTTCCAGAGTCCAAATATCCAACAACTTTGAATCCATTATAAAAGAACTATTAGGTCCTTCTTTAACTTTTTCAATTAGATCTTGATATGACCACGAGGATTCATGTTTCAAATTCAAAAATATTATTTGGATATCTAGAATAGCAAGAATCAAAAAAATTTTAGTAACTAGAAAACTAGTAAACGTGCTTCTCGGACTCTCGTCTTTAACATCTACTGTTATCACAACAAAAGTAAACAGAATTGCTACAGCACCCCCATAAATCAATACGATAACAAGAGGTATAAAAATAACATTTAGTTTAGCCAATATAAGTGCAACAATAACAAAAAGTTGTACAAGAGCAAATACAGAATAAACTGGATGTCGAACTATAATAACTGTCCATCCTATGGCATACATAAGTATACATAGAAAAATAAAACTAAAATCTAGATGGCTATTTAGCAAATTAAAAGAAATTTCAAAAAGCATTATAATTTTTTAATTCTATATAAAATAGAGATAATATAAAAAAAGCAAAATAAGTAAACAAAGATATAAAATTAGCAAATAGCACAAAACAAATAACAATAATGCCAAAAAGACCCAAAATTAGTGATGAACTTTTCCCAAATGGTTTCGTTTTACTCCAAAAACCTTTTTCAAAACTAAAAAGTTTAATCAAACCCAAATAATACACCATACTAATAACACCAATTATAAAAACTAGACCTGAAAGAAAAAAAACCCCAGCATCAATACAGGACTGAAATACAGCAAGCTTAGCAAAAAACCCACCTAGTGGTGGTATCCCAGCAAGAGAAAAAACTACCAAAACCGCAGTCCAACCCAAAACAGGGTTTGTCCTGGTAAGCATAATTGTATCAGTCAAAAATCGAGTTCTATAATAATAAGATTTTGTAGAAAATGAAAGAATCAATATCCACAAAAAAAAAGATGTCAAAATATAAAGAGCTATATATATTAGCATAGCTTGTCCTCCCAAGAGAGTACCACTAGCCAATGCTATAAGACTATAACCAACGTGACTAATACCACTATAAGACAAAAGACGTTTTGACTTAGTTTGCGAATACGCCAACAAAGCTCCCCAAAAAATTGAAGACACCGCCAATACCAATAGAAGTTGTTGCCAAAGAGAAAATAGTATAAAAGTAGAAAAAAAAACTCTAGTAATAATAATAAGAAAAGACAACTTAGGAACTACAGCAAAAAAAATAGATACTGAATCGGGTGAGCCCTCATAAACATCCGGAACCCACATATGAAAAGGCACTGCACCAAGTTTAAAAAATAGACCAAAACTAAAAAGAAGCAAAGAAAAAGTAAGAGCGGAGAATCCCTCATCATTAACCAAACTAGACAAATTATCCAAATTTGTTGTACCAGTTAGACCATACATCCAAGAAATTCCCAATAGCAAAAACCCAGAAGAAATTGCTCCAAGCAAAAAATATTTAAGGCCTGCTTCCGTAGAAAAACCAGATTGTCGTTGAAAAGATGCTAGTACATAGAAAGACAAACTTTGCATTTCAAGACTTAGATACAAAGAAAGTAGATCCTTAGAAGAAGCCAAAAGGCATATTCCCAAAAAAGAAATCAAAATCAATGTATAATATTCATAAGAATTCAAACGACGAATACGATTAAATCTTCGTCCCAAACTAAAACAAGCCAATATACCCAAACACAACCAAATTTTAGTCCAGATAGCCAAATCATCATGAATAAATAGAAAATCAGATGTACCATAACAACTTTGAGAATAAAGATAAAAAGTCCAACCAATAATAACAGTACTAATAGCACCAAAAGGTATATCAGGCAAAAAACTTGTAGATACAGGCATACTCTCTGTTATTATAGGCAACGTATTAATATAATAAACCAACAAAACAATAATGGCTATAGCCAAAAAAAATTCAGGAAGAAGAGTATGCATTTATATTTTTAGGTATTGTAAATAAAAGATTCCAATAAATTTATTATTTTAAAATTTAAACTTTTAAAAACCCCATATTTTTTTTGAAAGATAGACAACCTACTTAGCTTAGTAACCTTTTTAATTTCCTGATTCTTCCACAAAGGATGTGTCCACGGATCTTGATTACAAACCAAATTACGTCCTTTTAGATTCAATTGAAGCTCAAAAGAAGTACTCCCATCACTCCAAATTGTCAAACCCCATCGAGTTTGTGGTGAAGATGAAGACTTTCTCATATTATCTATCGACTTCTCCAAATACAATATCTTGTGTTCCAATAATGGTAACAACATCAG
>PIVJ01000409.1 GCA_003353955.1 Bacteroidota bacterium | reverse complement strand
GCTTCTACGCTGGTATTCCCATCTACATCGGCAATAATTCGAGCTGTATCAGCATGAATGGCATGATTTACGGAATCTGCCCATAGCGCATATTGAGCCGTATCAGAATGAATGGCATGGTTTACGGAATCTGCGAATAGCGCATATTGAGCCGTATCAGCATGGATGGCATGATTTACGGAATCTGCCCATAGTGCATATTGAGCGGTATCAGCATGAATGGAATGATCTGCTAAGACTGCGGAATCTGCGAATAGCGCATATTGAGCCGTATCAGCATGGGCGGCGTGGTCTGCGAAACCTACTAATGCTAATAGCGCATATTGAGCCGTATCGGAATACATCGCATAATTTGCGGAATCTGTTAATAGCGCATATTGAGCAGTATCAGAATATGTTACCTGTGTTGCGGGAGTGTTCCATCTTGTTGTATCATCAGCTGTTATTCCTTCTGCGATGGAGGCTGAAAATACAGGGTCGAGCTCTTTATCTAATTTGCTGGCCCAGTTGTCGGTATCTTCTTGTGTAAGAGTTATAAAAGGAGATGCAGAAAATAAGGGATCAGTTTCATTGTAGTTTTCTGCGGTCTTCGTATGCAGGGCATAAGGGACTCTCATTAACTGGCTAGTTCCGAATTCCACGCCATCAATACTTATTCTTATAAAATAGGATCCGCTTGCCCAATCGATAAGGGCAAAACTACTTGGGTTTTGAGAACCAATGTTTAGATTCACCAACCCAAAATTATTAGTAGTTACAGCATGTGTTTCAGTAAAAATAATAGTGCCGTCAGCGCTTTCCTGTAATATGGAGATTTCCATATTCACGCTTACGTTTGCATTAACATTTCCGTTAGCATCGCGAACGATGGCCTGGTAATTAAACCCATCACCATTTTGAGAGAAACCAGTAAGGCTGATAAACAGACCGAGAATAAAAAAGTACAGCTTCTTCATAATAACTGATTTAGGCTAGAAACATTTATCTAAATTTTTATAATTTTAAAGGATTTAACCTCAATTTGATTGTCAATTATTTTTAAGAAATAGGTTGCGGGAATTAAAGAACTGAATGGAATCGAGCTTTTGTTAAAAGTGATTTGATTCGATATTAGCAGACTCCCATTTATATCATACAATAAATAGTTGAGATTGCTCAAATCGTTATTGTTGATTTTTAGAATAACGAAATCTTTGGTGGGGTTGGGATAAGCCAAGAGCTCATAATCAAGTTCGGATCCGGGTATGGGAGTAACCGTTAGATTGGCCTGACAAAAACCTTGTGTAAGATACAATGCGTCTTGAGCTATGGTTTCA
>PIVJ01000130.1 GCA_003353955.1 Bacteroidota bacterium | reverse complement strand
TTATTGAACCAGTGACCTTCATCACGACGCTTGAACTCTTCGTCAATATACTCATACCATCTTTCTTTAAAGTGCTCCGGGTATTTATTCCACTCAAATACACTTTTTATTTTATTTAATTCTTTAGGATATTCTTCTTTAGACCATCTGTCTTTATCCTCGTTTAGTTTACCTTTAAAAGGTGGTAATGCTATTTTAAGGTTTTGTATTTCATATACATCACCTATTTGACCAGTCTTACTTATAACGACCATGTCGTGTTCTTTGTTATAACCGTACTCCCACTTTTTGCTTTTGTTATTTCTTTTAAGCACGTGGGGTTTTACGTGGTCTGCAAGTACAGTAAATAAAGTTTGCTTGTACATTATTTAGATCTACCTTCTGCAAAACCCTTGAAGGATTTTTGTTTACTATCGCTTGGTTTATCTTCAAGCATATTCTTTTCCTCTTCGATGCGATTAAGTATTTCAAACGCATCGAATATAGCTAACTTTTTTGTTGCAGCCGCGTTCTTTAAACGATCAGCCGAGATGTCATCATCTGAATCTATAATAGGTTCTTTAGCTACCTTAATTAATTCCTCAACTGCTCTTTGCCCAGCCTGGATTATATTCAACTTGGTTTTCTTGGTGCTCATACTTAATTACAATATCATTTGATTTCATACAATAAAGCCGTTGGTCATTTACGATAAACTCAAACTCACTGTTAGGTGTAAACCCTACAGTATCTCCCTCGTTTATTCCCTTAGCTTCTAAGGACTTATTACCGTATTTTAGTATACCAATAAGCTTTTGCTCTTTATCTAGCTCTAGATCATTATTATTTTTAATAGGCATCGCAAAGCATCTATCAGCAAACGCATGCCATTTGTATATTTTTTTATATAAATATATTTGATCTAATTGACAAAAGTAAAGATCGTCTTTAAAATGTTTACTACTATTAACTTCTTTACCTTTCATGTTATAGTATCTTCTAAATATATTATGATGAACTATAACTTCATCACCTATTTCTATAGGCGTGTTAAAAGCTGCTGGTATTGAAACAACAACAGCTTTATTATTTACAAACTTGTGTTTATCTATACTAGTGTTTAGTAAAAGTTCTTTACCATCTACATCTATAGAGTTATCATAAACTTTTCCAATTGGTTTTATGATAAATTCATATACACTTTTCATTAATATTCTAAATCATACTCAACAGATATAGCCATGTTAGAATTAAACTTCTTCCATGGCAATACCTCGTTGTTTTTCTTTATATGAATATTATAAGAACTATCATAATCTTCAAATAAAATATGCGATATCTCGTGACCACCATATACTTGCTGACCCACCGAATAATGCATCGCATCGTTTTTATAATCAGAACCAATACTGATTTTTCTTATAACAGAATTCATTTTAGTCTTCTGCTTTAACTACAGCTAGTTCACCGTTATCTTCTTTTTCGATAATAGTATACTCACCTGTTTTAAGGTCTATATTTATAGATCCGTATTCTTCTTCTAGTTCAACTTTAGTAGCTTCAATTTCTTCGTTAATTCCCGCTATCTTGTGTAGCAATGAATGCTTGTTGGCTTCTAAAGCTCCTATTTGGTTTAATATAACGCCTAGGTCTTCTTGTTGTTTTTGAACTTTTTTTAATTGCTCTTCTGTAATTTTTGACATTTGATTTAATTTAAATTAATTATTTATACTTATATAGTCACTTGTATGTTAGTTATTTACATATAACTATGTCTGCTTCTGTTATTGTAGTTAAATTTGTTATGTAGTCTATGGCTATAGGTAAAACGCTGCCGGCTTGAACTTTAAATTCTATTGATTGAGCGGCAATTGGAACACCTTGATTAACTTCCTTGATAACAGCAGTAGCATCTGTAGATCCCCCTGGCCTTCCGGCTTCAACTATAGTTACTATATCACCTGCATTATATCCAGACCCAGCATTGTTTACAACCAAGCCAGTTATAACACCGCCTGTTTGGGTTACATCAACAGTTAAACCTTGCGCCATGTTGTTCGAGCAAGTTGTCGCTGCTGTTGTGTTAGTATAATTAGTACCACCAGATATGTCACCTAGTGTCTTAACAGAAGATAAACTTATTCCACTAGGTATAACATTTAAACTACCAGCTACACCGCACCAGACTACAGATCCGCTTAAATACGTACCTAAATCACCTGACTGATTTTCAAAAACCCAAGCAGGTCTAGCGTCGGGAGTTCCTGTTTTTCCTACAGCTCTCATCGCTTTGCCGGCTATGCTATCACTGATTCCAAATTTTCCCATAATTATTTATTATTATTTATTTTTTTTGATTTTTCCCACGTACGACCTACAAAGTAAGCGCCGTATACTGTTATAAGTAACGACTGAAATATTGGTATATATTGCTCTGCTATTTTAAATTCACCTACATTACCATCGAAAAAAGATAGTATAGTGAATACAACAGTAAGGTATATAAGAACCATTGGTCGTATATTTTTAGACAAGAAGGAATCAGAGTTCATATCCGATTCCCACCTTGCTGTTACTTGGTCTTGAGCATCTTTATCTGCTTGCTCTAGCAACTCTTCAATTTTTAGTTTAGCCGCAAGTCTTTCTTCATCTGTAGTTGTTAAGTTATCTATAACTTTACCAACATCTTTAATGAGACCTCCAGTTATAAGTTGAAGAATTTTTTTCATTTAGTTTTCGTAAGTACTTTTCCAATTTCTTGGATCTTGAAAATATTTTTCTTTTTGTGTTTCGTGATATTGCTTATACGCTTTGTAATCTTTTCTTTTATTAAAAGCTTTTTTACCAGCCTTACCACCTCCATAAGGTATATATCTACCAGGATGCGGGGTTGTAACTTCTTGTCCTGTTGAGGAAATTCTATTAGGGTTAGTTGTAGAAGAAGAATCAATATCTAATCCAACAACCACTTCATCTAAATCATATCCAGATCCAGACGTGAAACCCCCTCGTGTTCCAGTTCCAGACATTCTCTGAGTTGTTGTTGTCGTTGTTGTATCTCCAGAAGTGCTAACACTTTTTTTAGCTTTACCTTCTTTTTTTGTTAATTCTGGATCTGTATCTGGATGTGACCCACCTGGGCCGTGCATGTGAGCTGCTGAACCCTGCGCCATATATCCTACAGCGCTGCTTTTATGCTTCATAAACGAAGCTGGACTTTGTTTGTATGCCATTTTGTTTTATTTTGTTTTTTTTATCACGCGTTTCTATATGCTTCTTTTTCCCATGGTAATTTTTTAGCTCCTTCGTTCATACTAGATCTTGGTATTTTTTTACCTTTCCAGTATACGTACTTGTCGTCGTAATCTAGATCACCGCAGCGCATTTGCTTTATATGAATCTCCTCGTGTTTTATTACTTCATCTTCTTGTTCAGGCGTCATGCCTTGTCTTAAGATTATAGTTCCGTTGTTATTAGCTTTACCTAAAACCCCATCTTCCATATCTACTCTATACACTGGCGTATTGTCTCCTGAGTAAGGTTTGTTGTTTAGTTTAAAAGCCATTATAGTTTGTTTGGGAACTTTTTATTAAACCATTCTTTACGAGCAGAACAGCCGCAGGGGATATTTAAACCCTCTGCGACTTTATCTACTACGGTTTTTATTCCAGTAGCTTTAGTAAACTTTTCTATATCGTCTCCTAAACCTCTAGATTTCATAATTATGCAGCAAATGTACAGCTTGCAAATTGAGTGTAAACTGCTTGTTGAGTAATTAGAATTTTACCAGCTTGACCTGATTGAGATTCCGGTGCTTGAGCAGTCGTCAAAGGCGGTACAACGGTAGATACTACTCCACCTGGATTAGCTACAATAGCATCATTAAACGCTTTGTACATTGAATTTAAACCTCCTAATGGATCAGCTACTACAATAGTATATGTTCCAGGAGTTCCTGTTTTCATAGTAATTACTAGTGTTGTATCTGTTGCATCTGATGTTGCTAGCATACCCGCTATCTCTGAAATTGGAATCAAAGTAACTGCTTGACCAGCTGCTAAAGATTCTACTTTTAAAAATTGTGCCATTTTTGTTAGTGTTAGTGTTAGTGTTAGTGTTAGTGTTAGTGTTTGGCTGAGGTTTGTACAGTCCTCTCTGTTTTATTTTCCGTATTTATCATACTGGTTTTTGCCAGAAGATTTAGCGTCACGATCAATTACGTTTTCCATTTTCATAGGTGAATAACCCATGTGAAGTGCTGAGCTTGAGTGCTTTGACATAAAAGAACCTTTCATTTCCATAGGTGAATGACCTGCTTTCATAGGTGAATCATAATTCATTCTCGCTGGTGTTGATATTTTTTCACCGTCTTTGTAATGTAAATGACCATCATTAGGGTAGTTTTTATTAGTATCAACATGAGTAGAGTTTTTACCCTCCATATGCATCATTGATCCTTTCTTTTTCATTGGTGTTTTTCCGTAAGGCATAATATTATTTTTTAAATTTTTTGTTATCGTATTTTAAATCGCCAGCTAACTTTGAAATATGCTTCTCGTCATCTGTCATTTGCTTGTCACTACCTCCATGACGTGAGTCATACAACACATCTTCTTTAAGATATTGCATATGGGCTTCGTCGTCTTTTTTAGTAGCGTCGTAGTTTTCTTTAGTTACTTTAGTATGCGCGTGATCTTTTGACCATTTAGCGTTACCGGTATACTGTCCGTAGTGTCCTTTGTGCATAATTACCATTTTACCTTGTCAGCCCAATAGGCGGCGGACATTTTACCTTTTTTAATATTCTTTGCGTGACGAGCTTTAAAACTAGCACGTCGTGCTTTTTGCTTTGCAGACTCACCACTCTTTGGCTTACCCGCTGTTGTTACACCTTGCTGACCAAAGCGTATAATTTTTTCTTTGCCTGCAGAGCAAGCTCTAACTATATGCGATTTAGTTTTATGGTCTGGCGTACGCCGAGGTTTGTTACACTTAAGTGTTTTCTTATCAGTTGCCATATGTCCAAATCCTACCATGTGATTTACTATCATCAATATCTATATGAATGAAAGTATTACCAATACCTATACGGTCTATACCGTGTTCCATTAATTCTCTTACAAGTTCAAACCTGTATCTACTGTCCTTGCAAGCTATATCAGCCGCTAGACCTTTTAAATGAGATGAGTTAGGTTTCCCACCTACTTTTTCGTTATGTGCTGGCGTGCGATACCCAGAATTAATATCTATAGGTTTGCCAAGCTCAGCTCTAACATTGTCTAGTATAAGTATAAGATCTTTACTCATCATTTGCCCGCTACCTTGTACATCAGGCGAATCGAACTCTTCATAAGTAAAATACTTA
>PIVJ01000408.1 GCA_003353955.1 Bacteroidota bacterium | reverse complement strand
GTCACAAAGATCGGAAAAATATTGTTAGGCTCAAAATACCTAGGGACATTTCCACAGGACAAAGCAAAATTTAAACCAGGATACTTTATAATTAACGCGGATAAAAGTGGTTTGCCCGGATCGCATTGGTGCGCCGTTTTTTGCGATTCAAAAAAAAATATGTATATGTATGATTCTTTTGCAAGACCATCCCGAAAACTACTTCCATATCTTTATAAAAACGCCAAAGAAAAAGGATTCAAATTAATCGATGTGAATGGCAAATCCGATCAGCATAAAAACAGTTTTATTTGTGGACCAATCAGTTTATCATGGCTTTCATCTGTAAATAAATTTGGAATAGAAGCGGCGAGACATATATAATCATTATTCTATATTACATTTTTTTTTTGAAAAGAATATATGCCATAATATAATTCATAAGAATGTCAAACTTTAATGGTAACACAGGGTTCGAATCAGGCTTAGATAATGGTTCTGCCGATATCTTTGTGAATTCTATCAAAATTAATGATATCTCGACACCAGGATTACCACTGAAAGTCGATGCAAATAAAGAGATATACAGCACTACGCTGGATATTAGTGATACGAGTGGCTTACAGGCCGCGTTAGATGCGACCATACAAAATCCATCGTTGTTTAAAATTATTGCACCTGATTTTGAGAGCGACAATATACCATCCTACGATACGACTATTCAAAGTTTAGTCGCCTCTAATGACACTAAAGTTAGTAAGGTTGATACAGCAGATCAGTCAATTGTAAGTAATCTGACTCTGTCAGACAATACCAAAAAAATAACAACAGAAAGAATTGATGTTGATAATATTTCAAGCAAAGCGGGAAGTGTTGGGACAATTAATTTAACAGGCACTGTAACACAAATTGGGAGTCAATATTACATAGAAAATGCTACAACCCCAGCAAATAATTTTAGAATTGATATGTTAGGAGGGTCAACAGAATTACAAGGAAGGAATGGTGATGTGATTCTGAAATCACAAGCGGATAAAGTAATTATTCAGGGGACTGAATTGGAAGCACAGTGTCCAATTAAAACGACCAATAATACACAGAGCTCAAGTCCGATAACAGGGAGCATTCAAACTTTAGGTGGATTAGGTGTTGTTGGTTTTATAAATAATGGTGACGGTATAAATACAGACGGAAATTTAACAGCAGTTGATGTATCGACCGCCAATATAACTTCTGTTGATACTGATTTAGTATTGGTGAAAGACCAAATTTTAAATATAGACCAAGAAATTCTAAATTTACAAAATACAAAATATGATAAAACGGGTGGTATTTTGACTGG
>PIVJ01000129.1 GCA_003353955.1 Bacteroidota bacterium | reverse complement strand
TTACTGGGTTTTGAGCACATTTTTCTCGACTTTCAGAAAAGAACCCCCTGATAATTGTTTGCTGGAGGACTGTTGTTGTCTTCAAATGGTTTGTCGAGCCAATGTTGTAGGTCTATTTTACGAAAAGATTAAGACGTATGAAGGCCACCAGATTTGATAAATGCCAGTTGTATTTTGCCATGGCTTTTAATCCCTTATCATTAATTTCTTGTTCCAATGATTTTGCATGATCATCAAATACAATATCAGAAAAAGCAATATTTGCACCCTGATCAGCAAATTTCGACGCGATTTCTCTACCAATACGTCTAGATTTAAAAAATACCAGCCAACATTATTTTACATACTGGTCGATGACATTCGAGATTGCTTTTTGACAAACTGGGCAAAAATCTAATTTATTTCGTGTAAACATTACGCAGTCTGTTGATGATCGATACATACCGTTCTGGTAGTAGGATGCTCCTTCAAATGCACCAATTTTTCCACTATTTTCCATCGCATTAATCATCCTGGTTTCTTCATCTCTTTGTCTCAAGAACAATTCCTCTAACACTCTCTCCGGAGATTTTTCTGCTCTTAACTGACTCCGTTCGTTTTGGATTTTAATCGCATGTGAATCAAATTCCTCCTTATCCCATAGCGTTGGTATTTCGGTACCAGCCTCAACCATATCACGCCATTTGAGTTGATTCCCATCCAATAAAGCAGTGATATTTGCTTCCCAGGGTTCAACGGTTATTTCAGGTATTTGATAAGATATTGAAGAAGTATAATACTCATCTGCCAATGCCGCAAAATGATGCCCAAGTTCATGAACAAAGATGTAATCTGAAAATTTATTATCAACAGCTACCGTAGCATATAACTGATAAATACCTCCTCCTCCATAAGTTTCTTCATTTATTAACACATACATAAACTCGTAGGGAACAGCAGAAGCCGCATTTCTTACGGATTTATTATCGTATGTCAGAATATATCTTTCACTATCGAAACTGCTGTAATGAACAGACAATGGTGTCCGGGCAAAAACTCCGGGATGTGGTTTGTTTACCCCTGAAACAGATGATGGTGTTTCTACTGCTCGTATATTAAAATCCGATTTTCTTGACTTAAAAGGCTCAACTAAGAATAAACGAGCTGTTAGTTTCTCAATATCAAAATAAAATTTATCCATTTCCATAGGTGTATAGCCATCCCCAAGTATCACGATATCTACTTTTTCGTGAGCAGAACCATTAATCATTATATCCTTGGTGACAAGATTGTTATCAAGATCAGCCGGTGTAACAGCTCTTGATTCAGGATTTATTTCTGTTTCCCAGATGGTGCTGAAATTATTTTGCGAATCTCGTTTTTTCATTAAAAGTTTAACTGCATTTTTCGGCCATGGGAAACGAACTGATTCATGGAAAGCACCCCATTGTTGTTGTGCTTCGGGTATGGATTGCCATTCACCAAAAATACTGGCGAAGCCTCGGTTGTATAAAAGCTTTCCGCTTTCCAGATCCTGAATTTCAAATAAATACAATCCGTATTCCAACACATCCAGCAAATGAACTACGCTCCCACCCCATTCTCCATCTGAAAGAATGCGATCAATAGAGAAATGCTCTTCAGTTGCTGTTCCGGTATGGAAATAATCAACACGCATTGTTTTATTATTGAAATATTTTTCGAAATCAGCCTTTGGGCTTGAAATACAAGAATTCATTAGTACTACTGCTAAAGAAATTAAACTCATTTTTTTCATATCGATTTTTTATTAGAATGCATACTTAAAATATTTTTATTAGCTCTTTGTTTTGCTCAGTTAGATAACCCAACGAATGCGAGATTAAATTTTGCTGTTTTAAAAGTGCTTCAATCTGATTAGTGGCATTTTCCTCCACCGCGATAAGAAGCCCGCCACTGGTTTGAGGATCACATAAGATATGTTTTTGTTCAGTGTTTTTTAAATTCAATTTGTGCCCATAACTATCCCAGTTTCGATTTGTTCCTCCCGGTATAGAGCCCTCTTTGAGATAAGCTTTTGCCTCAGGAAATATGGGTACCTTATCATAATCAATTACCGCCGAAACGCCACTTCCTTCACACATTTCGATCAAATGGCCCAAGAGTCCAAATCCAGTCACATCCGTCATTGCTGTAATTTCTTTTATTTTTGATAGCTCTACACCTACTTTATTCAACAACATCATTGAATCGGGCGCAATATTTTGATGTTCTTTTTTTAGTTTTCCTTGCCTCTGAGCCGTAGCTAATATTCCCACTCCAATAGGTTTTGTGAGATACAATTTCGATCCCGATCTTGCAGTGCTGTTCTTTTTTAAATTAGGAATATCAATCTTGCCTGTAACTGCCAATCCAAAGATTGGCTCGGGATTATCTATGCTATGGCCGCCGGCCAAAGGAATACCGGCTTCTTTACAAATTTCCCTTCCGCCCTCCATAACTTTTGTGGCGATTTCCGGTGCAATTTTATTTACGGGCCAACCCAAAATGGCAATTGCAAGTAAGGGTTTACCACCCATAGCATATACATCGCTGATGGCATTTGCCGCAGCTACTTTACCAAAAATATAAGGATCGTCAACAATCGGGAGAAAAAAATCGGTAGTACTAATTAATGCCATTCCATCACCAAGATCATAAACTGCTGCATCATCACGACTATCATTACCAACAAGCAAATTTTTATTGGCGGCAGATTGAATGCTTGTACCTAAAATTGTATCTAACACTTTTGGTGAAATTTTACAACCACATCCAGCTCCATGACTGTATTGAGTAAGTTTAATCATTTCTTTTATCTTTTATAATATTAAGAATAGTTTTCGTATTCTCAACATGCGATGTTGTTGCCAGATTTAATTCATGCACATTTGCCTGGTCGTGACGTGAAAGTCCGCGTAAATAAAATTTATCATAATATTCTAATGTCATCATAGCGACATTAAAAAAATCATCCTGCTTGAGATACTTCAACGCAATTTTTGTTTGATCGAAGCCCAACCTTTTTTTAATTCTATTTATAGAATAAGCTAACTCCTCTTTATCAAGATCAGCATATTCTTCAACAAGATACCTTGCCCGTTCTTTTCTGGGGATATTTAAAAAATAAGTTGTTTGCGCTTTCATTTGCGAGAATAAGGCTATCGGAATAACAACTGCCCCAATATTATGGCTTTCGTCTTCCATCCATATCTCAAGGCTTAAATCAAGATGTCGCATGGTCTCAAACAAATTAATTTCGAATTGTTCAACCGTAGGTTGCTTTCCCATTTTAATTCCACCAAAGGCAGAACCACGATGATGGGCGATGCCTTCTAAATCTACCACCTGAAAATTGTTTTTACACAATGTTTCCAATATTTTAGTTTTACCACTACCTGTATACCCTCCGATAATAGTTAATTGAAATTCTTGTTCAAAGAATTGCAAAACCAATTTACGAAAAGATTTATAACCGCCATCTATTTTGTATACTTCAGAGAATCCATGATCCAACAAATGTTGCGCGAACGCTGCACTTCGCATACCACCCCGCCAGCAATGAACAATAACTTTTCCGGTGGGTGCTATTTTTTTTGATTCGTTAATAAAATGTTGCAGTTTGGGTTTGACTATTTTGAACCCGATATTCATCGCTATTTCTTTTGACTGGCGCGTATATGCTGTACCAACTTTTGCTCTTTCTTCATCAGTAAACAATGGAATATTATTAGACCCAGGTATATGTCCTTTTTTAAATTCACCAGGAGAGCGAACATCTATAATCGGCAGCATTGCGTATTTTTGATAGTAGGTTGCTATGGTTATTTTGTCCGGGCTTCGCTCCATTTATAAATCTGTTAATGTGCCTTCGCGTGTATCTTATGAGTTTAACTCATGTCAAAATTAACAATTTATTCTTGGAAATCTAATCGTAATCTACTTTAACCTAGGGTTGAAGCTTTTACAAATTGTACGCTTATAATGAGAAATGAATAAATGAAGCCCCCCGCCGCAAGCGGACGGGCTATCATGATGGGTTTTATTTTATTTCGTCCCAAGGTGTGGTCAATATTCAAGCACAAGTATTAGGAATGTATTTAGAAAAGTAGCTAAAGAAGCAAACGCAAACCCCTGGACTACAATACATACGCTCAGGCATTCATTTGCAACTCACTGCATTGAAGACAATGTAAACTTACGTCATATACAAAATATGTTGGGACACAGTTCACCCAAAACAACAGAAGTTTATACCAAAACAATTGACATAATAAAGAAATTGCAAGTCCGCTTGATAGTTTAATAAAAAATATTAACTTGCATACATAATTGATTAACTACAATGTGGTTATACAATTGTTATGGGCAATAAAAACAAAACCGGCGGTGTAAACAATTCAAAATTAAGATTATGAAAATTAAGCAAGATCTAATCATTTATCTATTTGGGTTATTAGTGTTTTTAGCTAGTTGTGATACAACACCTAAATCTGGCTTTACTTATGCTGAACCTGAAACAAAGGGTTATTCTTCTCAGAAATTAGAATTGCTAAAGGAACACCTTGAAAAAAGTGGATCATCCTCAATGATGATAATGGTAGATGGAGCTATTATTTTTGAATGGGGAGCGACCTCAAAAAAGCATACAATTCATTCAATTCGTAAAGCATTACTGAATTCATTGGTTGGAATTGCACTTGAACAAGGTAAAATTGACACATCTTTAACACTAAAGCAACTTGGAATAAATGATATTGAACCAAAATTATCAGAAAATGAACAGCAAGCAAAGATTATAGATTTGTTAAAGTCAAGGTCAGGAGTATACCATAACGCTGCTGCAGTTAGTGAAGGGATGCTAAGAGACATGCCCGAACGAAATTCTTTTGCACCTGGAGAACACTATTATTATAATAATTGGGATTTTAATACTATGGGCGCAATTTTAGAAATGCAAACAGGGAAAAGCATCTATGACCTTTTCAATGAAGAGATTGCTATACCTCTGGGAATGAAAGATTATAAAGGAAAGTATATTACTTATACCGATGGTGAAAGTTCAGAAGATTTGAATTTTACAGACGAAGATGGTTATTATCAATATGAAAAAACCAAATCAAAATATCCAGCCTATCATTTTAGAATGTCGGCGCGCGATTTGATATTATACGGACAATTGTATTTGAACTACGGCTCTTGGGATGGAAATCAAATAGTCACTAAGGAATGGATTGATATAAGTACAAAACCATATTCAAACCTCCAAAATTATGTAAAACGAGGAATACTTTGGAGTGTAATAGTTTCTAAAGATGATACAAAAAGGAATTCATTTTTTCATACTGGGGCAGGAATGCAT
>PIVJ01000407.1 GCA_003353955.1 Bacteroidota bacterium | reverse complement strand
CCAAGAAAGGAATGACGAGCTCTTGATGTTACTGTAAGCAAGGGGACTTGGTCTCCTCACAACTATAGGAACTTCATAAAAGGGTAGTGTGTAGTTTTTCACTCTTCATACGAACAATCGTAGGGGATTGATAACATAGTAAACAAGACTACTTGGTTGACTACTGCATTATCTAACTACGGTGTAGTGGTTGGCGGTTGGAAGAGTCACGTGTTACGATCCAACACGACAAAACCGCGATATATGGAGTATAGTAAATTCCATTTCTAATACTGATAAAGCACTTTGTAAAACTTTGTGTTTCCAAATGAAAGGGGAAATACACAGTAAATGATTCATCGTTGGGGCTATCCTATACCCTATTGCGCCGTCTACGTAGTAACTCGTCGTTGTGGTAAAGACTAAGATCCATTGTGTAGGTTATGGTCTAATGAATAATCCATTGTGTAGGTTATGAGCTCATGAATAATCCATTGTGTAGGTTATGAAATATGTAAAATTCCATTCTCGATGCGAGTAGAAAAACTCGATTTAAAACAATCTAAATCACTCTACATCAAACAAGATAAAACAAAGTCCTGTCAACAAAGACATTGACTAATTACTCTATCACATGCCGTAACAGTGTGGTAAGGGTTGGGAATTTGGTTAGAGGCCTGTGGGTGAGAAACACCACACAGAGAATTCAAGCACACTTGATTTGAAAGTCTCTCACCCTCTGTAATATCCGGTAATGGTGGATTATTGGCAGTAACTGCAACAGGACGCCTGTGTGGTGGACCTTGTGTGCTGTTGACAGTAGAGGGAGTCCAAGTAAATCTGATCCGCTTTGCTGTATTACTGTTACATTTTCAGCTTTTATTAAGAGCGTCAGTGAGCTTTTTCCTTGATTTCACATTGTGGCGGTTAAATGGCCGGTGGCAGCTCTAGACACACGTCACTTCGCCTCCAATAAAATTTGATTTCAAATATTCAAATATTCAAATATTGTATAGTCATTTTCCAATAAAATTTAGTGACGCAGGAATTGCCCCGCTTCCCGGGGTAATCATGTACCATACCACCTATGCCAATTAACTTTGGAGTTGAATGAATAGCCCCTCCGCTTCCAGGGGATAATCATGTTCCACACCCCCTCTTTCATTTTCGTGGTGTTCCGAGACAGGATTCGAAACAACAGCGCACATGCATGCAATACTCTTTGTGAAGATTGACTTGTATAGGTTGGGAGAACAGGTGACACCCAACGATGAATCTGATTCATCATTGGGGATTATGTTGGTGATGCATCGTGAGTATGCATATAGTTGACCCATCGTTAG
>PIVJ01000128.1 GCA_003353955.1 Bacteroidota bacterium | reverse complement strand
AACAGTCCTCCAGCAAACAATTATCAGGGGGTTCTTTTCTGAAAGTCGAGAAAAATGTGCTCAAAACCCAGTAAATTTATACTTTTACCTTGGAATCAAAAACGTTTAGGACAGTATTGGTTGTTCAATGAATTTTTAAGTTTAAAATTTGAAAAAGTATCTTTTTTGTTGTACTTTCGGGTAGCATTTTTTTTAAAAGAATAGTACAATATATTGAAATTCAAATTTTATATTCCATTCTTTCTTCTCAATATTTAACTTTAAACGACTTCCATTATGAAAAAACTTTTACTTGTTGTTATATTATTATTATCAACACAATTTCTTTCGGCTCAGGGGTGGCGTAATAATGTAATAGTTAGTAATAAAACAGATCAGAAGCCAAGCTTTTATGATCTCCAAAATGCATTCTATTCTTATTGGGATGATTTTAATCTTAAATCAGGAAGATATGCACAAAATGACACAACATTTAAGACTCCCCCCGGATGGAAACAATTCAAACGTTGGGAGTGGTATTGGGAGCCAAGAATTAATAAGCAAACAGGTGCATTTCCTGAAACCACATCAGCTACTGAGTTTGAAAAATATAAAAAATCATATTCACAATTGAAAAATGCGAATGAGGATGACTATTGGACTAGTGTTGGGCCATCATCATCAGGTGGGGGTTATGCTGGTATAGGTCGAATAAATTGTATTTCTTTTCATCCTACAGATTTGAATAGAATTTGGGTTGGTTCTCCCTCGGGGGGATTATGGAATACTACCGATGCTGGAATAAATTGGACAGTTCTAACTGACAACAATATTGTGTTAGGCGTAAGCGATATTGCCATACCCTCAGATTACGAAGTATCTAAAACAATTTATATTGCTACTGGTGATAGAGACGGGGGATCATCATGGACTTTGGGTGGTGGAAATAAGACCGACAATCACTCAATTGGTATCTTGAAGTCGACAGATAATGGATCAACCTGGATAAATTCAGGACTTAATTCAGACGTATCTGCTAATGAAGTAATGGGGTTTTTGCGTATGCATCCAACCGCTGACTCAATTTTATATGCCGGAAAAGGATATCGTATTTATAAATCTACGAATTTTGCAAATACCTGGGAAGAAATTCATAATTCCTCGAATTATGTTATGGATTTTGAATTTAATCCAGAAAATCCAGATATTTTATACGCTTGTACTCAAGACAACCGGTATGGAAATGTTAAAATAATAAAAAGTGTTGATGGGGGTATTAATTGGTCTGTTACACATCAATTCAGAGATACAGATAGTAGAATTGAATTAGCCGTAACCGAAGCTAATCCTTCTTTCGTTTACGCTTTAGTGTCTAAACTCGGGGGGGAGCTCTCTGGTATTTATAAGTCAACTGATTCTGGCAATACCTTTATTGAGGTATTTGACGGAACTATCTCCAAAAATTACTTATTAGGGTACTATAGCGATGGACGTATTGATGATGGTACACTTAATAATAATAATGGTATAGGGTGGTATGCTCTCGCACTTGCAGTTTCTCCAACAGATGAAAATTTATTATTTCTGGGAGGGGTTAATACCTGGAGATCTCGTGACGGAGGTGTATCTTGGGATATTAGCAGTATGTGGAATAATGATCCAGATTTTAATTTTAATAGTACGGTAGTGGTTCATGCAGACAAGCATTGCCTAAAATTTAATAATTCAACCCTCTATGAAGGAAATGACGGGGGAATCTACAAATCTCTTGATAATGGCTTGAGTTGGACAGATCTATCTGACGGAATTACAATTAGCCAAATATATCGCTTGGGAGTATCAGCATCTTCAGAAAACGAAGTCATAACAGGTCTTCAGGATAATGGATCAAAATTATTTGAAAGTGATAACTGGATTGACGTTAAAGGTGGTGATGGAATGGAATGTTTGATTGATTATTCAAATGCAAATATTCAATATGCTTCCTACCAAGGGGGAGGAATTTTCAGAACGAATGTAAAATGGAATAATGATCTAGGAATAAGGATTGATAAAAATATAGGTGATGGTACTTTAACAGGAAGTTGGGTAACCCCATATGTCATTAATCCGATAAATCCAAAATCCATTTATGTCGGATACGCATCTGTATGGAAATCTACCGATTATGGATCTACATTTACAAAATATTCAACAGTAAGTAGCCCTATCCAAAAGTTTAGGTCAATGGCAATTGCACCTTCAGATACAATGGTAATGTATATTGCAGATCATTCGAATATCTGGAAAACTAAGGATGACGGAGCTCAATGGAATGTGGTTACAGGAACCCTGCCAGTTGAAAGTAATAGTATTACTTATATTGCGATCCACTCAAATGACCCCAATACTGTTTGGGTTACGATAGGCGGTTATGGTAATGAGCATGTTTTTGAAACAATTGATGGTGGTGATTCGTGGACTGATATTTCTGGCGGACTACCAAATCTTCCAGTATTTTGCATTGTGCAAAATAAACAAGTAACCTTATCAGATCATCTTTATGTGGGAACTGATATTGGAGTGTTTATCAGAGAAGGAAAAAGTGATTGGCAAAGCTATAGTAGTGGTTTGCCTAATGTCATGGTCACTGAATTAGAAATTTATTATAATGATGCAAATTCTGAATTTTCAAAAATTTATGCATCAACTTATGGGCGTGGATTATGGGCGTCTGAATTAGTGAAAGGACTTGATCTTGAGATTGATGCGACACTACATAGTGTTATCAATCCTTTGCAGAAAAGTTATTGTGGTGAAACAATCATAACCCCTTCTATTGTTATTAGGAATAGCGGAAATGAAACAGTAACTAACCTCGGGATTTCCTATATTTATGGTGGAAGTGATCCAGCTTCTTTTAATTGGAACGGATCACTTGAATCAGGTAGTTTTGCAACAATTTCATTGCCGGAAATAGATTTACCATTTGGGGAACACACATTTACTGCCACCATTGATGAAGTAAATGGTGGTGCTGATGACTATAATTTAAACAACATGAAATCGGTTAACTATTCAGTTATTGATGAGGAGAATGTTTCATTACCAATGGTTGAGGGATTTAATAACTCTTTTATTCCAGGATGTTGGACTTCTGAAATTATTACTGATGAAGGATCGGTAGGAACTCCATCATTATTATTCACAGCTAATGGAGACGATCCTTTAATAATCCCATCAGAAGGATCTCATATGCTCAAGTTTAATTCCAAAGATTGCGATAATAATGATAAAATTCGTTTAATTAGTCCTTTATTTTCTTCCATGGAGGGAGATGCAATAACTATTTCATTTGTATGGAGTGAGGATTCAGGTGGCTTAAAACGTAATGATAGCATTTCAGTTCAATGGTCCACAGATAGGATATCCTGGACTAATCTGGCTTCATACACAAGATATAATATAGACAATTCTGGCTGGATGCCTAAATCTGTTTCCTTTCCATTGCAGGAGGAGCAAAAAACATCTTTATACATTGGTTTTTTATTTAAATCAAGTAACGGTAATAATTGTTATTTAGATGATCTTTCGATTGCTATCAGTGAACCTTTAATTAGCATAGGTGCAATTATTGGAAGCCCATTTTATGTGTCAAATACCAAAGAAGCTAGCATTGAAATTCCCTATATAGTTAATGGACAATTTAATTCAAATACTTTCACAGCTTATCTTGATAGCCTGGGAGGCTACGATGATGAGATTGAAATTGGATTTATAACATCAGATGGTAGTGGTGTAATTTTGTCTGCTATTCCTGCAAAAACACCAAGTAGTGAGAATTATAACGTACGCATAAAATCTACAGATCCAATTTATGTAAGCTCCGAGAGTAACTCATTCGAAATTATTTATGATTCGATAGCTCCAGAATTAATTATCTCATCTGTGGTGGGCTCGTCCACAAGTGTTTCACCGATAAACGTAAAGTTCACATTTACCGAAGAGATCGTTGGATTTGAGCTTTCAGATATAGATGTAGATAATGGGATTGCTTCCAATCTTCAGAAAATAAACGCTCAAGAATATGAAGCAGATATTACACCTTATGCAGGAGGATTAGTTCTTGTCGAACTGAAGGAAGATGTCATTCAAGACCTGGCGGAAAATTTGAATAAAGGTGTTGTACAATGGAGTACTGAATATATTCCAGGGGTTGGCATTAACGAATTGAGTCAATTGGGCATATCTGTTTATCCAAATCCATCGTCGGGAATATTCACCATTAATTTTAGCAAAAATGGAACACATGCCAAAATAAGGGTCATTAATCTAATAGGAGAAGTATTATCTACTGTTGAACTAAATAACAGAAATACGTATAAATTTGATATTTCATCTCTTGCAAAAGGAGTTTATATATTGCAAATAGAGGTTGACCAACAGATTATAGATACTCAATTAATTATTCAATAGACTACAATTGTTTGTTTTCTGAAATGAAAAAGAATTGCATTCAGTTTAATTAGAATCGATTTAAAGTGAATTATAATGTGTTAGAGGTTTAATCAGATCTTCTTCCCTTTTGATATTTAGTTTTTCGCTTTTTAGAAATTTACCCATTTCAGATTTTTTTTCACCAAAAAGTAATAATAGCTTTTTTGTATTAATGATTCTAGTTGCTGGATCATTGCCAAATTTTATATATAATCTATTGGGTTTATGTATGAATGTTGGTGGCTCTGCATCTATGTAAAAAGGTTATGTTTTAGAAAAATATAGAACAGCTAAATCTAGGCTATGCTTTAAATACTCTGCGGTTTTAACAGAATCTCGTATTCTGCCTCAATGTTTCTAAACTTCATAAGTCCTGTGGAATCAAGAGCACTGTTAAGCATTTTTGTGGTTATTTCAACACCTTTATACTTTTCTTTAAATTAGTGAGGCTTTCCCTGAAGAAAAGCGTAAAGAGATGCAAGCTCAATACGAGTAAACGGCTAAAGAAAAAGAATTACAGGCTGCTGATGTAAAAGACGTTCTCCACTTTATATCGTTGTAGAAATGGTTCCTGATAATGTTTTCTTAGCGATGAGCAATAATGTCAGAATGTTGCAAGTAATCTTTTTCTCAATTTTATTTGCTGTTTCAATGCTTATATTTGAGCCTGGAAAAGTGCTAGTTGTTAACCCAACTTGCAAATTTTTCAACAACAAAAAAAACATCAATTTTCTAATCACCTGATATTCAGCGGCAGTTAAAATTATTTTCTTTTTTTTAAATAGATATATTACGGATAGTCAATACAATAGCATTTTTGTAAGTCGGATGTAGTGACTCAAGGATTTATTTTGTATTTCAAATATTTGCATGTTTGTTGGATGTTTATACGCGCAGTACAAAAAAAGGACAAG
>PIVJ01000406.1 GCA_003353955.1 Bacteroidota bacterium | reverse complement strand
CTGCGCCTAAACACATTTCGGGGAGAACCAGCTAGCTCCGAGTTCGATTGGCATTTCACCCCTATCCACAACTCATCCGCTGATTTTTCAACATCAGTCGGTTCGGACCTCCACTTAATGTTACTTAAGCTTCATCCTGGTCATGGATAGATCACCCGGGTTCGGGTCTGTAATTAATGACTAATACTTTATTTAAGTTCGCTTTCACTATGGCTACAATATATAATATTTTAACCTGCCATTAATTACAAGTCGTCGGCTCATTCTTCAACAGGCACGCAGTTAGACATTTAAAGTTGTCCTCCTACTGTTTGTAGGCTTACGATTTCAGGAACTATTTCACTCCCCTTTCGGGGTTCTTTTCATCTTTCCCTCACGGTACTTTTTCACTATCGGTCATTCAGTAGTATTTAGCCTTACGAGGTGGTCCTCGCGGATTCACACAGGATTTCACGTGCCCTATGCTACTTGGGATACAATAAATATTTTATTAAGTTTTCGAGTACAAGACTTTCACTTTCTATGATTTAGTATTCCAACTAATTCCTCTAACTCTAAAAATATTATTTTTTTATTAAATATTGTCCCACAACCCTCCTTTTATAAAAAAAGGAGTTTAGGCTTATCCCTTTTCGCTCGCCGCTACTAAGGGAATCGTTTTTTACTTTTTTTTCCTTTGGTTACTAAGATGTTTCAGTTCACCAAGTTCGCTCTTTTTTATTTATAAATTCAATAAAAAGTTTTATAGAGTTGCCTCATTCGGAAATCTCCGGATCCTAGCTTGTTTCCAGCTCCCCGAAGCGTTTCGCCGGTAACCACGTCCTTCATCGCCTCTGAATGCCAAGACGTCCTTCGTAAGCCCTTTTTTTCTTAAAATTAAAACTTCACTTAAAAAAATTATATTTTTCTGGAGGTAAGCGGATTTGAACCGCTGACTTTTGCCTTGCAAAGGCAACACTCTACCAACTAAGCTATACCCCCAGCTGGGCCATCCTGGATTTGAACCAGGGACCTCACCCTTATCAGGGGTGTGCTCTAAACCTCTGAGCTAATAGCCCTTCAAATAAAATTATCAACCATTTCTCTATTAATTATAGGAGGTTTTCCAGCCGCACGTTCCCGTACGGCTACCTTGTTACGACTTCACCCTAGTTATTAACTCCACCTTAGGCACCTTTTCCATAAGTCATTAAATTAACTTATTACAAGAATGATTTTAGGTATAATCAATTTCCATGGTGTGACGGGCGGTGTGTACAAGGCCCGGGAACGGATTCACCGCTGTATAGCTGACCAGCGATTACTAGCGATTCCATCTTCATGAA
>PIVJ01000405.1 GCA_003353955.1 Bacteroidota bacterium | reverse complement strand
AAATTGTTGAGGCGAATGGATAGCACCATACTTTCCTCCTACTCCCCAAATGCCGACACATATTTGATTATAGTGGAATAACTTTTCCGAATTATCTTGATAATATTCTAGATTATCGAAAGCTTCATCCCATGCGTTTTGTGCTGTTGGAGACTTACATTCAATTACTCCAATGGGTAAACCGTTGATGTAGACTACTAAATCTGGGATAGAATTTTTGCCACGACCATGGTACTCCATTTGACTCACCACCAAAAAGTCATTGTTTTCTGGGTTGTGGTAATCAATAAAATGAATGTGTTTAAACGCTTCTTTGCCGTTAAAGACCTGTTTTAGGCTATCTCCCCCACGAATCAATTTCCAAATCTTTTGATTGATTTCCATTAAGGACGCACCATTTACAGCTGTTAATCTCTTAAATGCTTTTTCGCGGTTGTTGTCGTTTATCCAAGGGTTAATTCTTTTGATGGCAGTTAACAGTCTTTCTTTGAGTAATACCTCGGTAATGTCTTCTCGCTTATCTTCGGCTTTGGCATTATAATACTGGTAACCGATTTTTTTAAATAACTCGATGGCTGGAATTTCGCTGTTTATGTATTCTGGTGATTGATTCATATGTTAGAGGGTTTATTGATTAAATGATTGACTCTGATTTTGCCAGTTAGTAACTGTTGCATTAGACCTTTTTTTAGTTCTTGGTATTTTGTTTTCTTTTCTATCATCAGATCTAGCTTTTCATCTGCAGAACTTAGAATTAAAGCAATTTCTTGCTGTTCTTGTAGTGGTGGTGCTAAAACATTTAAATTTTTGAAATTTTTAGTTGATAATTCTAAGAAAGTAGTACCTCTTGATTTTTTAATTAAAGTTTTTTTGTTGTTTAATATCCAATAAAATAAATACTCCACCGAATAATTATTTCCTGGTATTACAGATTTTAATCCTGTACCAACTGATAGAGGGACTTTATTTATGACTGAATAACCAATTGACCCTCTAGCACAAGTCATCAGAGAATTAACAGGTAACATTTTAGCTGATGAATTATTTAACCCATCAACAGTGATAGTTCTTTTTGTGTGAGTTATATATTTCTTACCTTCATTACTACTGATGTCGGTAGGAATAATCCAAAAAATATCTCCACCCCAATAATCCTTATTTTCTGTTTTAGGAGTTCCACCAGAAATAATTTGTCCTATTTCTTTAAATTTCACCACTCCCCAACTTTTAGGAATCTCACCCAACTTAGTTTCTTTAAACTCTGTATGACCAATACCTTTTGTTAATAAGCGTTGCATCAAGCCTTTTTTAAGTTCTTGAGTTTTGCT
>PIVJ01000404.1 GCA_003353955.1 Bacteroidota bacterium | reverse complement strand
TCCCAATTGCAGAATAAAAGTTGGAACCTATCATACAACTAGAGCTGTAGTGTTCGAAGACGAACACGGACGTATTCCCCTGTTATGAAGCTCAAAATAAAAAACGAACAGGAATGAAAAAAAACAAGCAATCTTCTAAGCCAGTAACTATACAGTACAGATGGAGTGATCACAGAACCATTACAACAGATAAGGCAGCCTCTAAATGAGGTGAAGTGAGTAGAGCTATTAATAAGTAGGTACATTACCGTATGACATAGAAATGGCTGTTCACTGCTTTTAAAAAAAAGTTAGATTTCTGGTCGGCTCCAAACTCCGTTCCACAGAGCGAGAGGCCCAGGGCAATAACACCAGAAAATTTCAAAAAGATCTGGCAAAGCACTCTTGAGTTGGTGTAGCACAAAAAGAAATGAAAAAATGATTTTTTTTTTTAAATTGAAAAAGTTTTTTTCCCCTACAAAAATTTGTAGACAAATTTTTTTTTGGTTCCAAATGTCATGATTTGGCGAGAAAATGAAAAAAAATCTTGATTTTGGAAATCCAATATGGCCGCCTGGCGGCCATATTGGATTTCTGATCGGCTCCAAACTCCTTTCCGCAAAGCGCAAGGCCTATGGCAATAACACCAGAAAATTTCAAAAAGATCCGACAGAGCGTTCTTGAGATACTGTGCGACATAGGAAACGGCGGAAGAACGAGAACGAGACCGAGAACGAGAACGAGAACGAGAACGAGAACGAGAACGAGAAGAAAAAAAAAAATCCACGCAAAACCATAACGTATTCCCCATAAGGGGGAATACGTAATAACTGCAAAATGTATAATTTATAACAATTATTATTTCTATTACATACTTACCCTCAGGAAATTGTGGACATAAATCGATAGATATTTGTTCGGACTGCTAAGATTATGGCTAATCTTCAAGAATTTTGAAGACTAGCACCCTTGGAGTAGGTCCCCATAAGTGTGTAGGAGTGCCCCCTATTCCAGGGGGCACTGGCGCCCCCTATACCAGGGGGCACCACTATTGAGCCTACCCCAATGGCTTGGTCACGTGACCAAGGCCACCATCTTTATCTTTCAGCATTCTTCGTGAAAGAAATCCTCTCGCATGTTGCGGGGATGGATGGGTGGGATTATTATATTTCCTGAGGGTAAGTATGTAATAGAAATAATAATTGTTATAAATTATACATTTCTATGTCCACACTTTACCCTCAGGAAATTGTGGACTGAGTTTAACGTCGGATGGAGGGAAATGAGGTACGAGAGGCTTTCTGATGAAGTAACCTTTCTTAATATGTTTGAAACCTCAAACCCCCTTGTTGGA
>PIVJ01000035.1 GCA_003353955.1 Bacteroidota bacterium | reverse complement strand
ACGACTGATTTTACTGATCTGTAAGCAATCAATATATTATCAATTGCAAATTTGACACAAAAAGAAAAAGCCCTCAAAAGAGCTTAATCGAACTCAAAGATGCTTTGAAAACTACTAAACCTTAATTTTATAGGGTTGTGCAACGGCTACTATTGTAGCCAAGATTGGTATTAAAAATAGTGCTCTTTTTATTTTAATTATATAGGTTAATAAATTCGTAAGTATTCCCCGACCAGTCGAGGAATTTAATGAAGTCTTTAAACGAAAGTACTAAAGTTGATGTATTATCATTGGGGTGAAAACTTACTTTTTCGACATGCTGTAAGTTCTTATCGATGAAGACATGTACATGATTCTCAATATCGTTTATAAGCCCGAATGGAGATACAGATCCTGCTACTAAACCAAGATATGTATCCAATCTTTTCGCTGATGCAAAACTGATTTTTCCTTGTTTTAATCTTTGCTCAAGATCTTTTATAACTAAAATTTGACGGTAATCAATTAAAACTAAATAATGTTTATTTCCCTTATGGTTTCTGAAAAATAAATTTTTGCAATGCGATGATTCAATATCTGTCCAATATTTTTCAGCTTCTTGCACCGTTGGAACCGGAGGATGATTGGTTAGCGAATAATCGATATTTAATTCAGTCAGGACTTTAAAAACCTTTTCTTTTCTATCCATTGCTAATAGTAAATTATATTTAGTATGTTTTTATTTCAAATTATGGAATAAATATAGTGTCAACTATCAGATGTTATTTTAAAAATTTATTCTTCAGGAATTTCCCTGTATAAGATGCTTTGTGATTGACAAGATCTTCCGGTACTCCTTCGAATACAATTTTACCTCCCTGCTCACCACCCTTAGGTCCCAGGTCAATCACCCAGTCAGCCGATTTAATTATTTCTGAATTATGTTCGATAATTACAATTGAATGGCTTTTTGCAATCAGGGCTCTGAAAGCATCAAGTAATTTTGAAATATCATGAAAATGTAAGCCGGTGGTTGGTTCATCAAAAATAAAAAGCGTAGAATGTTCAGCGATACCTTTCGAGAGAAAGAAAGCCAATTTAATACGTTGGGCTTCACCACCACTCATTGTACTGGATGGCTGGCCTAATCCAAGATATCCCAGGCCTACATCTTGCAAGGGTTGTAATCTCGAAATAATACGCTTTTCTGAGGATGAGTTTTTTTCACTACTATTAAAGAATATGATAGATTCATTAATAGTCATTTTTAAAATATCAGCGATGTTTCTCCCTTTATATGTGACTTCCAATACTTCTTCTTTAAATCTATTTCCTTTACAGTTTTCACAAACCAATTGGATGTCTGCCATAAATTGCATTTCAATATTAACGGTGCCTTCTCCTTCGCAAACTTCGCATCTGCCACCGTTAATGTTAAATGAAAAATAACCTGGCTTGTAGCCACGAACTTTCGATAATTTTTGATCAGCAAATAATCCCCTGATTTCGTCATAGGCTTTTACATAGGTTGCCGGATTTGATCTTGAGGAGCGGCCGATTGGATTTTGGTCAATAAATTCGACATCCTTTATTTTAGCAATATCTCCATTAATAAATTTATGTTTTCCTGTTTTACCTGCGAATCCACCGTATCTTTTCTTTAGTGCCGGATACAATATGTTTTTAACGAGTGAAGTTTTTCCTGACCCACTCACTCCGCTAATAACAGTCATAATATGTAACGGAATTTTAACATTGATGCCTTTCAAATTATTTTCATCTGCTCCTTCAATTAAAATAAACTCGTTCCATAAATTTCGTTTCTTAGGAGTTTCAATTATTTTTTCCCCACTCATATATCTGGCAGTAAGAGAGTCACTTCTTAATAATTCTTCATAACTACCCTGAAAAACCAATTCACCACCATGTATTCCAGCTTTTGGACCAATGTCAATTATTTGATCAGCTGCGCTAATAATTTCCTCATCATGTTCAACAACAATCACTGTATTCCCTAAATCCCTTAATTTTTTCAGTACGCTGATTAATCGCTGCGTATCCCTCGGATGTAGTCCAATGCTTGGTTCATCGAGAATATACATTGAGCCCACCAAACTACTCCCCAATGAAGTTGCCAGATTAATTCGTTGTGATTCGCCTCCGGAAAGTGAGTTTGATTTACGGTTTAGGGTAAGGTAACCTAATCCGACATCATAAAGGAATTGAAGTCTGTTTGTTATTTCAAGTAATAATCTTTTGGCAATTTGAAGATCATTCTTTCCAAGTTTAATATTTTTAAAAAAAATCAATAGCTCATCGATTGGAGTTAGAACTATTTCTGAGATTGATTTCTCATTTATTTTAACATAATTAGCATCCTTTCGTATGCGTGTTCCAAAACAATCAGAACAACTGGTTTTGCCTCGGTAGCGAGACAATATTACTCGATATTGGATTTTATAAGTTTGTTCTTCAATATGTTTAAAGAAATTGTTTATTCCATCAAAATGTTCATTTCCTGTCCAAAGTAATTCCTGCTGGTCGGTAGTTAGCTCAAAGTATGGTTTGTGGATTGGAAAATCAAATTTATACGCATTAAGTAATAATCGTTCTTTCCATTCACTCATTTTCTCACCTTTCCAACATGCCACGGCATCTTCATAAATTGAAAGGGTTTTGTTTGGAATGACCAGGTCTTTATCTATTCCAATTATACTCCCATAGCCCTCGCATCTTTTACAGGCACCGTATGGATTATTAAAAGTGAAAAAATTTACAGAAGGTTCTTCAAAGGTCATTCCGTCTAAATCAAAATGATTGGAGAATTTCTTCCTTGCCTTTTTATCATCTTTAATATATTCAACGCAGCAGGTACCATTGCTTTCATAAAAAGCAGTTTGTAACGAATCTGCAACTCTGGATGTTAAATCCAAGTCATCCTTTTTAATAAAAAAACGATCTATTAAAGTCTCAACTACAGTGGGAGAAGCCTTCGTTTTATTTTCAAGATATTCATCAATCTTTTGAATTTTACCATTCAGAATAATTCGGGTAAATCCTTGTTGCATTAAGATTGACAGATGCTCGGTTAATTTTCTGCCATTTTTAAGTTGGACGGGTGATAAAATCATTATTTGAGAATCCTCAGGCAAGGCCATGATAAAATCGACCACATCAGATATTTTATGTCTTTTCACTTGTTGACCGGAAATCGGAGAGTAAGTTTTGCCAATTCGTGCAAACAATAGTTTTAAGTATTCATAGATTTCAGTTGAAGTACCAACAGTTGATCTGGGATTCTTCGTATTGACTTTTTGCTCAATGGCAATTGCCGGAGAAATACCTTTAATATAATCCACTTCTGGCTTGCTCATTCTTCCAAGAAACTGACGTGCGTACGAACTCAAGCTTTCAACATACCGGCGTTGACCTTCCGCATAAAGTGTATCGAAAGCAAGCGATGATTTTCCAGAGCCTGACAAACCTGTAATAACAACTAGCTTATTGCGTGCTATGGCTACGCTTAAATTTTTTAAATTGTGTACCCTGGCTTTCGATATTATAATATAATCTTTTGAATCTAATTGATCTACTTTCATTCAAATCATCTGGTAAGTGAAATGCTAAAAAGAAGCTAAATTATTAATAAAATTTGCATTTCTTTATAAAATACATATCTTTGTATTAAATTAAGTTTACTTGAAAATAAATTGCTATATCTGCATTATCTGAGATCATAGCACAAAAATGGAGGACTAGTTATCGAATAAATATCTACTCTTTTTAACCGTATAAACAAGAGGGAGGCTTTATGAAAGTCAAAAGTATCAGCGATAAAGAGCTGATTAAAAGATATTTAAACGATGATAATTCGGGTCTGGAAATTCTCATCCATCGTCATAAAAACCGTATATTTTCTTATATATTGATGATTGTTAAGGATAAGCAACTTGCAGACGATATTTTTCAAGATACCTTTATTAAGGTGATAAATACTATAAAAGCCGGTTCGTATAAAGAAGAAGGGAAATTTATACAGTGGGTAATGAGAATTGCACATAATCTAATCATCGACTTTTTTAGAAAATCGAAAAGAATTCCAGTTTTGGATAATAAAAATGAGAGCTTCGATATTTTTGATACCATAAGTATTAATGATCCTTCCATTGAAGAATCCATCATAACTCAACAAATTCATAAAGATGTTCGTCAGCTTATTGAATGTCTTCCTTCCGAGCAAAAGGAAGTTTTATATCTAAGACATTATACTGAGATGAGTTTTAAAGATATTGCTGAACATACTAATGTAAGTATTAATACTGCTCTTGGTAGAATGCGTTATGCATTGATAAACTTGCGAAAGTTGATAAAGGAGAAAGAAATCATACTCACTATTTAATTTTTTTCAAGTTAAACAATATCTATTTTAGCTGAGCGTTCTAGTTGCACTAAACTAAGTATTCATTTAACTAATTACATGAAAAAAGTCTTTACTCTCTATCAAGAAAATCTCGATCTACCTAACATTTCAACAAAACAAGAAACTTATAGTATTAATGGTATCGGGCATGAAACTCATTTGAGTAATGAGCCAAGTGATCGAGTTGTAAATTTCCTTTTGAGTTACGCATGTGCATTATCAATTATTAAAACAACGTTAGCAGGTAATGTAAAAATAATATTAAATTAATAAGATATTCAGTAATTTTAAGTCCCGGAGTGTAAAAACTTTCGGGACTTTTTTATTTAATAGGTATAAACTTTTAGAGTATACGAATGACAAAGAAAGAAAGATTTAAGGAAGTTATTAAATATTTTTCAGCGCATCAGCCAATTGCTGAGACTGAGTTGGATTATAAAGACCCCTACCAGTTATTGGTTGCAGTTATTCTATCAGCACAATGTACAGATAAAAGAGTGAATATGATTACACCCGATTTTTACAGTAAATATTCCAATTCGTTATCGCTGTCAAAAGCTAATCAGTCAGATGTATTTGAACTTATAAAATCATGTTCTTATCCAAATAATAAGGCCAAGCATCTTTTAGGTATGGCAAAAACATTGGTCGATAAATTTGATAATATTGTTCCGGATAATATTGATGATTTGCAAATACTTCCTGGAGTTGGTAGAAAAACTGCAAATGTTATTCTTTCAGTTGCATTTAATAAGCCGGCAATGGCTGTTGACACGCATGTATTTAGGGTTTCTGCAAGGCTTGGGTTAACAATATCTTCTAAAACGCCATTCGATACAGAAAAACAACTTGTAAAACATATACCGAAAGACAAACTCTCGATTGCCCACCACTGGTTAATTTTGCATGGAAGATATATTTGTCAGGCCCGAAAACCTAAATGTGATGAGTGTGGATTAACATTTTATTGTAAGTATTTTGAAAGATCCAAGAGATTTTATGTTGATAAATCTTGAAATTGCTTAGCGAATTATGAGTTAATTATAAATATATTTGCAATACGAACTAAATATGCTTCAATGTTAAAAATTGGCGAAAGAGCCCCTGATTTTAAAGGTGTTGTAAGTGATGGAACAGAAATCGAACTGTTAAAATTAAGGGGCAAAAAAGTAGTATTGTATTTTTACCCAAAAGATAGTACGCCTGGCTGTACTGCACAATCTTGTAATCTTAGGGACAATTATACTGAATTAATAGAAAATGGATTTATCGTTTTGGGCGTTAGTGCTGATAGCCAGAAATCTCATCAACGCTTCACTGAAAAATACCAATTACCGTTTCCATTAATTTCGGATGTTGATAAAGATATCATTAAACGTTATGAAGTATGGGGAAGGAAAAAGTTTATGGGGAAGGAGTATGATGGAATTATTCGAACCACATTTATTATTTCAGAAACGGGTATAATTGAAGATATAATCACTCAGGTAAAAACAAAAGATCACACAAATCAAATTATAAAAAAATAGAAGCTATGAGCACCGAAAAAAACGCAATTGATAAGTTAAAAGAAGATAAGCTAAAAGCACTTGAGGTTACCTTAGGAAATATTGAGAAATCATACGGAAAAGGAACCATCATGAGGTTGGGAGACCATGCTATAGAAAATATTGAATCTATTTCAACCGGCTCAATTGGATTGGATAATGCGTTAGGAATTGGTGGTTTACCGAAAGGAAGAGTAACAGAAATATATGGTCCCGAATCTTCAGGAAAAACAACCTTGGCAATTCACGCAATTGCCGAATGTCAGAAGAAAGGTGGGATTGCGGCATTCATCGATGCCGAGCATGCATTTGATCGGTTTTATGCGCAAAAATTGGGCGTTGATATTGAAAACTTATTGGTATCACAACCTGACAATGGTGAACAAGCACTTGAAATTACTGAGAATTTGATTAGATCGGGAGCCGTTGATATAATTGTGATTGATTCAGTTGCTGCATTAACTCCAAGAAGTGAGATTGAAGGGGGAATGGGTGATTCAAAAATGGGAATTCAAGCACGATTAATGTCGCAGGCATTAAGAAAATTAACGGCAACCATTAGTAAAACAGGTGCATGCTGTGTTTTTATCAATCAATTACGAGAAAAAATCGGAGTAATGTTCGGAAACCCTGAAACAACAACCGGTGGAAACGCATTAAAGTTTTACTCTTCGATACGACTAGATATTAGGCGAATAGGTCAGATTAAAGAAGGTGATAATATTGTTGGAAATCGAACACGGGTTAAAGTGGTTAAAAATAAAGTTTCTCCACCATTTAAAAAGGCTGAATTTGATATTATTTACGGATTGGGGATTTCAAAAGTTGGTGAAATTATCGATTTTGGGGTAGATGCAAACATTATAAAAAAGAGCGGTTCATGGTTTAGTTATGGAGAAACAAAACTGGGACAAGGCAGAGATGCTGTTAAAACTTTATTTTTAGATAATCCGGAATTATCGGATGAAATTGAAGCAAAAATAAATGATTTAGCGAATGAATAATTTCTTTGACTAAGCGTAAATTATTCTAATTTCTTTAAGCTCTTCAACATCATTTCATTCGAATTATATAATTGCTGATGTAATTTATTCAGATCTGAGTGATCGTTGTTCTTAGCTTTGCTTTCAAGACTTCGAGCATGGGATTGTGGCTCGTCTGCCACAAAATTAGCTATTACTCCCGTAAGACATATGAGTGCTAGATTTTAGGGTGTCCATACCTAAATTGTCAATGCTGTTTTAATAGTACTCAATCGGGTATCAAACTCATTGATAAATAAATCCTATAAAATAATATTAGAATACTTTTGAATGGTTTCCTTTGTTTTCTTTCTTTTCTGCGTATGATTCTTGTAGCTTCTAATCCTATTGGCATTAGTAAATTTACGAATACCACAAATCACAAATATATGCCAAATATATAATGCTCGTCTAAAGAGTTAGATAGGATGTTTGATGGATAAGCATTTTTTAATTTTGAAGATAACTGTTTCAGAATCGGAAACAGCTTAGGATGGATCAATTAAAATAAGATACCAATTTGATGAATTGCAAGGGCTAAAATATACGCCAATGAAGTAGTGTAAATAGCCATAAATAATGCCCATTTCCATCCACCGGATTCTTTACGGATTGTTGCAATAACTGCTATGCACGGGAAATATACGAGTATAAATATCAAAAAACCAAATGCAGTTAAACGTGTGAAAACTTTTTGTCCGGCTGCTGAGGGATGTGTAAATTTTAGTTCTTGTAGTTTTTGGGTTAAGCCTTTGGTTTCATCATCTGTGGTAATATCAGTTTGATTGATGACGCCTAAGGTACTAACTACAATTTCTTTTCCTGCAACTCCTGCCAATAAACTAACTCCTATTTTCCAGTCAAATCCAAGCGGTAAGATAGCAGGCTCAATAAAATGACCAATTTTGCCAATGTAAGAATTTTCTTGCTGCAGACTTTCTTCTTCAAGCTCGATAAGCTTAATCTGATAATTGAAATTCTCAGTAATTTTATTTTTGTTTTCTACTTCTGATGCAAGCTCAAGTAATGACTCATATTTCTCATTTTCCTGCTCAATGCGTTGAGTGAAGTTGTCATGTTGTGGCGAATACCTAGGGAAATATTGTAAGCACCAGGTGATAATCGAAGCAATTAAAATAATTCCGCCCATTTTTCTAAGGTATTGAGAACCTACAAACCAGGTATGTCTTGCAATGGCTTTTACAGTTGGCATTCGATAAGGAGGAAGTTCCATAACGAATGGCATTTCCTTCGATTTAAAAATTGTCTTTTTAAAAATAATGGCTATAACTACAGATAAAAATATGCCAATTCCATAGATGGTGAAAAGCATTAGACCGGGATGATCAGGAAATACTGCCCCAATAATTAAGACATAAATAGGTAATCGTGCACTACACGACATAAATGGATTAATCAGCATGGTAACTAAACGGGCATTTTTACTCCCGATAGTTCGAGTGGCCATGATGGCAGGAACATTACACCCAAATCCCATTATCATCGGAATAAATGAACGGCCATGCAATCCAATTTTATGCATTACTTTATCAATGATGAATGCTACACGAGCCAGATAACCAGTATCTTCCATTATGGAAATGAAGAAGAATAAGATTAAAATATTTGGCAGGAAAACAATGACGCCACCAACACCACCAATGATCCCATCCACAACCAAATCATGAAAAGTCCCAGGATTCATAATTCCAGAGAGAAATCCTCCAAATTGAGTGACTAGAACTTCGAGCCAACGCATGGGATAAGCCCCTAACGTAAAAGTTGACTGGAATATCAACCACATAATCAAAATGAAAATTGGGTAGCTTAGTAACTTATCCGTAATAATGTTATCAATAAATTTGCTCAAATGCCTTATGTCTTTAACACTTTTTTTGAAGGTTTCTTTTAGTGCTCCTTCAATAAATCCATATTTATAACCGGTGATCACCGATTCGGCTGTATCCTTAAAGTGAGTTTCCAGCTTGGATATTTCTTTATCAACAACGGTAAAAATATCAAGATGATTGGTGCATTGTTCTTTGACCCGAAGTTCCTCCTCTTTATCTCGTTCAAGTAATTTTATGGCTAAAAACCTTGGAGCTACTTTGATAGTCAGCTTTTTATTCTCCTCAGTTCTAATAATATCCTGAATTAATGTTATTGACTTTTCAATATCTTGCCCATAATTGATGTGGATATGTCTGACTATTTCTTCCTTGTCTTCATAAACTTCAATTATTTTATTATAAAGAGATTTAAGCCCTTTGCCTTTAGAACCTACCGTTGGAATAATGGGTATTCCAATCATTTTTCCAAGCGAATCAAAATCGAATAGATCACCTTTTTTCTGCATCTCATCATACATATTGAGGGCAGCAACAACCTTTAAATCCAGATCAATTAATTGCGTAGTCAAATACAAATTTCTTTCAAGATTCGAAGCATCAATAACATTCAATACTACGTCAGGCATTTCATTAAATAAATGGTTGCGAACATAAACTTCCTCAGGAGTAAAACTGGTAATTGAGTAGGTGCCGGGCAAATCGATAAAGTTAAAAGTATAGCCCTTGTGTTTAAAACTCGCTTTTTTGGCATCGACGGTTACTCCGCCATAATTACCGACTTTTTCATGAGAATGAGAGGCGAAATTAAATATGGTTGTTTTTCCGCAATTTGGATTACCAACCAATGCGACATTTATTTCTTTACCCCGAGAATTATTAGAATGTTTTAAGGTGTTATCACCAAATACACCCTTATAACTTTTAGTGCCCGAATGATTAATAACATCAGTGATGACTTCGATTAACTGGGCTTCACTGTTTCTGAGGGAAACATTGTAACCCATGATTGTATATTCAATAGGGTTTTTTAGAGGTGCTTTTTTACCAACAATAATTTCTTTCCCAACGATGAAGCCCATCTCCATTATTCGCTTTCTGAAGGCCCCTCGTCCCTTTACCTTTATAATTACGGCCTTGTCGCCTTGTTTTAAATCGAATAATGTCATTGCTTAAGCACCAATCGTCGATATGGCTAATTTAGATTAATTCTAATCAGTGGCGAAATTACTAAACTTAATGACAATAGCAAGGCTATAAGATGCTTTAATTATAGTGGTGTGGAAATTATTACAGGTATTATAAAAAGTCCAGGTAATTATGCTGTATATTCGTTTTAAGGTTTTGACTGTGGATGAATTTTAACACATTGATAATGCGAATTCCCCAATGTGAACTAAACAATGCTTTACAGTTTGCAGCCGCATTTTGTTTCGCTGCTTTTGTGTTTTTTTGATATAGCAATACAAAATCTTTCAAGTCCTGATAAACATCAGTTAGCTGCTCAGAAATGCTTGCTTTGATCGGAGTGGTTTCATCGGATCCATCAATATCAAGTATCCAGAATTCATCATTATTTGCAAATTTCTTTCTCAGATCACCAAAAACCAATTCCCATTGCTCGGCAGTCACGAATCTTTCATTAGCTTCATCAGATTCTACTAATATTTCAGGAAGCAAACAGCCTTTTAAGTATAATAATGTGATTATTTTCTGTAAAAAAGGGAATAATTCCTCAGCTGGGAAATTTTCAATTTTTTCAATAAACAAACAGTATTCATTTGCAACAGTAAGCGTTTCTATAACCGCTTTTGAATAAGCCGGTTCTGTTATAGGTTGAGTCATAAATTATTATTAAGTTTAAGAACTCAAAATTACTAATAAAAATTAGAAGGCATTGTTGTGCTTCTTGTTAAATTTGAATTAAATATTACCTGATGGAATGCATCGAAACAAAAAAGAAGTTATTGAGTATTTGCAGAAAGATGCAGGATGAAACTATTCAGCATTTGAAATTGGAAATGGATGATGCACAAAAGAGTGCCAATGAATATGGTACGCCAAAGGATCGTTATGATTCATATCGTATTCAGCTTTTACGAAAAAAAGATATGTTCGGACAGCAGTTGGCAAAAACTATGGAACAGCTTGATACGTTGGATAGAATCTCACTCAAAAGACGGTTTGAAGAAGTTGAGTTTGGGGCTTTGGTTATTACGGATAAGCAGAAAATTCTCGTATCGATTGGTTTAGGAAAAATCGAACTTGATGGTTCAACGTATTTTGCCATATCTCCAAGTGTTCCTGTCTTTAATGCCATGATTGGTAAAAAAGTCGGAGAAGAATACGAATTTAGAGGTGCTCCTATTAAAATATTATCTATTTGCTAATAGATGTCTCCATCCTGGCCAATCACAACTTTTCCTTCATACTTACTTGCAATTTCATCCAATAAATCCTGATTGGTCGATCCCCAATACAAGGTATGATATGCGATTACTAGATCGGGTTTTACTTTTGCTGCTAATTCTCCCAATTCAAATGTGCTGGTGTGATTATTAGCATGATATTTTTTCCAAAAGTCGTCTTTCTTTTCAAAGCCGGTCTTTGAATAAACCTCATGAATTAAAATGTCGGCACCTTCACTATATTTTAAAATATTCCTGCATGGTTTTGTATCTCCTGAAATTACAATTATTTTATCCGGTGTTGTGAACCGAAATCCAAACGCATTTGGCCAGCTTCCATGAGTTACTTTAAATGCTTCAACTTTGATATTTTTATCCGTGTAAATAATTCCTTCATTAATTTCGTAAGCATTTACGCGCCATCCTTGATTATTCGCAGGTTCTAGCCCATAAAGCCTGTATTTGATATCTTCTTTATAGGCTTCCAAAATATGAGAAGTCATATCTTTTATTCCTTCCGGTCCGTAAACTTCCAAGGGCACATCACGACCTAAAACCCAAGGTGTAAGTATCAGATCCGGATAACCGGTTGTGTGGTCGGAATGAAGATGTGTGAGAAATACTGTTTTTAGATTTTTTGAATTTAGTGCCTCTTCTGTTCCACCATAGCGAGTGGATAACGCCGCAGCTTTCCTCACGAGTCCCGGACCAAAATCAATAATATATGACTCATTATTAACAATAATAGCCATTGAGCAACCGGAATGCTTAGGATCCGGATTCGGGTTTCCGCTGCCTAGAATTGCGATTTTGGTAATGTCTGATTTCAAATATCCCGATTGACTATAACTCAATATTGAAAATAGGATTAAAGAGAGACTTAATAAGAAATTAACTTTTCTTTTCATGTGTCTATAATTTGATATTTAATTGTTACATGGAACTCGCCAATTAAGTAATCTTGTTTTGCTTTTAACGATCCCAAACTTACATGCCCTTTAATTATCTCACCCGTACGCAGTCGGACTGTCAAGTCCTATAAATACGGCTACAGATTTAATAGTTAGTTTGTCCTGCTTTTTTGCACACCGAATTTGGAGTTTTGTACTCCAAAGATAGATGTAACTTTTCGTTATTATATAATTTGATTGCGTTTTTACTACTTTTCTCGCGATTTTGGTAGAAAAGAAGGTAATGTCTAAATAGGATTCATCTTCTAAAATACCATTAACCCTTTCTGATACTGCGTTTTTGTAACAATGTTTATCCTCTGTCATACTAATTTTGATATTTCTTTTAAGTAATTCACCAGTAACTGATAACTACAATATTGAACCCCTCTTATCAGAATGATGAATAAGCCTTTTAAGGCTCTAAGTGCGCCTTTTAACTCTAAACTATCACTTGGGTCGTCCTAAAAAAGAATTACACTTTTTATCTCACAATCCTATTTCAAATTTACACTTCTATTTTAATCAACGATTGAACTGCTTATATCAAGCTTTCTTAAGACCTTATAGGCAGGATAAGCATAATATGACCTGCCCCATTGAGGTGCCAGATATTTATTAAAAAAATTCCAGTATAAGTAACCATCATCAGTATCAGGCTCAAATAAATAAGCTATCAGATTACCTAAGGGTTGGCCTGTTCTGACAATCAGCGTACCTTTTTTAAACGCAATCGTATCGGTCAGGAATTCACCTTTGTAGGTTGTGTTAAAATGTCCTTGATTGAGAGATCTGCCAGCTGTGATTTCACTGAATGTAAACTTCTCAACTTGAACATCAGTATCCTTTGTTAACTTCTCAATCAAAATTCCATGGGCTTTCATATTTGCAATGATATCGGGATCAAGATTGGTGATGATATATGCGAAAGGAAATTGAGATTCTTCTGTCGCAACACAGTCTGCAAAATAGGGAACAGTTACCGTCTTTTTTATTTCTGTTGGGCGATATCGATATCTTCCGTTAGCGTCAACATATTCTTCAACTTCAAAAGTCTTAATTGTAATTTTCTCTGGAGTAGGAATCGCTTTGTATTTTAATGCAAACTTATGGTTTTCCTGAGGATCAGAACCTTTATTCTGAGTCCTGTAATCTGCTGCATACACTTGTTTTTTTATCTCAGCTTTATGGGCTGCTGAATAATCCAGAATGGAATGAAGTAGGTGATAAGTCCCGATAACCCTTGATTTATAATCAGCATAAACGTAGTTTTCATTAAGGATTGCCATTCTATTTCTAAGGCCAACATAATTGGTCATATACCTTGGTGCAGATGCCCCAAATCTCCAACCTTTTTCCGGTTCTTTGTTATCAATAAAATTTCCATAAAAGCAATTGTCGATATTATAATGATTTTGCAATCTTTCCTGAACAGCCGGCATCATTTCGTCGCGCATATAATTGATTAAGGCTCGATCACTATTGGGGTTGATTGTCCATGAGAAAGTCACTGGTTCTTCATGATAAGAACCATTGGTAGTATGGCAATCCACAGTTACGGAAGGATCCCAGCGGTTAAATATATTTTGGACAACACCATTCATTTCTGGTGTTTCTAGTTTCAACGCATCTCGATTTAAATCCAAATGTTGTCCATTATGCCTAACTCCAACTTCCTTAGGGCCATTCTGATTGGTGCGATTTCGTGTGCTGAACTGATCGTTCCCGTCAGGATTCAAAATAGGAACAATTAATACAACAACATCTTTCAATATATCTGAATAATCAGTTTGGAGTAAATCACGTAATAACATTAATGAACCTTCTTTTCCTTCAACTTCACCCGCATGAATATTCGCCTGAATATAAACGACCACTCTATCGTCATTCATTAAATCTTCCGGATTTTCAGGTAAAGGATTTGCAACAATTAAAAGCGGTATTTTTTTACCAAAGGTGCTTGTTGCAATATATTCTATCTTTATATTGGAGGTTGTTTGTTTGATCTTATTAATAAAATTCATAACCTCTTTATAAGTTGAAGTAGATGTAAAGTCTGAGGATTCAGCCACGGTAAGTATTTTTGTCTGGCTAAATAGTAAAGTGTTAAAAGTAAAAATTAGTAAACTAATAAAGATTATCTTTTTCATAAACGTAGAAATATGTTTAGTGAAGGGTCAAATATAGTCATCTCTGCTCTGATTAGTCACCATAATAATTCTCAATGTTATAGAATCTTTGCTGTGACAGCTATTATACTATACAAGTGAATGAAAGATGACTACGGATTTATTTCAAGTTTTTATTATCTTTTAATATGTACATCTCGTTGTGGAAACGGAATTTGGATACCGTGATTAATAAATTCCTGATTTATTGAAAAGCGAAGATCGCTCTTTAAATTCTCTACTTCAAAAGTTTCTGCCGACCAGAAGAATAATTGGAAATCAAGGGAGAAGTCCCCAAAATTCAGAAATCGCACAAATGGTGCTGGCTTGGAAGATATTTTCTTATGTTTCGTTGCACAAGACAATAATGCCTTCTCAACCAGTTTTACATCGCTGCCATATGCTACACCTACATCAATATTGAATCGGGTATTTTTCTCCATATGGCTCCAGTTAATAATTTTGTTGTTGACCAATTTTGAGTTTGGAATAATCATAATAATATCATCCCTGGATTTAATCATAGAAGTACGCAGACCGATGCTGATAGCATGCCCAACGGTGCCATCATCCAACTGAATTACATCCCCGATTTTTAAACTCCGTTCAATCAAAATAATGATCCCCGAAGCAAGATCATTAAATAGTTGTTGAAGGCCTAAGCCAACTCCAACCAATAATGCCGCCACACTGGCTAAGAGAATAGATACTTTCAGCCCTAATGTATCGAGGATAACGATGATGATGATCACCCAAATAAAATATTTGATAATAAGAAAGATAGACCAACTTGTCCCTTGATCAAGTGCTCTTTTTGCAATTAATCGTTTAAAAATTACCTTAACAAATCGAAGGGTGAAAACGGTAGCAAGAATGATAACCAAAACAATGAGCAGATTGTAAATAGTTAAAGTCATTGATTGTGATGTGATCAGAGGATAGTCTAATATTCTTTCTAAATCCATAATTAATCCTTAGTGTTCGAAATTCATTTCATTAATTATTCGTGTCTCAGTGCTTCAACCGGGTTGCGGAGTGCCACTTTAATCGCTTGATAACTAATTGCCAGCCAACCAATGGATAGCGTGATAAATGTTGCAAATACGAAGGTTATAGGATTAATATCTATATGATCTGCAAATCCTTCAAGCCATTTTTGCATGGAGAAATATGCAATAGGCCATGCAAAAATTGTTGAAACCAGAGTTAATCTTAGTACTTCACTTGATAACAACCGGATAATCGTTGACACACTGGCCCCATGTATTTTTCTGATACCAATTTCTTTGGTTCTGACTGCAGATGCATAAGTGATCAAACCAAGCAATCCGAGACAAGCAAGAAAAACAGCTATTATCGAAAATATAGTAAATATCTCTGCTGTTTTTCGTTCCTCCTGATAAAGGTTATTAAACTCCTGATCGAAGAAGTAATGCTGGAAAGGGCGCCCATTTGTATAACTGGCCCAGGTTTCTTCAATAAACTTGATTGAGGCCGGAATATTACTTGAATTCATTCTAATGATCAAATATCCTTCCCAATTTCCGGGCATAATCGAAAGACAAGTTGGCCCGACAGGCTTATGCAATGATTCAAAATTGAAATTCTTAACTACGCCTATGATTTGATGTTTCAACATTTGACCGTCTGTACCACCGGGTTGTAATAAGTTTTTTCCAATGGGGTCATCTCCATAACCTAATAATTTAACTGCTGCCTCATTAATAACTACTGCACTAGAGTCGGTAGCATACTCACGAGAAAAATATCTTCCCTTCACTATTTCCAGGCCCAGTGCCTCTGCGTATTCAAAACTAGCCCAGTTTTGATGTAGAAGGAAAGTGTTTTTTTCAGCATCATCCTCTTTAAGTATTCCATTGTTTGAATAATTCTTGCCGGGAATACTTCTGGAATTTGCAACGCTAAATATATTTGAGTTTTGAAGTAGTTCTTGTTTAAAAATCTCAATTTTTGTCTTGAGCACATCAGGTCTTTTTACAATCAAAAGATGTTCTTTATTAAATCCGAGTTCCTTATTCTGCATATAAGTAAGTTGATTGTTGATTAGCAGTGTTCCGATAATAATTGAGATGGATATGGTAAATTGAACAACTACCAAAATGCTTCTGATCCAACCTGATTTAGCACCTCCGCGAAGATTGCCTTTCAATACCTTAACCGGTCGATAGGATGCTAGGATAAATGCAGGATAAACACCAGCTAATATCCCAACGCCCAATGTCAATCCAACAAGAAAAAGGATTCCCATAGGATCATCGAAAAAGAATAATGGCATCTCTTTACCGGTAAGTTGAATAAAATTCGGGTGAAGAATACTTACAAAAAAACAAGATATCAAACTTGCAAGAAGGGTGAGTAATAAGGATTCACCGATGAATTGATAGATCAAGCTATATTTGCTCGTACCTAGTGTTTTCTTAATGCCAACCTCTTTAGCCCGGGAAGATGATTTTGCCGTTGACAGATTAACAAAATTAATAATAGCGATAATAAGTATTGAGAGAGCAATAATTGAGAAAATGATTACATAGGATAAATTCCCGTTAGGTTCTATTTCTTCCTGAATATTTGATTTTAGATGGATATCTTCCAACGCTTGTAATTTATAGCCAAAGGAATTACCCATTTCATTAAATTCTACAATACTTATTCCAATAATCTGTTTCAATTGTGGCCCCACGTATTTATCAATAAATGCTTCCATCTGTTCTTCCACTATTGCTGGGCTGGTGCCATCTCTCAAAAGAATATAGGTGTAATGACTGTGGCTGACCCATTGCTTACTTCTTGAGTTTTTCAAGGTTACCATGGAGGCAATCATGTCATAATGAAAATGAGAGTTTTCCGGTGCATCTTCAACAATCCCCTTCACTGTATAAGAAACAGTATCCGATTCAATGGTCAGGTTTTTACCGATTGGATCTTCATCTCCGAAATATTTTTTTGCATAAGTTTCCGACAGGATAATTGACCTGGATTCCGTTAATATATCATCCGGGTTTCCTTCAATGAGTTTGAAGTCGAACATTTTGAAAAAACTTGAATCTGCAAATAAAAGATTGGTTTCATTAAATGTTTTGTCCTGATATCCAATAAGCCAATCACCAAATTTACCAATTCGACATACCTGTTCAACTTCAGGAATATCATCCAGAAGGGCTTGTGCCATTGGGGATGCAGTAATAGCCTGGTTTAATTCCTGCCCCGACATTTGCCCAACAACTTTGACCCGATAAATGTTTTTATATTCTGAATGGAAACGGTCATAATTTGTTTCATGCTGAACATACAAAGCGATAAAAATAAAACTGGTGAGTCCGATGGCTAAACCAAATACATTGATAAAGAAGAAGCCTTTTTGCTTATAGAGATTCCTAAAAGTTGTGATGAGGAAGTTTTTGATCATGCTTATATTATTTCTTATATAATTGACGCTATATAAAGCCAAATGTTACAATAAGGATAAGAAATATTTAAAGATACTAATTATTGAGGGTTTTTAAAACTTAGTTTTGTAAGAGTAGTTAGGTAAGAAATAATTCAGGGAAGATTCCATGTTTTCTTCAACACATAAGATGTTTAAGACTGATACTGGGTTTTAAAATTCAACAAAGAATACTCTTTGATGTTCTCAAAGTTTGAGATGAAGTATTTATTGCTTTTGGTCTAATACTTAGAAAAGTTAATCATAATAAAATTTCATTTAATTGAGGTTTAGTACGAAAACGAGTATGGATAAGGGCATTAATTGAGATTGCTTTAGGTAACACCCAGTCAGGAGTGTTTCAATAGGATATTGCCGTAAACCAAAAATTATCTAAAAGGTGTCACTATTGCTGAATTCGCACAGAAGCATATCATATTTGCAAAGAAATAGTTTTAAAGCGAATAATCTTCAAGGTTCAGTGTGCCATTGGCTGATTACACACCTTATTCTTTTTCATTAATTTTCGTAAGAACTTCTTCCTGCGTAGCTGCCGGGATTGGCATATATTGATAGAATTCCATTGAGTAATTTGCTCTTCCACTTGATCCATTTCGCAAGGCATTTGCATATCCAAACATTTCCATCAATGGTACAGTTCCATTTAATTTTTGAGAACCTTTACGATACCTCCTCATCGATTCAATTTTACCTCTTCTTTTGTTCAAATCACCAACAACATTACCAATATAATCATCTGGTGTATTGACTTCAATTTTCATAACCGGTTCAAGAAGGATAGGACTGGCTTTCATGAATCCATTTTTGAAGCAGACAGAAGAACATACTTGGAATGCCATATCGGATGAGTCAACAGCATGATGGCTACCGTCAACTAATACTACTTTAACATCAACAACAGGGAAACCGGCCAAAATGCCTTTCTCCATGGTTTTAACAATACTTTTGTTTACTGATGAAATAAATTCATTAGGAATAACTCCGCCTTTAATTTTATTATTGAATTCGTAGCCTTCACCACCATTCGGTTCAAGTCGCATAACAGTATGAGCATACTGTCCTTTACCACCCGATTGTTTAGTGTGCTTGTAATTACTTTCAACTTCTGCTGTAATGGTTTCACGGAATGAAACAGAAGGTTCGCCGATTACAACCTCAACGCCAAATTCATGTTTTATTCTGTCCATGATAATTTCCAGATGAAGTTCACCCATTCCGGCAACAATTGTCTCTTCAGTTTCCTCATCAAATCGAACATTAAATGAAGGATCTTCGTTGGCAAGTTTCGCAAGAGCTTCACCCAATTTGCTTTGATCCCTTCTCTTGTCAGGATTAACTTTAAGTTCGATTACTGTTGGTGGAATATGAATGTTTTCCAGGAAAAGTTTATGAGCAGGATCACAAAGCGTATCACCGGTTTTAGTGAGCTTCATTCCAACAAGCGCAACGATATCACCGGGGCCTGCTTCCGAAATTTCTTCTCTGTCTTTTGCCCTGATTCTAAATATTCTTCCAACTCGTTCTGTTTTGCCTTTGGTTGAGTTATACAACAGTATTCCGTTCGTTAATTTTCCTGAAAAGATTCGGATAAAAGTTTGTTGCCCTACATAAGGATCATTAATCAGTTTGAATGCAAGTGCTGAGAACGGATCTTTTGGTGAAGGACATCGTGATTGTGTTTTCTCAGGGTCATCAATATCAATTCCAATCGTTGCCCCAACATCAATGGGGGAGGGTAAATAGTCTATTATCGCATCAAGCAATAACTGAACGCCTTTGTTTTTATAGGCAGCTCCTGTAAATACGGGAGTGATTAATAGTTTAAGGGTTGCATCACGTGCGGCTGTTTTAAGTAAATCATTGGGGATTTCTTTTTCATCTATGTATAACTCCATAATCTCATCATTAAAATCAGCCAATTTTTCGACAAGATATGATCTGGCTTCTATGGATTTTTCCCGATATTCTTCAGGAATATCAATTTCAATACGCTCAGCATCGGTAAAAGTATAGGCTTTTTGTTCTATTAGATCAATGGTTCCAATAAAATGCTCTTCGGCGCCCATTGGCAATTGAAAAGGAATAGCATTTGCATCCAGGTATTTATTCATTTGCTCAACCACTTCACTGAACTCAGCTCCAGTACGGTCCATTTTGTTAATGAATGCAATACGTGGTACACGGTACCGATCGGCTTGATTCCAAACTGTTTCACTTTGGGGCTCAACGCCTCCAACAGCACAAAACAATGCTACCACTCCATCAATTACTCTTAATGATCTTTCTACTTCAATAGTGAAGTCGACATGACCCGGTGTATCAATGATATTAATTTGTGAGTCTTTCCAATTAGTGGTTATGGCTGCTGAAGCAATCGTAATTCCTCTTTCCTGCTCTTGTTTCATGAAGTCCATAGTGGCTTGTCCATCGTGTACTTCGCCCATTCGTCTGCTCACACCTGTGAAGAAAAGTATTCTTTCGGTTACCGTCGTTTTTCCAGCGTCAATATGAGCTGCAATTCCAATATTTCGTAGTTTATTTAATGACATGATATTATTTTATGATAAGATCTAGAAGTTCAAACTTTGTAGAATAATTAAATATTTTGTAAAAACCTAATGAAGAGATGATTGCATTATAAAGTCTGCATCCTTCAAAATTCGGGCAAAGATAGTGTAAAAATGTATTGAAATTGAAAATTGATAACAAATATTTGTATTATTGAGGTAAGAACTAAATTAAAAAGAACAAGCATTTGTATTTAGCCTATCGCTAGTTGGAGTGAGCCAATTGTATTTAATCATTAAAGTTATTTTACACAAAACAATCAATCCAAACAACGTAAATAATATTCCAGCTTGTGTGTGCATAGGTTTTCGTTTTTATTTCAGAATGTATAGTCTCCGTTTGAGTCAACCCTGAACTTTATTTCCGTTTTTTCTTTCATAAATTTGTCGAAACCAGTCTTTATGTTTGACCAAAAATCAATCAAGTCTTTATTGTCTTTATGCTTCGTCTTGTATCTGTTGAAGTTTTGGTCTGTCATTTTGAATGGGAAAATATAAACAGGAATCCTCACTTGTCCATTGTTTTTAGCGTAAACAGCATATAAGTAGATTTCTTTTATTTTCAAAGTTGTCATCGGTAAACAACCAATAGTCACACAAGAACCATGTATAAAAATGTCTCCGCCTAAATTCGAAGCTTTGCTTTTTCTGCGGTCTGATTGATTGGGATAGTTCAATCCAAGTGACAGGTAGAATTTACTTGCCGGATTAAATCGGTCAATATGGTAAAAGCCTTCAGGAACTTGATAGTCACCTTGTTTTCTCTTTGGTCCAAGTTGTCCTGAGCGTGAACATATTTTATATGAAATTAATTTCCGATAAACCGTATCCGTCTTTTTCCTTGCGTAAATTTCAAGTTCATCATTGTCTTTATAGGCTACTAATAAAATATGTATATTGTCAATCTCCAAGCCTTTATCTTTGAGCTTTTTTCCAACTGTTTTCCCTTTTTCCTTAATAGCTGTTCTAACTCTCTTATACCTTTTTTGGTCAGACAAGAAGTCTCCCTGCAAAGTGAAAGCACTTAAAGTCAATATTAGAATTATTAGCTTAACTATGGTGTTCATAAGCTTATGTATTACTGGAGTCTGCGCACAAACTCACATTTATATTAAAAACACTTAAAATGTCTTTCCTGACTGCAAATGAACCCTTCAGCACTTATTAACAATCTGTTAATCGATTTGTGATAGAGTTGAAAGATGCTCTTAAATTTGATTAAAAAACACAAGGTAAGGAAATGATCGTTTTTAACGATCATTTCAGATGCTACTTATCAACAAAATGATGTTAGTTCTTGCGCAGTCTGACGGCTTGAATAAGCGCCCGTTTTAATGGCGTTTGTTTTTTGTGTGTACCTTGAATGGTAAATATAGTAAAAATTCTTTGAAGTAAATATGTAAAGAAGACCCGGAGGTACCCTGCCCGAATAAGCTTGATTGAAAAGCATTATTACCAGCTCACATAGTGGCAAAGGCACAAAACCGAGGCCTTGATTAAGGCAGACCATAAAGCTCTCAACAAAAATTGAGAGCTACGTGCTTAAATTGGTACATAGTTAAAAAGCCCGAATAGGACGCACCTTAAAGTAATTCAGGTTACCCTTCTGATAACTAAACGTTCTGCCATCTGCGAAACCGATTGCCAAAGCATTCAAAGCAGGATCAGATTGACTATCCTCGGTAGAACTCCAATAAGCGTCGCTATAATTGCCATTATTAGTCTCAGAAAAATTGCCAACCACATCTTTTTGCTCGTGTAATAGAAGAAGCTCATATATTGAGGGTAAGTACCAATCGTCGTAATACTCTGCCGGATCAGTATTAGTAGTAATGATGTAATTAGCACAAGTATCAGCTGCATAATTACTTTCCCCTTGGACAGTAATAATTGTATTTGTATTTGACATTCCTGAATATACGCCATTTGCGTCTGCATTTACTATCATATTTAATCCCCATTCTGTACTTGTTTCGGAGTCGAGGTCGGCGGCTATTAAACCGTGAATCCCTGATTCATCCAACCAAAATATAGTACCCCCTCCGTACTCATCGCCAATGATAAGTGAGACGACTGCATCTACATCTTCTACATCAGAGACTTCTTCTCGTATCTGCGCTATTGAATCTGTCAATCTGGTGATGTAATCTATTTCTATTGAATCGCTCAAGTCCTTGCGAATTTTTGTTGTTGAATCCTTCAATGCGATGCGAAAACTATCTATTGAATCGTTCAATGCGCTGCGAAAATTATCTATTGAATCGTTCAATGCGATGCGAAAATTATATATTGAATCCTTCAATGCGATGCGAAAGTTTGCTATTGAATCGCTCAGATCCTCCTCGCGAACTCTTTCCATTGAATCGCTCAATGCGCTGCGAGAATTATCCATTGAATCTCTCAATGCGCTGCGAAAATTATCTATTGAACCTCTCAATACGTCTTCTATTGAATCGCTCAAATTAACTTTTGTTACATAATCGTCCATGTTCTGGTCGCCTGTGTTAGTGCCTGAGAGATTGTTCAAATGGGTAGTATCACTTGCCGTAATATAGGATGCATAACTACTTGTAAAGATCGGGTCGGTCTCTGAAAAAACACGCGTGTAGGTATTCCAGCGTGTTGTATCATCAGCTGTTATTCCTCCTGCTGGTGAGTTTACAGCTAAATAGTCTTCCTCGGCAAGATACCGAGTCCGAATCCTCTCCCAATCGCTAATGTCCTCCGCTGTAATACCTGATGAAACATGAGCTAAAAATTCAGGGTCGGTTTCTTCAAATTCATCTAGTCCATCTAGTTTATTATTCCAGTATGCAGTATCAGTTCCGCTTATTGCATTTGCAAGGGAGACTAAAAATACAGGGTCGAGCTCTTCATCTAATTTGCTGTTCCAGTATGCGGTATCAGTTTCGCTTATTGCATTTGCAAGGGAGGCTAAAAATACAGGGTCGAGCTCTTCATCTAATTTATTATTCCAGTATGCGGTATCAGTTTCGCTTATTGCATTTGCAAGGGAGGCTAAAAATACAGGATCTGTTTCATTGTAGTTTTCTGCGATTTTCGCATGCAGGGCATAAGGAACACTCAACAATTGGCTTGTGTCTGAAATGGTATAAGTACTGCCTCCTGTTGGGTCGGTTTCGGTGATGATGAAATACGATCCGTTTGCCCAGTTGATGGTGGTGAGATTTTCATATATAACTGTTCCGCTACCAATTTCTAAGCTTACTAAACCATTTGCGTTGGTGGTTGGGGTTTGTGTTTCAACATAAACGACTGGCATCAGGGCTTCCCATTGCAAAACACTTATTTTCATGCCTACTGTCTGGTTTTTTACTAATGCACTATTAGCATCGCGGATTACGGCTTGATAGCTTATTTTTTCGGGGCTTTGTGCCCAAAGTGTTGCAGTTAATAATAATGCTGTTAATAATGTGTAAATTTTTTTCATAATATTTAGTTTTTAATTATTTTAAATTC
>PIVJ01000403.1 GCA_003353955.1 Bacteroidota bacterium | reverse complement strand
GGAGCATACAAAGTTAAATCAGTTTCTGGAGCGGACTCATCAAAATTGAAAATTAAAAAGTTTAATAACTAAAAATTATGAGTTTATTACCACAATTTGGGAGTTTAATCCCATCACAAACGCCGCAATTACTTGCGACAAACTATTTACAATGGAATAACAACGGCGGAGGAGCCGTTCCTGCAAACTTTGCTGATTTTGCTCAGCAATATTTACCAGAAATTTATGAAGCAGAAGTAGAGCGTTACGGAAACCGTACGTTATCTGGATTCTTAAAAATGGTCGGTGCTGAAATGCCAATGACATCTGATCAAGTAATTTGGTCTGAACAAAACCGTTTGCACATATCATACGACAACGTTACTGTTACTGGTGGCGGTGCTGGGACTGGTTTATTAATACCTGTTGCTGCTGGAATAATTAATGTAATATCTATTAATGATACTATTGTTATTCTTGATCCAGCAACTGGTATAGAAGCGAAAGGTATCGTTACAGCTTCAGGAGCTGCTGCGGGAACAGGAGCTTTAACAGTTCAGCTTTATAGCGGATTAACATTAGGAGCAACTTTTGGAGCACCTGCTGGTTTAAAAATATTCGTTTACGGATCTGATTATTCTAAAGGAACATCAATGGTTGCCGGTGGAGCTGGAAATTCTAATGTTAGAGTAAGTGTTGAACCTGTATTAACGCAGTTTTCAAACTCACCAATTATCATTAGAGATCAGTATGTTGTATCTGGATCAGATACTGCACAGATCGGATGGGTAAATGTAGCAACTGAAGACGGAACTGATGGATACCTTTGGTATTTAAAAGCTGAGTCTGAAACACGTTTACGTTTTGAAGATTACCTAGAAATGGCAATGGTAGAAGGGGAATTAAACCAAAACGCAGGAGCTGGAGCAAATCAAAATTTACTTCAACCTGGAACGCAAGGTTTATTTGCTGCTATTCAAGCTAGAGGAAATGTAGAAACTGGTTTTACAGCTGCTCAAGGATTAACTGAATTTGATGCTATCCTTAAAAACTTAGATACTCAAGGAGCTATCGAAGAAAACATGTTGTTCTTACAACGTCAAACTTCTTTAGACTTTGATGATATGCTAGCTGCTATTTCTAGTGGAATTTCTGGTGGTGTTGCTTACGGATTGTTTGAAAACTCTTCTGAAATGGCACTTAACTTAGGATTCAGTGGATTCCGTAGAGGATCTTATGACTTTTACAAAACAGATTGGAAATACTTAAATGATGCATCTACTCGTGGAGCAATCAATGGAGTTAATTCAATTGAAGGTGTATTAGTACCAGCTGGAACTTCAACTGTTTATGATCA
>PIVJ01000402.1 GCA_003353955.1 Bacteroidota bacterium | reverse complement strand
CTGCGCCTAAACACATTTCGGGGAGAACCAGCTAGCTCCGAGTTCGATTGGCATTTCACCCCTATCCACAACTCATCCGCTGATTTTTCAACATCAGTCGGTTCGGACCTCCACTTAATATTACTTAAGCTTCATCCTGGTCATGGATAGATCACTCGGGTTCGGGTCTGTAATCAATGACTAATACTTTATTTAAGTTCGCTTTCACTAAGGCTACAATATATAATATTTTAACCTGCCATTAATTACAAGTCGTCGGCTCATTCTTCAACAGGCACGCAGTTAAACATTTAAAGTTGTTCTCCTACTGTTTGTAGGCTTACGATTTCAGGAACTATTTCACTCCCCTTTCGGGGTTCTTTTCACCTTTCCCTCACGGTACTTTTTCACTATCGGTCATTCAGTAGTATTTAGCCTTACGAGGTGGTCCTCGTGGATTCACACAGGATTTCACGTGCCCTATGCTACTTGGGATACAATAAATATTTTATTAGGTTTTCGAGTACAAGACTTTCACTTTCTATGATTTAGTATTCCAACTAATTCCTCTAACTTTAAAAATATTATTTTTTAATTAAATATTGTCCCACAACCTTCCTTTTATAAAAAAAGGAATTTAGGCTTATCCCTTTTCGCTCGCCGCTACTAAGGGAATCGTTTTTTACTTTCTTTTCCTTTGGCTACTAAGATGTTTCAATTCACCAAGTTCGCTCTTTTTTATTTATAAATTCAATAAAAAGTTTTAAAGAGTTGCCTCATTCGGAAATCTCCGGATCATAGCTTGTTTCCAGCTTCCCGAAGCGTTTCGTCGGTAACCACGTCCTTCATCGCCTCTGAATGCCAAGGCATCCTTCGTAAGCCCTTTTTTTCTTAAAATTTAAAGTTAACTTAACTTAAAAAAATCATAATTTTTCTGGAGGTAAGCGGATTTGAACCGCTGACTTTTGCCTTGCAAAGGCAACACTCTACCAACTAAGCTATACCCCCAGCTGGGCTATCCTGGATTTGAACCAGGGACCTCACCCTTATCAGGGGTGTGCTCTAAACCTCTGAGCTAATAGCCCTTCAAATAAAATTATCAACCATTTCCCTATTATATTTAATTATAGGAGGTTTTCCAGCCGCACGTTCCCGTACGGCTACCTTGTTACGACTTCACCCTAGTTATTAACTCTACCTTAGGCACCTTTTTTACAAATAATTAAAAAAACTTGTTATAAGAATGATTTTAGGTATAATCAATTTCCATGGTGTGACGGGCGGTGTGTACAAGGCCCGGGAACGGATTCACCGCTGTATAGCTGACCAGCGATTACTAGCGATTCCATCTTCATGAA
>PIVJ01000127.1 GCA_003353955.1 Bacteroidota bacterium | reverse complement strand
GATTGCAAATCGCCAGGAGAGCGTGAATGAAGTCCAAAAATTTGGCATTGTTATTTCCAACATTAATACTGACGGGGATGGTGTACTTAGTACTGCTTGCACTGGCATTAATGTTGTGGCCTCTAACAAGAGGGAATGTACAACAAGACACGACTGGCAAGAGAATGATTCTGTTATGTCTAGAAGTGCCCAAACTGGGATTTTTGATAGATTGAGGCCAAAGGTCACAATGACCTACTACGGCGGCGGCGGCGGCGGCGTTATTAAATGCAACTCGTGAGCACTCTACCGCCTAGGCTATTGCCCGGATTGATCCCAAACCTTGCACAATTGTTCTTTATGGATAGTACAAGAACTGTATAACTTTTCGGAGTGCTGCTCAAATTTTTTGGTGCATTTTGGCGCAAAAATGACTGATTTTTTGGCAATTTTGACTTCGTGAGCACTCTACCGCCCAGGCTATTGCCCGGATTGATCCCCGACCTTGCACAATTGTTCTTTATGGATAGTACAAGAACTGTATAACTTTTCGGAGTGCTGCTCAAATTTTTAGGTGCATTCTGGCGCAAAAATGACTGATTTTTTGGCGATTTTGACTTCGTGAGCACTCTACCGCCCAGGCTATTGCCCGGATTGACCCCAGGCCTTGCACAATTGTTCTCTATGGATAGTACAAGAACTGTATAACTTTTCGGAGTGCTGCTCAAATTTTTAGGTGCATTCTGGCGCAAAAATTACTGATTTTTTGGCGATTTTTGACTTCGTGAGCACTCTACCGCCCAGCCTATTAGTCCAGCCGTTTCGTGAAGATTTTGGGTGTTTTCGTGCACTTTTTGGTAAAAGCATGAAAGTTGGCCCTGTTATAAGCCTTGACCCACTGATCAATTTGTGATATAGGGCCAACTGAAAATTGACCAAGATGGCCGCCATTTTCCAAGATGGCCGCCATATAGTCTGGGCCATTAAGTAACTTTTTGATGATTGCAGTATTTTTGTTCAAGTTGGTGAAACTTTGTTTTTAACCATGCCTAGACCTTCCTAAATGAGAATTCCATTGGTAAATTATTTTGTGACAACTCTATCATGGCGTCCATCTTGGATTTCAACATGGCCACCAAACTAGGTTTGCATACTCATATCTTGGCTTCTAGATGACTTAGAAGCTTGATTTTGGTGTCTAAATCTATGTTTTTGAGGTCAAGGAATTTAAATATGTCACTATAAAGTCACTTGAGTCATTATTTTTCACAGCAGCCATCTTTTTTTTTTCAAAATGGCTGACATTTGTTTGATATTTGGTAATATATATTTTATTCCTTTTGCAATACTACATAGTTGTTCTGTTTGTCTCTGTCTGTACATTTCAAGACCAGTAATTTCAAATATTAAATTATTTTTACTGTTTCAGTTGCAGTTTGAGCCATTTTCAAATTTAAAAAATGGCTACCAGTTAACACATTTATGCCATTGCTTCTAGCTTGGATGGTGGAGCCATAATTCTAGAGTACAAGTAGATTCCAAGTAGATTATTCAGCATATTAATTTGAATGAAACAGTTTTATTTCTAAATTACTGGATGCAAATTATTTTTGTTCATTTTAAGAATTTAAAACATCTCCCTTGTCTAATAATTTTATTGTGACATAATGGGTCAGGAGTCATTGAACTTACACAAGAGAATGATAGGACCCAGGAAAACAGTGATGCAATCCCTGAGCAGGTCTTGGGCCCAGTAGAGGAATTGAGTAAGTGGACACAACTAGTGTCAGTGTAGTGTGAAACAACTCTCAGGTGGATGCAGCTCATGGTGAACACTATCCAGTTGACCACAGTCATTCCCTTCCAATCAGTAAATCATCAATGCTCCTGCGCATCAGTGAACTACACTTGTAACAGTTTTAGAGAATATGAAATAGCTGAACCAGATGTCATGACCTGAGAACAATGGTAAAGTTGGGGTCACATTTGATATTGACATCTACAAAAGAGCTCTCAAGTTGACTACCTGGGTATGGTAACTGGATAAGAAATACAAAGGAAATTGGTGGCAACTTCCTGGTGCATTGCATACAATCAGATGTCTAGACAAAACAGTCAAACTATGTGGGCTCAGAAGCTCAGAAATGAGCATTGGCATAATCCTCCTAAAGGAGGGCGTCCAATTAAATGAAGAAGAAGAAGAAGAAGAGGCTAGATGTGGTCAATCAAATCATTGATGGCAGTCACTATAACTGCTTCATGGAATGTTATGAAATGACATTGGAAGTATTGCCTGGTGTGGTTTAAAGAATTTTTCAAGGAGCATCTGACATTGAGTGATCATTTAGAAAAAAAACATGAACAAACAGTCAGAGAAACCTTCAACAACCCAGATGAAGAAGCCAGGAAAACTTCCAACAGTGATGCCCACCAGGCACTGATGATTCAGATTGAGAGTATGAACCTTGAGGTGCAACTACAAGAAGACTTTAACCTACCATATGTATATATGGGTCTGAATGTATATACAGCAGGTGTTAGTTCTGCTTAACATCCATCACTCTATGAAGCACACAAATCTTTTTTTGTATTTGACCTCTCTACAAATTCCAGCTACTTATTTCTTTGCATATAATGAGTTAACAGCATGTACATATACAGCTGAAAAAGATGGCCCAGATGTATGGCACAGATTACTGGCTGGAGAGTTTGATGTAACAAAGAGAGAAACCCCCATCACAACCATTGGTGTGGACCAAGCACAGGAACATGACAAAAAAATCTGAAAGGAGAAGGAGGACTTTGTGGTACATCACAAATAAACCAGCAACACTCCTCATGTATTGCCTGGCAGCACATGTACTTGGTCATCATCATGGAGACACAATACGTGATTATTTTTTTTATAATTATTTTACAAGAAATGAGTGTAGGCACTCAACAACATCACCATCAGTTCTCAACCACCAGAGATACATGGCATGGAAAAACAGCATTGCATTGAAAGTTGTAATTCAACCACATGGGTTGTTCACTGATGAGAACTACATAACTTCATGAGATGAAGCTCAAGCTAGTATTCTCAACATGGAGGTATCTGGACAAAATGCTACAGTATTCACGTGGCAGCATATCTCTGGTCAAGGCAACTTGTGGAACCTTATGACAAGAGTGAAATCTAAACTGGGATGACCTGTGCAAGAAACAGTGCTCAAAAGCCAAACAAAAGAGTATCAACTGAAAGCAACAACCTCACTCTTCTCAAGACTGTTTGCAATTAGAAAGTCCAATTGTGATCCTGCCATTGGGAGTGAGCCTACAGCTGTGGCCATTGATGGGTGGGGAATTTTGCTGCATGCTGCTCAGCCCTAAGCTATTGTCTTTCAGTGATGCTTCTGCCGTAAGATAGAGAAGTCCAAGAATTGATCTCCTAGCCAAGTGGTGGATAAACTACTACCAACTGCTAGTCATGGAAGCAACATACCTTGAAAGCAAATCTCCAGGCAAATGTCACCTATCATACCTGATCCATGTAAGTTAGGTTGGGCTAAAGATGACAACACCTATGTACCAGTCCTTATCAGAAGTGCAAGCTGCACCAGAGGCTGGAGTAGAACTGATTTGGTGTAACTGTGAGGTCACCTGGAGTTCAGGAAGGTGTCCTTGCAAAGCAATCAACATAGAGTGTACATAGCTGTGCAATTGTGAAGCAAGTGGTGACTGCTGTTTAATACACACATACAAAATAATCAAAGCAGCAATCATTGATCCACCACATCCTGAACTCAAATCTCAGTTGTCATACACCATGCCACAAGTTCATGAGAATGTAGCCCACAACTGTAGATCCAAAATACCATCAGCCCATCAATAAAGCAAAAAAGCACAACATAAGCTTTCCTGTGTCCAAAGGTGGAAACAACAGTGCCCCAACATTATCAACCAGACACATGAATTCAAAAATGACAATGCTCAAATCAGCAGTCAAGCTGCAACCACATTGAAAGCCACTGGTCACTGCCTTCCCTCCCAGGGATCAAACCTCCCGCCAGACCATGGGGCCAGCAGCACCGAGCATCAAGGGGCACCAGTACTCAAAAATCAAACCGAATCCCATTGACACCAGTGGTTCAAGGCCTGTGATGTGCACCACCCTCACCCCCAAGAAACATGATCCCCAGGAACAGGAAAACCACAAGACCCCATCACCTCAAACCACATCCATCCAACCAACACAGGCCAAGCTCACATTGAACAAACTGACCAAGAAAATGACCAGAACATTGAAAGAATTCAGATTAGCAGAAAACCCTACCAGATTCATGGTAATCATGTTGAGAGTGAGCCTACAGTTGCATCATTGATGGGTGAGGAATTTTGCCGCATGCTGCTCAGCAGAATCACCATAATCATGGTGAATCAAGGAATTAGTCACAGATGATTTAAAGATTGACTGATTTATGATAACAAACTCCCAATATAGAACTTTAAGACTATCTTCTACTTTATTTTACAGATATTTATACATTATTTATTAGACTATGTATCATAATTACATTTTTGAAATATGACCAAGGTATTTAAAATATCAGTCAGAAGCTGAGATATCAGCAAATATTGCTTGTCTGGTAGCTTTGAAAATCAACATTTCTATCAAAAATGTTAATGCATTAAATGTTTTCATAGTAGAAAATGGCTTAACCTCTAAAACACAACTGCAGACAATTGATGTTCTATGTCATCTGGAAGCCAAGATATATTCAAATATTGGTTATTGGGCAGCCATATTGCAAAATCAAGATGACTGCTGTGATAGGTAATGCACCCAATTATTTTATTGTGAAAAAGTTGAATTCCATGACTTCAAAAACATAAATTTAGACACCAAAATCAAGTCTCCAAATTATCCAGAAGACAAAATATGAGCGACTAATTTTAATCTGTCAGCCATTTTGAAATTCAAGATGGCTGCTATGAAAGGTAAGGCACCAAAGGAATTTATAGTGACAAAAATGCATTCCTTGACCTCTAAAACATAGATTTAGACACCAAAATCAAGCTTCTAGGTCTTCTGGAAGGCAAGATATGAGCAACTAATTCTAAATTGGCAGCCATTTTGAAATTCAAGATGGCTGCCATGATAAGAGTTGCTGAAAAAAATGTTACCAATGGAATACTTGCATAAAATTTAATTTGGTCTTATATATGTATGTAGGAAGTCTCTGTGTGACCTTAAGCAAAGCTATTTGGCAAGGATATAACAATATTGTGGGCATTTGGCGGCCATTTTGGATTTATTCAAAATGGCAGCCATCTTGAGACAAATTTGATTGGCCCCATATCTGCATACAATCAGCATACAAAAAGCTTTCTTTGTGCAAAATTTCATGCTTTTACCATAAAGTGCACGAAATTTTCACGAAACGGCTGGACTATATGGACTATTAAAACTAT
>PIVJ01000401.1 GCA_003353955.1 Bacteroidota bacterium | reverse complement strand
TTTTAGAAAAGAGCTTAAAGAGCGGTTATGGAAATAAAATTATCAAAGACAGAGAAAGCAGAATTAGAGAAGCGCCACAAAAAAGAGCGAGAGGGTCGCGTAAGAGATAGGATAAAGGCCCCGTTGTTGAATGAATCCAGGATCACAAATTTTCAAGACTTCTGAAATAGCCCTGATATAATAAATCACACAATTATTATATAAGGTATTTGTAATGAGAAAGCATAAACAGAAAACAAAAAGAGATTGGGCGGCTTATAACGCTCATCTAGTAAGTCGAGGTTATTTAACAATTTTCGTTAGCAAAGATTTTGCGGACAATTGGACAATAAAATACGATAAAAACACACCAAGAAAAAGAGGTGGCCAACCAAAGTATACAGACGAAGCTTTTACCGCTTTGTTATCACTAAAATTTGTTTTTCATCAACCATTGCGGTCAATGGAGGGTTTTGCCAAAAGCTTAATGGCTATGATGAATTTAAATTTGGAGGTTCCAGATTATTCAACGCTGAGTATAAAAATAAAAACAATGAATATTAAACTGCCACCAGCAACCAAAGATAAAGCTGGCCGTGTAGTTAGTATTGATTCCACCGGACTCAAGATCCATGGTCAGGGGGAATGGAACAGAAAGAAGCACAATCAAAGTGATAGGCGTCAATGGGTTAAATTACATCTAGCGGTTGATAATGAGAACATGCGTATTGTTGGGGTAGAATCTACAGCCGACGACGTGCATGATTGTGAGGTGTTTGATCAATTGGTAGATGAGTTGCCAGAACAAACAAACAAGATCTTAGCAGATGGAGCTTATGATACACTTCAAGTATATAAAAAGAGCTTAACCAAGGGAATTGACTTGATTGCTTTACCAAGAGGTAATGCGGCTCCCGAGATAAACTCTACCGAGGCACACATCTTGAGACGCAACGAACACATAGAAAGATATCGAAACAAAGGACTTTATGCCTGGGCAAACAAAAACGGTTATTGGGGGCGCAATAGAGCTGAAACTATGATGAGCAGATTCAAAACTACTTTTTCTGGCTCCTTGGCGTCTAGAAAAGTTGAATCGCAACAAAACGAAATTTTGTTAAAATGCCAAATATTAAACATTTTAGCAAGCAATTCAGGATCTTTACAGGAGAGTGTTATCTAAAATTTAGTCAAATAAACTTTCTGTTAAAAGGTCTGAAAAAATTTTTGATTCATTCAACAACGGGTTTATTTTGGAAAATTTCATTTTTGAATATGATACAATTTGTTACGGGAAAAACTAGCAATTAATTTACTTGGATCCCTTGATTATAAACACTCCCAAAAGTTTTTCACTTGTTTTTTA
>PIVJ01000400.1 GCA_003353955.1 Bacteroidota bacterium | reverse complement strand
AGCGCATATTGTGCCGTATCAGCATGGACTGCATGATCTGCTAAGACTGCGGAATCTACTAATAGTGCATATTGTGCCGTATCAGCATGGACTGCGTGATCTGCTAAGACTGCGGAATCTACTAATAGTGCATATTGTGCCGTATCAGCATGGACTGCGTGATCTGCTAAGACTGCGGAATCTGCCAGTAGCGCATATTGTGCCGTGTCAGCATGGACTGCGTGATCTGCTAAGACTGCGGAATCTGCCAGTAGCGCATATTGTGCCGTATCAGCATGGATGGCATGATCTGCTAAGACTGCGGAATCTACTAATAGTGCATATTGTGCCGTATCAGCATGGACTGCATGATCTGCTAAGACTGCGGAATCTGCCAGTAGCGCATATTGAGCGGTATCAGACTGGATGGCGTGATTTACGGAATCTGCGAATAGCGCATATTGAGCGGTATCAGAATGAATGGCATGATTTACGGAATCTGAATTTCTCCAGCTTGCCAAGCCACTTGCATCAGAGGTTAATACGTAACCTTCTTGCGGGTTTCCACCTTCAATTTTAAGGGTTCCTGAAACTTTTAAGTCTCCGTTTATACGCAATGAGTCTGCTGCGAAATCTCCATAAATTAGCGGAGCAGTTGTGTCTGAGTTATCGATATATAACTTATTATCTCCGGTTTCATTCTTTCCGGCTTGATGACCCAGAAATACATTGCCTGATCCTAATGCTTCATAGCCAGCTTGACTTCCCAGAGCTGTATTCTTATTTCCTGTCATATTGGAAGATAAGGCCCGGTATCCAGTTGCGGTGTTATTCCCTCCTTCTGTGTTAGCATTAAGAGCCTCAAATCCAATAGCGCTATTAGTCGAGTCTCCTCCTTTTCCAGTTGCAATTAATTGTCCCTTATTTGTAAGTATAACATATCCAGTGCCTCCCTCAAACAAAACATCAATATCCAGTGTCATAGTATAAATGGATTTTAGGGTATCTGTGCTAACAGCTGAAACTCCTGCTAAATTAGTAGTACCTGTTGTGGTTACGGTCAGCTTGTTCCATCTTGTTGTATCATCAGCTGTTATTCCTTCTGCGATGGAGGCTGAAAATACAGGGTCGAGCTCTTTATCTAATTTGCTGGTCCAGTTGTCGATATCCTCTTGTGTAAGAGTTATAAAAGGAGATGCAGAAAATAAGGGATCAGTTTCATTGTAGTTTTCTGCGGTCTTCGTATGCAGGGCATAAGGGACACTCATCAACTGGCTGGTTCCGAATTCCACGCCATTAATACTTGTTCTTATAAAATAGGGGCCGTTTGCCCAATCGATAAGGGCAAAACTACTTGGGTTTTGAG
>PIVJ01000399.1 GCA_003353955.1 Bacteroidota bacterium | reverse complement strand
ATATGATAACTGGAAACGTATATGTGAGCACAATATTGACAGTGTTTGACATTCAATGATTGACAAATGTCACTTCTGGGACAAAGAATTCGAAGGGAACTGCAAACTACAGGGTGTCCCAAAAAACTTGTCCACTTTCAGATTTTTGGAACTGGGGCCGTAGGTAACCCCTTACTAGCAACTCCCTTTGCATCAATGATCACGGGCACTTGATAGGGTCATCATAGGACGCCTGTTGTTTTTGGAATTCGGTCACGTGACCTGGAAAATGCAATTTTATGGTCTGACTTTGAGCCTGTCTACAGTTAAAACATGCCTTTATGCCCGGTCGAGTTGCCTGTCTTGCAGAGGTTTGATACCTCATTGAACCAAATGACCGATAAAAAACACTTTCTACCGGTAAATATTAATTTAATAATGTTTTTACCCTGCAAATTCGAAAAAATGACACCTCAATATTTCGTTTTCGCTAATAATTCTTCATTTAAGGCATTACTCGAGTCCAGACATTATGCAATTGATGCACCGTGACCTAGGCAGCAGGAAAAATCATTCCTTTTGGAGTTAGGACAATACACTTTCTTGCTATGGATGTGCGCATGCCCGAGTGAAAAGGTCTAATTCTGAGAAATCAACATAGCCAGGGGCATTTTAGTAGTAACATTACATAAGCGTATCAGCAAATAATTACACTATGTCAATATTTTGGCTTAAGTATTTATAATAACCCCAATAACTCCAACTTTGTCTTTTTCGCATTTCGTGTCGTTTTTCTGCAATGCATTCTCATGAGGACACCGCCAATCGTCGATAGATGGCGTGGCAGGTGTCTTCATGTGATTGCATTACGCATCAAGGCCAGGAAAGCGGACAAAGACAATGTTGGCATTATTGGGGTTATTAAGAGTACTTAAGCAGACATATTGACATAGTGTAATTGCTTGCTAGTCAGCTTATGCAATATAATGTTAAAAATTACCCTACTCATGTTAAATTCTCAGAATTAGACCTTTTCACTCGGGCATGCGCACATCCATAGCAAGGAAGTGTCTTGACCTAACTCCAAAAGGAATGATCTTTCCCGCTGCCTAGGTCATGGTGCATCAATTGCATAATGTCTGGACTCGAGTCATGCCTTAAATGAAGAATTATTGGCGAAAACGAAAAATAGAGGTGTCACTTTTTCGAATTTGCTGGGTAAAAACCTTATTTAATTAAGATTTACCGGTAGAAAGTGTTTTTTATCGGTCATTTGGTTCAATGAGGTATCAAACTTCCGCAAGACAGGCAACTCGACCGGGCATAAAGGCATGTTTTAACTGTAGACAGGCTCAAAGTCAGACCA
>PIVJ01000398.1 GCA_003353955.1 Bacteroidota bacterium | reverse complement strand
CTATCTTAACATAATCTTTAGAATAAAAATCGGAGTAATCTCAAAAAATTAATTAATTATAATTATATTCTAAACATAAAATAACATACATACTATAACTTAACGAAATGCCCCGAAGAGCAGCAACCCCGACAGTCCCCTATGCTTCCCAAAAGAAGTATAGAGCTAATAACCCAGAAAAAATTAAGGAGATCAATAAACGGTATTACGAAAAGAATAAAGCGAAGTTGCAGGAAGCTCGTATGATCCGTTACTACACTATTGAGAAACCAGAAAAAGAAAGACAAGATATCATTGAACAACTAGTCGAAGTTATGCGAGAAGAGAGAGAAGAAGAAGAATAGAATAAACATCTCCCGAAAAACGTTCTAAAGATACGTTCTAATACTACCATAAGAAAGTAGCAAATATGTCAGCCACTATCGTCAAACAACCGAACGGGTGGTATACCTGCACGTATAAAAACGGACCCCCACACGAAGGCCCAGGAGCAGGCCTAGAGGACATGTTTGAGTTTTTCGCAAAGAAAGAACGAAAGAAAGAACTAAAGAAAAAACTTCGGAAGAAAATAGAAGATTTCAAACGTCGACGTAACTAAATCCAAAGAAACCACAGAAATCCAAAGAAGAGCACTTAGCTTTTTTTTTGAGGACCCAAAACTCGCTCACAATACCCACACCGATACGTATGAAATCGAAGTCATGCGAAAGAGAAATATTTCTTCAAAATTGCATGATTATTATCGTATGCATAATCATGCAGACTTTCATCGATTCCAGTAATGTACCTATCCGCCAGTGAATTAGCGAAATCCAGAGCTTCACTTCGTTCATCAATCCTGAAACTTTTACATCGCCGTTTATATTGTAATGAGTCGAATGTGACACAGATTCTATCACCAAACTTATAATTCACAATTACTATTTTAATTCCCATTTTAGATCTCCTATAGTATATACTAATTTTTAAGTTTAACCCGATGTGTGGACTGTGCGGAAGTAACCAAGTCCGCAACATAGCTCACATTACATCCGTTCAACACAAAAAGCGTCTTATCGCTTATTTCAAAAAAATTAAGGAAAAGAAAATACAAGATCCGTTAACGCCATACTATTTATAAGACGAGTGCTCGATTCATTCTGATTTTAAAGCCTCGGTAATCGTTCTAGAACCGAAACCAAGCACTTTTAATGCTCTATGCGAAACTGACTTCTCTTCCTTTCGTCGCTGTTGATTACTAACCCGTGTCTTCTTTCTCTTCATCGTCGTCCCTGGGTGCGTCTATACGCATGTAGAGGCTCTGGCAATTTCTTGAATGGCCCATTAATCGAGCAAGAGTGTTCTTCTC
>PIVJ01000126.1 GCA_003353955.1 Bacteroidota bacterium | reverse complement strand
GACACAGTTCACCCAAAACAATTGAAATAAATAATAATAAAATTGCAAGTCCGCTTGATAGTTTAATAAGAAATATTAACTTGTAGCTATATACGATATAACTACAATGTGGTTATACAGTTGTTACCAACAAGCTGAAAAAAGAGACCGAGAATATGAAAATTTGCTACAAGAGTAACACGGAATAAAAGCCCTCGCACAAATAGCACATTTGTTTTTCGCCAACACACAATTCAAGGTTGAAAAAGCAAAAGAGCTATTTCTTGCCACCGCACCGTAAAGAGTTACATTTGTAGATTGAATAAAATAAATAGAAAAGAATGTTCGAACAAGTATTTAAAAATATAGACGATATACTGCACAAAGATGCAGGTTGCGGGAGTGAATTGGATTATGTGGAGCAAACTTCGTGGGTGCTGTTTCTGAAATATCTTGACGATTTAGAAAAGGACAAAGAAACGGCTGCACTTTTATCGGGAAAGACTTATGAGAAGATAGCTGAACCAAAATTTAGCTGGACAACTTGGGCAGCACCCAAACTTGAAAACGGAAAAATAGACCACAATGCTTTGACTGGGGACGACCTTGTAGACTTTGTAAATGGTGAATTGTTTCCATACCTCAAAAAGTTTAAAACAGATGCTGTAAGTGCTGATACAATAGAATACAAGGTTGGCGAGATTTTTAGCGAACTGAAAAACCGAATTCAAAGTGGTTACAATTTACGAGAAGTTGCAAACCTAATTGATGAACTGCGATTTAGAACCCACGCTGAAAAGCACGAAATGAGCCATCTTTACGAAGGTAAAATCAAAAATATGGGTAATGCAGGGCGAAACGGTGGAGAGTATTACACCCCACGTCCGTTGATTAAAACCATCGTAAAAGTGGTAAATCCTAAAATTGGTGATACCATTTATGACGGTGCGGTTGGTTCAGCGGGATTCTTGGTTGAAGCATTCGAATATCTCAACAAAAAAGGATTATCAACTACAGAGGTAGAAACCTTACAAAAAAAGACTTTCTACGGTAAAGAGAAAAAATCGCTTGCTTACATTATTGGCATTATGAATATGATTCTACACGGTGTAGAAGCTCCGAATATTATTCATACCAATACGCTTGCTGAAAACTTGGCTGACATACAAGAAAAAGACCGTTACAAGATTATTTTGGCAAATCCGCCATTTGGAGGAAAAGAACGTGCTGAAGTTCAACAAAACTTCCCAATAAAAACAGGAGAAACAGCAAGTCTGTTTTTACAGCACTTCATTAAAATATTAAAAGCAGGCGGACAAGCAGGTATTGTTATTAAAAACACTTTTTTAAGTAATGGTGCAGCAGGTAGTGCAGATGCAAGTTTGCGAAAAGAACTTTTGGAAAATTGTAATTTACACACTGTTTTAGATTTACCTGGAGGAACATTTACTGGTGCAGGTGTAAAAACCGTTGTTTTGTTTTTTGAAAAAGGAAAGAAAACGCAAAAGACTTGGTTTTACCAACTGAACTTAGACCGTAATCTTGGAAAAACAAATCCACTTAACGAAAAAGACTTAGCTGAATTTGTAAAATTGCAAAAGACACAAGCCGAAAGTGAAAACTCTTGGACAGTAAATATAAAAGACATTGACCAAACCACTTTCGACCTAAGTGTTAAAAACCCAAACACGCCCGAAGAAGAGCCTTTGCGTAAGCCAAAAGAAATATTAAAGAATATAGCTGATTTGGATAAAGAAAGTGCAACTATTCTTAACTCAATTTCGGAGATGTTATGAGAGAAGGTTGGGAAATAAAAAAGTTTGACGAAGTATGTGAATTTGTAAGAGGACCATTTGGTGGAAGTTTAAAAAAGAGCATATTCAAAGAAAGTGGATATGCTGTTTATGAACAGAAACACGCTATTTATGACAGGTTTGATAATGTAAGGCACTTTGTTGATGAAGACAAATTCAATGAAATGAAACGCTTTGAATTGAATTCAGGTGACTTAATAATGAGTTGCTCGGGAACTATTGGGAAAATTGCTATTGTTCCAGATGGAATAGAAAGAGGTATCATTAACCAAGCTCTATTGATATTATCTCCAAAAAACAATTTGAATAACGTCTTCCTTAGATTATGGATGCAAAGTGAGAATTTTCAAGAAAGTATAAATAAATATTCAAAAGGTGCTGCAATAAAAAATATTGCGTCTGTAAAAGTTCTGAAAAATATTGAAATTCCGTTACCTTCTATTGAAGAACAAAAATACATAGTTTCCATACTCGACCGTGCTTTTGAAGCCATAGATAAAGCAAAAGCCAATGCCGAACAAAACCTTAAAAATGCCAAAGAACTTTTTGAAAGTTATTTGCAAGGCGTGTTTGAGAACAAAGGCGATGATTGGGAGAAAAGCTTATTAAATGAAATTACAGAGGTTAAAGACGGCACACACGATAGTCCCAAGTATATAAAAGAAGGTATTCCATTTGTTACGCAAAAAAACATAAAACCAGATGGTTTTACTATTGAGAATACAAAATTTATTACAGAAGTTGACCATCAAAAATTTTATAAACGTTCAAATGTAACTTTTGGTGATATTATAATATCTATGATTGGAGCAAATAGAGGTATGTCGGCAATTGTTAATCTTAAAGATACTTTTAGTATTAAGAATGTTGGTTTAATAAAAGAGAGTGAGAATATTAATCAGCACTTCTTGCTTTATTATTTACAATCTCCTTTGGCTATGAAATATGTAAAATTGATGTCAAATGGAGGAGCTCAAGAGTTTATAGGATTAACAGCTTTAAGGGCTTTCCCAATTCCTTTCCCAGAATCAATTGAGGAACAAAAACAAATCGTTCAAAAGCTTGATGCTCTTTCAGGAGAAACCAAAAAGTTAGAAACTATTTATCAGCAGAAAATTGATGATTTAGAAGAATTGAAAAAAAGTGTTTTGCAAAAAGCATTTGCAGGTGAATTAAGAACAAAAGAGATTGCCCTATGAATGAAGCAGAAACAAGAGCAGAATTAATTGACCCAAAACTAAAATCTAATGGTTGGGGCGTTACCGAAGGTTCTAAAATCCTACGAGAACGCAATGTTTGTAAAATTACAGACGGTAGAATTCAAGTTGGTGGCGGAAGAAAAAAGCCACTAATTGCCGACTATATTTTAGTTTATAAAGGAATTAAGTTAGCTGTTGTTGAAGCAAAAAGTGATGAGTTAGAAGTTGGCGAAGGTGTTGCACAAGCAAAACTTTATGCTGAAAAATTAAAACTCGATTATACTTATTCTACCAACGGAAAGAAAATTTATCAAATCTGTATGAAAACAGGCGAGGAAAAACTCGTTGATAATCTTCTAACACCAGATGAACTTTGGAATGAAGTTTACAGCGACCAAAACGATTGGCGAGAAAAATTTTCATCGGTTCCATTTGAAGATAAATCAGGTACTTGGCAACCTCGCTATTATCAGGAAATTGCTGTAAAGAATACATTAGAAGCCATTGCACAAAACAAAGACCGCATACTGTTAACACTCGCAACAGGAACAGGAAAAACGGCAATTGCTTTTCAAATAGCTTGGAAACTGTTTCAAACACGTTGGAACTTAAACAGAGATGGGAAAAGACGACCTCGCATATTGTTTCTTGCTGATAGGAACATTTTAGCAGACCAAGCATTCAATTCATTCTCTGCTTTTCCCGAAGATGCAATGGTTCGCATAAAGCCTAAAGAGATTAAGAAAAAAGGAAAAGTGCCAACAAACGGCAGTATCTTTTTTACAATTTTTCAGTCATTTATGACCGAGAATGGTAATAAATCAAAAGCAATTGAAAGTAATATCGCAGCAGAACCAAAAGCAGAATACAACACTTCTGATTTTAATTTTGGTCAGTATCCAAAAGATTTCTTCGACTTAATTATAATTGACGAATGTCACAGAGGTGGTGCAAATGATGAAGGAAACTGGAGAGGTATTTTAGAATATTTTAAGCCAGCCGTTCAATTGGGTTTAACCGCAACACCAAAAAGGAAAGATAATGTGGACACCTATCGTTACTTTGGCGACCCTGTTTACATTTATTCACTTAAAGAAGGTATAAACGATGGCTTCCTAACTCCGTTTAAAGTAAAACGAATTAAAACAACGCTTGACGATTACATTTACACAAGCGATGATAATATTATTGAAGGCGAAATAGAAGACGGTAAACTTTATACAGAATCCGATTTTAACAGAATAATTGAAATTAAGGAACGAGAAGCTAAACGTGTTCGAATATTTATGGACGAAATCAATCAAAATGAAAAAGCGATTGTTTTCTGTGCCACGCAAATTCACGCAGCAGCTGTTCGTGATTTAGTAAACCAATACAAAAAGAGTAAAGACCCAAATTATTGTGTTCGTGTAACTGCAAACGATGGTGAAATTGGGGAACAATTTTTAAGAGAATTTCAGGACAACGAAAAAACAATTCCGACAATTTTAACTACATCCCAAAAACTATCAACAGGTGTTGATGCTCGGAATATTCGCAATATTATCTTAATGCGTCCTGTAAATCAAATAATCGAATTTAAGCAAATTGTAGGTCGTGGTACTCGCCTTTTTGATGGGAAAGAGTTTTTTACAATCTATGATTTTGTAGATGCTTATCAGCGTTTCTCAGACCCAGAATGGGACGGAGAACCACAATCTGAAGAACCTTGTGCCGTTTGTGGTGAAATTCCTTGCATTTGCGAGAAAACACCACCAAATCCTTGTCCTGTTTGCGGAGAAAGACCTTGTGTTTGTGAAAAGGAACCACCAGAGCCTTGTTCGGTCTGCGGACAAAGACCTTGTGTTTGCTCTAAAAAAGTTAAAGTAAAACTGAAAGACGGCAAAGACAGAGAAATTCAGCATATGATTGCTACTTCGTTTTGGAGTGCAGACGGCAAACCAATTTCGGCTCAAGAGTTCTTAGAAAATCTGTTTGGAGAATTACCAAACTTCTTTAAAAGCGAAGAAGAATTACGAGTAATATGGAGTAATCCAACAACAAGAAAAACTCTACTCGAAAAATTGGATGAAGCGGGATTTGGTAAAGACGAGTTGAAAACGCTTCAACAATTAATAAATGCCGAAAAAAGTGATTTGTTTGACGTTCTTGAATATGTGTTTAATAGTGACTTTAAACCAATAACACGAGAAGAAAGAGCAACAAGGGCAAAAGCCACAATCTTTGCATTGTTGAATGACAAGCAAAAAGAGTTTATAGAATTTGTTCTTACAAAATATGTTGAAGCTGGCGTAACAGAACTCGACCAAGAGAAGTTACCAATCTTACTTCAAACAAAATATCAGTCATTAGAGGATGCAATGGAAATTTTAGGAGATGTTCAGAATATAAGTTCACTGTTTATAGAGTTTCAGAAACATCTGTATGATATAAAAGTAGCTTAATGAAATGCACAACAGAAAGCCATACACATTTGCAATTCGCTATAGCCGACTCACAAGCCAAAAATTGCAAAAGAGTATGTCTTGCC
>PIVJ01000125.1 GCA_003353955.1 Bacteroidota bacterium | reverse complement strand
GATGAAGATGAAGATGAAGATGAAGATGAAGATGAAGATGAAGATGAAGATGAAGATGAAGATGAAGATGAAGATGAAGATGAAGATGAAGATGAAGATGAAGATGATCATGATCATGATCATCATAAACACCATTATATATATTATCATCCTTATCGATGTCATCATAACTGTCGTTACTCTTCCTCTCGTGTTTCGAATAAATATGCTACAAAATTAAAAATGTTTACAGGTTTTCTCTAAGTAACTAACAAACTAACTAACTCACTCACTCACTAATTCTACTTTCGACTCCAAATTCTTTATTGCCGTTGGCAACAAACTAGATTTGGGTTATACAAAAATTAGTTCGTCAAATTAGATCAAATGAAAAGCAATGCAGAAAATGTTACGGAGACAGAGACGCAGACAGAGGCTCCATCGCCTATATCAGTTGGTAACCCGCCTGTAAATGCCACCAATGCACCACCAGCGCCAGGAGCACGACCCTTAAATGCGCCATTTATGTATCAGTTGGATGAACCACCCCCTCCGTTTCACAATGTGAATCAACCTGCGCCTCCACAACCTCGTTATCCCGACGATCCGTATAAGCGGCCATATATTAATTTTCCTCCGGAAGCTCCTTGGACCAAAGTACCTCAGCAGCCTCCGTATAGTAATGTACCTCAGCAGCCTCCGTATAGTAATGTCCCTCAGCAACAACATTATTCCATGGCGCCCCCACCTCAGCAGGCTCCTTTTAATAGTAATGTCCCTCAGCAACAACCTTATAATAATGCTCCTCAGCATCCCACTGCGCCTCGGCATGGCCCTGCACACGTATGGCATCCTCAACAACAACAACCTGCGCCTAACAACTACAACTACAACAACAACAATAACAACGCACCACCGGCATGGCAAACTCGACCACAACATCAACAACAAAACTATTATCCCGGTCAATCTCGTTCACAATGGGCGCTCGAGAGGATAGTGCAGGATTTACACAATCAGATCACAGAGAGAGACCAAAAAACGATCTCAGACTTACAACAACAGGTTGCGAACTTTCAGCGAGGTGGGGCTCAGGGTAGACAGATTATTGATCTCACCATAAAACAAGAAAAAGGGTGCAGTCCTCCTTTACCCCCAAGAAAGCATAACCGAAGACGCCCACTCCCAAAGAGTATCGGCAATGAGAGATTGCCATTGAAGCAGAGTCGTCATACTGATGATGGGCGAAAGCAAAGTGACACAGAGAGAGACCATGACTATGGCGATGACTGTAGCGATGACTATGACGATGACTATGGCGACGACTGTGGCGATGACTACCATCCGACACCACAAGGTTCATACTACGAGCCATCCATTGATGAGATAATGAACCATGCCATTGCATCCAGACGATCGGTGTTGTGTTTCTTCGAAGAGGGTGAGCTATTTAATAAGTCCTGGTCTGGATTTATTGGACGTAGTGTCCGTTTCAATGATATATGGGAAAAGATTCAGCCGGACAAGAACAAAGATGTTGGCAAACTATTAGTCGTCTATCAGAGTGGTAAATTTGCGCACTTTATAAGTGGTGTCGAGGACTCACCATACACAATGCAGTCATTAATTGCAATATCGTCATTAGGAGACAGTGTACAGTTCTTAACGAGGCGGAAGTACGAGGCGCTGGCAAATAGATTCATTGCCAATGTACGTAAATTTCCGCAACGATGGATCCCAGGCACAGGTTTCACGCACGGTAAAGGAGCAAAAAAACGTTTCCAGCCGATGACTTTTAGATTTAACGAGAAAGAGGTCCGCAAAAATATGTTATGGAACCACTTACGAAAAATCATACCGACAGGTTTCTCAATGTTGATTTATCAGTATGCACGAAAGGATCACTATTATCGTTTACACAATCCAGAGTCCAAAGACGATGCCGTAATTGAATGTATCCCCGGTGAGCAGTTAGCCCAAAATGTCTCGCAGAGGGATTTTATGGCATTTGTATTATATGGAGCGCATAGAGACTATGACCAAAACACAACGCTGACACCGGGATACTGGAGATGGCTCTGTGCCGAACAGCCAGTCAAACAGTTGCAAATGTTGATGAAGGCACCTAAACACCCATTCGATGATGGAGCCGAGCTACCAACCCATTATGCTCATTATGTCCGGTTTTTAGATGGCCATTGTACTGCATCTAACGATGACGTCAAAGGTCGACCGCAGCCACTACCACATCCGCATAAGTTGCAGACGATCGATGCAGAGGGAACAATTATTAGTAATGAAGCCGCGGATAAACAACCAATATCTTTTTGTAAAACAAAACCACAATCATCATCGCAATCATCAACAAATAGCGATGTTGTGGTGTTATCTGATGCTACAATGCAAGAGAAAAAAAATGATGATGATAATGAGAATGATAATGATGACCAACCAACGGATAATATGATGGATGAGAATGATAATGATGACTCTACTATGACTCGCATAGGGGATAAAGTTGAAGCTAAAGAGAATGAGGATGTGAAAGAGAATGATAAAGAGAATGAGGATGAGGATGTGAAAGAGAAAGAGAATGAGGATGATAAAGAGAAAGAGAAAGAGAAAGAGAATGGGGATGAGAAAGAGAATGAGAAAGAGAAAGAGAATGAGATACAGAATGAGAGTGAGAAAAAGAAAGAAAAGAATAAGGAGGCAGGAGCCCAAAAGCAAGAAGGAAAAAAAAAAGATGATGGAAAGGAAAAGGAAAAAAAAGACAGTGAGTGAGTGAGTGAGTGAGCAAACAGAGATGAATACGATACAAGCTACGGATTTTTTTTTTTTCGGTATTTTTGTCTCTTGTCGTTTATTTTGTAATCTTTAAGGCAGTATTAGTCTACGTTTAGTGAACCAGAAACAAGCAACATCATATCTAACAAAAGCACAACAAATCACCATTGACAAAATAACCATACTAACAATGATGATGATGACGTCATAACGATTTCATCTGAATATTCATCAAGATGATGAAGATGATAATCAAGATGATTTCTTTCGCTTTGTTGTAAACTAGATTGCTGTGACACAAAAATTGATCTGAAAACCAGCGACGAAGATGACACAGAAACAGACACGCATGGAGGCGTTCCCTCCCTATTAGCAGCTATTAACCCGCATATAAATTCCAGCAGGACACCACCACCACGAAATCACCAAACACGCAGCAATAATAGGCCATGGCCAGCCCCATTTACACCAGCGTTTCCATACACTCGAAATTGTCAGTATGATGAACAACAACAACAAGAACAACATGTTTATGCGCATGCACCCGCTCCAACAACCTCGTTATTTTCATGATGATGATGTTGATGATGATGATGATGATGATGATGATGATGATGATGATGATGATGATGATGATGATGATGATGATGCTGATGATGATGATGATGATGATGATGATGATGATCAAGATGATGATGATGATGATGCTGATGATGATGCTGATCAAGATGATGATGATGATGATGAAGATGTTATATGAATATTCATCATATCCATCATCAACATCATGTTTTTTCTCATCTGTTTGATGCTATGATGAGGTATGTGGCATTTGATGATATTTTTCAGCATTTAGTGCAATGACAAAGAAACCAACAAAAAAATTGAAATCTTAATTTTTTTTTTGACAAGTATTTACAACACCGTTTGAACTTTAATAAACAAATGATTTTAATGAGGTTTTAAAATGCAAGTCTTCATTTGTCTCTTCTTTCATATGCTAGGATGAGAACGCTGATATTAAGATTTTCTTGAAGTGAGCTAGTCATCACAAATTATTGTTTGTTTTGACTTTGTAAAATGGTTAAGTGGTATACAATAATAAATACAAATCGATCATATTTTCTGTTAATTTCTGTTAATTTCTGTTAATAGTTACAAAGTCATTTAACTCTATTATTTTTCTGTTAATTTCTGGAGTTAAATAAATTATAAACTGATTGACTACTTTTGTAATTTTTTCTGTTTTTTCGGAAATATCTTTTTTCATGGATTTACATGGAAATAAACTATGCAACCTTGGTAACCATGCAACCATCAAATAATATCCAACAATTACCTTTTCAACAAACTCTCTCGTCGTTGCAGTCTGATTTCGTTTATAATTAATAGCAGGATATTCTTTAATATTATCACGGAGTGCGTTACAAATCCAAAATATCACACTTAAATAGTCAACAGCATTCACCAAAAGAGCATCATAAATAAAAGATGCAATTTCTTCTTCTATCTTTTCATCGACTGCGTTTGTAATAGCTTTAATTGAATTTTTAATGTAATCTCTTTCATCTTGAGATATAAAGGACGGAATAATATGTTCAATTTCTGGTCCTGATGGCTCATATTGTAAGTTAACTGAGATAAAAAATTCTAAAATATTTACTGTAAATTCACTATATTCATTCTCCAAAATGTGTTGAAAATATTCGTCGGCTTTACATAAATTTTGTGATATTGCATTTTGCCGACTTCTTAAATTTTCCACTATATCCTGTATATATATATATATATATATATTTGTCACTTATATTTTTAATATATATATATACATACCAATGGATCTAATACATTTAACATTATATCTGCAACAATCGCGGTGGTGACACAAGAAACCATACATTTCATTTGGGTTTTCTCTTCATCGATATCATCAACTTGTTTATTATTATTATTATCATTTTTATTATCATTATCATTCAATATTTTTCCTACTGATTTAGTTGCTTTATAGAATTTATCTTTATTTTTGTTATACATATCTTTGATGTATGAATCAAATTGGGTTACATGGTATGGAATTTGGCTTGATATATTCTTTTTAGCCGCTTCATGTGCCCTTGATATATTATTGTCTACATCTTCTTGGGTACTTGTTGAAAATGCAGCGGCCAATGATAGTTGCATTTTGTCAGTGAATGGATTGATTTCTTCATCCTCATCCTTTTTCTCGTTGTTAAGGTGCATCATCGTCCCTGTCGGTGCCAAATGATTTAGAATGAAGTTTTTAATACGTGTTTACTACATTTTAACAACTTTTTTGCAAAGCATGTCAACCATTGAATCTCTGCATCGTGGTAACTTGTCATGGAATAGAATACTGGGAGTAATAACAAATGATTATGGTCCTATATATGATTCATTTGAAGATTATAAGATTTGGCAGGCAAAACATGTACAAGAAAAAGATAAGAACATTATAGCACAATTTTTAACTTTGCAAGACTGGAAATTATTTGTAAATCAAGCAACAGTAAGTAATTACAAAGCTGCCCGAACTTTGAAATCAGATTTCTGGAGATTTAATGTAAATTTTTACCAATATATATATATATATATATATATATATACTATTATATAAAGTGAAAGCAGTTTTTTTTTCAGCGCAATTGATCGTATGGATTTGAAGGTATAACAACATTGGTAATGCTATGGCAGGCACGTAAAAACGGTTAACTTCAAAACTGTCGTCTTAGATTTTT
>PIVJ01000397.1 GCA_003353955.1 Bacteroidota bacterium | reverse complement strand
TTCAATTGACTGAGGCTGAAGCCGCTGCAGTTCACTGACAAGCTCATCCATAGTCATATCAGAATATTTCTTCACGGACCTCTCCTGTGAGGGTGGTGATTAAATGAATTTTAAAAATTGCTAATAGCGGTAGTATATTATTGTAATATTTTTATGATATCAGATAAATGCGCCTCGATCAAATATCTTGTTATATTTTCTTACGCCTAGGAATCTACCCTTATCTGATATTGACGAAAATACTAATTTTCCAAAGTACCAGTAAGAGTGAATTTATATTGTTGGAGGAGGTGTTCGGTTGAAAGTGAAAAGAAGGAAAATTTCCTAAGAATTCAAGGAAGAGGTAATAAAGCTAAATATTGAGCGGGGTTAGCTATTCCTGAGGCAGCAAGGAAGATCAGAATCCATCCGAACTTGTTAGCCCAACTTTGTGAGGGCAGATTACAAATGGTAGTAAAACCAACAAGTTACGCCTGGTGGCTTTGCGCTTATGGCACTACTTCTTCTTTCTAACTTCATAATGTCGTCTTTACCGTAGTGCCTGGATGACTTCTCAATCCAAGGGCTGAATATATATCCTGCTGTTTTTGCTCTGGGCGTGTGCTTTTCCTGACATGGACAGTCTCACCATTTTTACACCGCATGGATACTGTCACCCGATTTTGTGGAAACAGAAGATTCCTCAAGCTTGACCAACTGCTATGGATATTTACCTGCTTTAATTTGAATCGTATCGTGTGAACCAGATGGTACGCCAACACCGTAATAAACAAATGTCCTGTAACTCTGTCGGTAACCTGATGATGAATGGGACGTAAGCCAAGCTCAGACTTCAGAGAACGAAATACAGCCTCCAGATCTGTCAGTGTGGTATATGTTTTCCATAAGGTGGACTCATCCCAGTCTGACTGACTTGTCCGCAGACAGTACACTCCAGGATATGTGTCTTTCGTGTTCGGTGCTTGCGTCTGTTGCCATATGATTTTTGTAGCGTTGCCACTTACATCGTCTTTCTCGACCGTAATCGTATACTGTTTGGAGATTCTAGAGTTTTTTTCTCTTAGACGACCAATCTTCTCCATTACCTTGGTATATTTTTTGAGACATTGTTTTTTATGCAGACCACTATTTAGCTTTTCCAGAGCCTCTTCAAACCGTTTTAGAAAACGATCACTAATAGCCTGGTCTTTCTTTTCCCGCATTGTAGAGTGGCAATATAGAAGGGTCTCTTGAGTTTCCTCGTCAAGAACTTTCTGTACTCTGACAGTACACTCATCATCATCTTTAACAACAACCGATGCTGCTTTATCAAATTCCCTGTGCTTCTTTTTGCTCACAACTAGATATGGATATTCATGATCTTTC
>PIVJ01000124.1 GCA_003353955.1 Bacteroidota bacterium | reverse complement strand
GAACCGGAATCACTGGCACTGTTCAAACCGGAATACCCACTTAACCCTTAACAGATTGCCACATATTCTTTAGTAAGTGAAGTTTAAAATCATATCATTTGAATCTTCCCTAATGCTAACTACCTCTATAATTCGAAATTTATTTATGCTTTGATAATACCATATTTAGCATATTTTTCGTCTTTTTCTATTGCCCAAATAACATTTCCATAATCAAAATGCCAATACTCTTTAGGATCAACTACGAAACCTTCTTTATCAAAGAGGTTGATAAGAAGTTCTCTGTTTTTTCTCACTTGTGGTGTAATGTCTGGATGAAATGGATAGCAGGTTTTATTAAGTTCTAAATACAGACCGTCATTATTTCCAAAGTCCATTACACAATCTTTCTTCAAATCATAGATTAACGCATCCACAGCCCCACCGGTTGAATGCATAGATTCCGCCTCCGGAGCAATAAAATATGAAACTATTTTATTAATCTCCTTTAATGATTTATTGGGATGTTTTTTTGTTATAATCTTAACTCTTCTGTCCCGCAAAAGTTTTTGATGTGAAAAACCTCTCCATACGGAACGGATGATTAATCTTTTATTTTGCTTATCCAGAATTTTGCTTATTCGTCCTATTTTTTCAAAAATAGCTTCTCTAACCATATATTTGTAGCCCTTGAAGAAAGATAGCTCAAACACTAAATTAAAATTTGAATCTTTTAAGCTAATTAACGGAGAATGATCCTCTTTAATGATTACAGTTGAAATAAGTTGCTTTTGGAAGCGGTCTAATCGTTCAACTAATTCGCAATATTCTTTTGCTGTCATAAAATTATTTATAGATTTTAATTATATAAGGTGAGGTCATAGCTGAGAGTAAAGCTCCGTAATTGAGATTAAAACCAACAGTATCTCCTACTTTGATTTCTGATTGTTTTGCATCAATGATAATATGGTCACTGCTCGCTCCAAGAATATCAATATCCAACATAGGAGTCAGTCCTGAAACTAAAACATCTTGTAATCCAACCCCGAGTATAGCCTTTTTAATTAAACCCCGATCAATAAATTTCGGAATATTTCCAAATGCATCCTGATAAACATCACCATAAGGTAAAGACGGCTTTATTTTTGATTCAATAACCTCTGCGAATAAAGTAAATGCATCTGTAAATAGTCCGGTAATAGGTTTTCTGTTAAGAGTTTCACAACCCAAAAATATAGATTCTCCAAGTCGTAAATTATTAATTTTACCAATATCTTTCGTTGACATAAACCAATTGTAATTACCTGAATTTCCACCGGAAACAAACTCTAATGCCAAGCCAAATTTCTTTTCAATATCTTTAGCAAGCGAAGACAGATGTCCCATTTTTTCATCATTGGGTTTAATTCCCCCGAAACAGGCTAAATTTGTTCCGATACCTGCAAGTTTGATTCCTTTCAGCTTTATTACCTTTTTAACAGTGTTTTCTATATCCGATGGCATAACACCTTCTCTTAAATCACCCAACTCAACCATTAATATTATTTTATGCGTGGTATCTTGTTTTAGGGCATATTTTGAGAGTTTTTTAATTACTGAAAATTCAGAATTAAGACTGATGTCAGCATATTTAACTACTGATTCAGATAGGCTCAGAGGGCTTCTTAGCAGAAGAAATTGTGTATGTATGTCTGCATTACGTATTTTTACAATATTAGCAATTCTTGAGTCAGCAAGGATAGATATACCACTTTTTACTAAAACTTTTGCAATGGTAGCGTCTCCGCAAACTACTTTTGTTACGCCAATTACATCAATACCTTTTGAACCATAAAGTTCTTTCAGTGTTCTTGTGTTATGAGCAATTTTCCCTAAGTCTATCTCTATTCTTGGCATTATAATATCAATTGCACTCATTTTAGTATTTCGGGGAATATTTCATATATCTTTTTAATTATCTTATCGCATCCATATTTTAAAACATCCGTAGTCGGTAGTTTATATCTGTCTTCATATTCTATTATTGTGTCTTCTAATTCAGCATCAGTCATATCTTCGTGATTAAGTGTAATGGCAATTACTTTTGATTTTGAAAACAGCTCATTAATCTTAATTTCACTTTCTAATGTTGGCATTGGTATGTTGGGATAATCACAATGATTCTTTCTTTTTGGAGGATGTTGAATAATTATGGCATTAGGCTGTGCTCCTCTAAGAATTGCACTTGATGATGTAAATGCAGGATGACTCAAAGCTCCTTGACCTTCAACTATAATTATATCAGGTTGTTCGGTAGCAACTGCATTCACAATTGCATTTTCAAGTTCTCCTGTTGCAAAACCAGAAGTTAAAACATCCAAAGCAATACCATATTTCGCACCTTGAAGTAAACCTGTTTGTCCTGTTGTTACAAAAATTGTTTTTAACCCCTGTTTTTTCAAAGATTCAACAAATAATAGGGCAGTCGTTCTTTTCCCTACGGCACAATCTGTTCCTGCTACAAGTATTACCGGGGTACTAATTTCTAAAATACGACCTGAGAATATATGGAGTTCATTTCTTGGTGGAGCTTTCCTAATATCGTAAATTCGAACACCATACTCATTTGCTTTTTGAACAAATTCATCATCTTCGGTAAAATATTCCGGAAGACCATTTACAATATTCATCCTATTTTCAATGGCACTTAATATTATATTTCTTTGTCCTTTATTAAGAAATGATGTAAGAAGTGCAATGCCATAAATAAAATTTTCAGGAACATAATTCAAACTATTCAAGGCATCATCAATACTTTTAAATATTGGAATATTATTCTTAATTCCATCGAGATATTCACCTGCATCAAAATCTACTTTTGTGCTGTCTATGACACCAACAATTTCATATCGTTCCGAGTGCCGAACAAGTCCGTTTGCCACCTTCCCATCTATCTTTCCAAATTCATTTTCACTAAATACTAATGCTTTCTCTATCATAATTTACTTCTTAATTTAATTAATTTCTTACTGTCTATCGTTGGACTTGGTATTTCTGTTTTAATTTGCACATAACGTTTAGTATATGTTTCGGGGCTTTGGCTGTGTGATTGCCTTGTGCGGAACTGAAATATATACATTGTTGGGTGCTGCCTTTTATCATCTAAGTCTTATTTGTACAGAATTCTCAGATATATTAAACTTATCCATAATATTACCAATTCTTGACATACAAGTAGATGAAGAAATATTAATATGGATAAATAATAGGTCTTCACTTAACTCTTTTACTTTATCCCAGACTTTACCGTCAAATGTTTTATAACGATTTGATAAATCAACATTCTTGTCAATTATCTCCTTCAAAATATTCCATTTAACAATAGTTTCGTCTCGCCCAAATAAAAGTGTTTGATTATCTAAAATAAAATCAAAGTCGTAATTCTCACTTTCTTTTATGTATTTCAAAAATCTAATAAATACATCCTGCCAAGTTTTGACTTTAATCACATCATTATTTATAAGAAGGTCAATAGGTTTATTTCCTTCTGCGACACTCCCTGCATCAGCATCAAGTGGAGAAAATAATGTGTTTTCAACTGTTTGAGTATTCCAATTATTATTGTTTTTAAATTCTAATGGAAGAGGAAAAGTATCAAGAAAATAATCAACCATATCTTCCTGATGTTCAATTATACTTTGTTCGTTCCAAATGTGTTTTGTTGTTACACCTAGACGATAATTAAGAGATGAAGTTGACAGTTTTTTCTTTTTTTCTTCAAATGGTTTATTGCCAATTTCACTATTAAATTCTGTCAAAATTATATTGCCTATGTTATGCAGGTATTTATTATGAATTTCCTTGAAATTATCACCAAGGTCATTTTTCCAACTGTCATTAAGTTTTTGAGGCATAACATGCTCAATAGTAATCTTTGGATTCCTAAAATCGACTGCAACTTTTGTATTATGTTCTTCTATTTTTCCTAAGACAAATTTTGAGTATTTTTTTAAGCCTTCGTAAAAATTCATCAAATTGAGATTATTCCTTACTTCATCATCATTAGGTAAACGAAGTCTGTAAAATAGGGTTGTTAGCATTTCTAATATTGAAATATTACCTTTTGTAATCCCTTCGATTTTTTTACTTAATACTACAATATTCTTATTTTCTCCTTGAGTAAGACCTAAAATTCTTCTTCTAATTAGATATATTTTAATTAATGATAAGGAATTAATTAGAACATCATCACTCATACTTATTCCATCAATTTTGTACCGATGATATTCAAGTAAACCTAATACAAATGGTTTAAAAGCTTCTGCTTTAATGTCGTGAAATATATTTCTCAATAATTCTTTAATCTCTTTATCATTAGTTGTGTTGGATGAAATCGTATCATTAACATTTTCTGAAATAATCCATTTATAGGGATTTACAAAGCGAGTAATATCATTTATAAAATCATTGTGACTATCAAAGCGAGTTTCAACAAACTCTTTAAATTGTTTATACAATTCTTTTGTATTGTTATCGCTAACAACTTTAAGAGAACTAGACAACTTATATTGAAGATAATCTCTAAAAAACTTTGACGTATTTTCATCCAAAACCTTTTCAATTTTAGGATGCCAAATATTTTCATATATCTCTGATTGTTTAGCACTCTCCATCTTAAGTAAGACAAAATTCCGAACAAGGTCTGATAGTGTTAATGGTTTTCCTAAAGAATTCAGAGTTTCAAAAATAATCTGAGGGTCTTCTCCCTTGAATGGTCTTTCGTCTAAAAAAATAACAGCAACATTCATACGTTGTATTGCTAGAAGAAAATGCTCAAATGTCACATAAGAATTAAGCCTTTTCTTTTCGTTTATCAGACGTGTAAATTGTTCATACGCATTTTTAATAACACCTAGTTTGGGAGAATCTCCCATAACCAAAGCTCTATATGAATCCCAATCTTTTGTTACTTGTTTTAATTTAATTTTATCTTGAAAAGAAGAAGCGTTATTAGTTAAGTAATTTTGCGTTATGAGTTCTTTTGTGTTATCATTTGCTTCTGAATCTCGTAATGCTATTAAAAAAACAAGGGTCGTCGTTAACCTTTGTTGACCATCAACTACAACAGATTTATTAGCAAATCCAGCCTTCTCTTCCTTAATTACAACAGTTCCAAAAAAATGCTCTAATTTATCGTGTTGCTTTGCATCTAGTTCAGATTCAATTATTCTTGTCACATCACTGAAGTATCTTTCAATTTCTGAACGTCCCCAAGCGTAAGCTCTCTGAAATGGTGGTATAAAAAAGGATGTAGCATTTTTTGCTAATACATCATTAATTGAATGGTTTTCTGTTTTCATATTTAACTTTTATTTACTAGTCTGTCGTATTTTTCGAGGTTGCACCCAACAATTGTATAACCACATTGCGGTTATATCGTATATAGCTACAAGTCAATATTTCTTATTAAACTATCAAGCGGACTTGCAATTTTTTTATTATTTATTTCAATTGTTTTGGTATAAACTTCTGTTGTTTTGGGTGAACTGTGTCCCAACATATTTTGTATATGAC
>PIVJ01000396.1 GCA_003353955.1 Bacteroidota bacterium | reverse complement strand
TATATTTATATTTATCCATAGTAGATGTATAATATTATTATTATATGTACTGTAATATCTGTGATAAACATGGTAATATTTATGATACTTGTTCGAAAAATACAATAATAAAAATCAATTATCTGTTCTTTATAGTACAGTTAAATGATAATACAGCTGTTATTGGTAGTAAATCCTGCTACTATTGCTGTAGATTTTCGGTGTGAAAATTCTACAATTTATAAATTTTTTTATGTTATGATTTTTGATTATAAAATGTATATTGCTATTTCTCTTTTTGTTCTTGTCAATTTGGTGTACGGGGTATACAAAGGTATGGGAATGCGAGACTTTAAAGATTATATCCATGGCGGAAGGTCGCTTTCTACTGGTTCTCTGTTGGTTACTATTATGGCGACTATAGTTGGAGGGAATTATTTGACAGGTAAAATAGCTAATATGCAAAAACCTGGTGGCGTTGGGTTTATGATAACTATTTTTCAAACATTGGTCTTTGTTATGGTTGCCTACTGGATTCGACAAAATATCTTTGATAAATTGGTACTTTACAGGGATTGTTTAACATTATCTCAACTACTTGGTAAAATTTATGGGCCAACAGCTAGGATTAATAGTGCCTATGTTTCTCTTTTCTTTTCTTTTGTACCATTGGCTGCCCAGCTCTTTTGTTTTGGGATCGTATGTGAAAGTTTTGGAAGTAATTATTATTTATCTATTTTATTTTTGGGTAGCATAGCAATTTTCTACACTATGGGTGGTGGACTTCGTGCAGTGAGTGCAACAGACTTTCTTCAATTTACTTTCTTCATTGCTGGTTTACTTTTTATGGTCGCTAATATAATACAGGAAGATGGAATAAAAAGTATAGGTACAGATTTTTATAGTTACATAAAAGATCTCTCTTTTACACAATTTAATGTATCACTTACATATTTCGAATTTTTGAAATCATTTTTTTACGCAAGCATTCTCTTTTCTCCCACTGTTGTTCAACGGTTTTTAGCTGTAAATAATCCACATCAAAATAAACGCACTATTTTTGTATTTTCGTTTATTTATCCTTTATTACGTTTGTTGTTAGCTTTTATTGGGTTAAAGCTTGCTTTTCATAAAAAATATAATAGTAGACCTATAGACGCTCTATCTGATATGTCTTCTTTATTGTTAAGGAAATTTTCCTATGGAAATAATTTATTAGTACTTATGTTCATGGCTATTGTATTATCTACCGTTGATTCATTATTAAATACAAGTGTAGCTGCTATTATCAATGATTTTAAAATTAAATCTTCCCTAAAAAAAATTCGCTTGTTAACATTTTTATTGGGTATCTGTGCTATAGCATTCGCTTTTCTTTTGAAAATTAT
>PIVJ01000395.1 GCA_003353955.1 Bacteroidota bacterium | reverse complement strand
CTAAGGGCCTAAGTATAGGTCAATCGAGCACAGCCCTCCCCTGCCCTATAAGTCCTTGAACTGATGCGCACCGAGCGTACCCAATTCCAATCCCTGCATTGAACTCGTGTCAAATGGGTTTGTATTAGTTCAAGTTCATAATTCGGCGAGAAAACCAGAGGGGGGCCCTCCGTATGTCGCGTACGAAGTCCGTACGAAGTCGCGTACGAAGTCCGTACGAAGTCGCGTACGAAGTCGCGCCATGCCGGTCGTACGGTGTCGTACGGTGTCGTACGGTGTCGTACGATGTCGCGTACGATTTCGGGTCGTACGCCGCGTGTTTTCGGTAATTTTAAACCAATCATGACTACAGATATAGCGTCAACCGTCAGCAATGCCTGAGCACTGAAAGACGACTAATACAGTTGAAGTCCCCAACTCAAGAACGAATGACTTGTACAAGCGAAAGGAAGCGATACAACAAGCGAAAACTTGCTCTACGGCACGACGGTAAGCACAAAATGAAGATTCGTGGTCGAATGCTTTTGACGTCATCCCCCCCCCCGCGCTGCCAGCTTTGTAACCCTCGAAGCCTTCATGTATTATTTCTCTTTCCGCGAGCATTGCCCATTCCTGCACCTCGAAAATTTCTGTTCCTGTTCCGAGCATTATGCCGACCCCTGCTCCGACGGAATCGCCGGTACCAGCTCCAAGTACCGTGCAGGTCCTCCCAGCTGCTTCGAAAGTGAGTGGTTCGAATGTCCGAATTGAGGTTCGCGATCCGATTACATGTAAATTATTGCATGTACTTCAAATGGATCTTTGATCGTTACCAGTTTCTGCAGCCTGCAGAGATCCTCATAGAGATCTACGGTGCCGCTGCTCAAGAAAACGCCTTCAGCGAAATAATAAAGTACGCTCCGACTAGAGAGATGATGACCCCCCCCCACCACTTCCCGTCGTACTTCTATCTACGTTCCAATTTCCAATGTTGACGCGACATTCAAGGTTTTTGTTTGGGGGGGGGGGGTATCATGGGGTCTTGCCGTCGTGATCATTGCTTACAGCATGCTTCTTTTCTGTACATCGTGGCCGAACCAAAGGCATGCCCGCCTCGTATCCGAATCTTTCGTATGTAGATGAAAAGCACCCGGGTTGATGTTGAAGTGTGCAAATTATTTCGTTGTGGTGATTCAGCTCAAGCGGCTCCAGTAGGAGCGCCAGGTCCTTGCTTTTTGTGTGTGTTCTCTGAGGCTACTCACACAGGTATCATAGAGCAACTCCGAAGCGGCAAAGCTGAAGAAGGAGTGGCAGGCAGAGAACGCCGGCCTAGCGGGGCTAGGACCTCCAGCGGGAAAGCGCTCGGCATCGGCGGCCCTCGTAGAAGAA
>PIVJ01000394.1 GCA_003353955.1 Bacteroidota bacterium | reverse complement strand
TCTGAATATAATCGATCCCCGAGCGTTCAAAGTCAGCGCCATCAACCTGTCGAACGCTTTCGGGAAAGACAACTCCACTCCCCTTGGTAAAGTAAGAGGAAACAATTTGCCTCAAGGCCATCGATTCTCCGGCTCCATACACTTGCCGGTGACTAGCCAGTATCTGTTCCACCAAGGTCGTGCCCGAGCGCGGCATGCCGAGGATAAATATGGGGGTTTTATCGTCGCACCCTACGCCTTTGTGGTTGGCGAACATGGCACTACAAAATACATCTTTTATTCGGTTTATGAAGCCAGCGCTATCATCGGTACAATAGTTATAGCTCTGCCGATTAATTGCATTTCCCTCTATAAAAAAATCAAAAGCTTTTTCATATTGGCAAGAGTCTTCGAACACCTTTCCCAAACCGAATGCCAAGTGCATCCGTTGCGTGTCGCTGATGCCAGGCATGGCATATAATTTTTCCATAGCCTGGATAGCTTCGTTATTTTCGGAAAATTTCTTAATAAACACCATGTGCCTATATGCTTCAGCATAATCGGGTTTGATGGCGATTGCCTTTTGATAGCTCGCCATGGCCTCATCTAGCCTGCCCAGGTCGTGGAGCACATTGCCAAGGTTGCTATGGGCCTCGGCATAGTCGGGGTTTATAGCGATGGCTCTGCGATGCTCGGCAGCGGCCTCATCCAGCTTCCCCAGTCTACGGAACGCATTGCCCAGATTATGATGAGCCTTGGCATAATCGGGTTTGATGGCGAGAGCTTTCTGGTAACTTTCTACAGCCCCATCCAGGTTGTTTAGGCCTTTCAGCACGATCCCAAGGTTGTAATGAGCATCAACGTAATCGGGTTTGATGGCGAGAGCCTTGCGATAACTCGCCACGGCCTCATCCAGGAGCCCCAGTTTTTTCAACGCAATGCCCAGGTTATTATGAACCTCGGCATAATCGGGTTTGATGGCGAGTGCCTTGCGATAACTCGCCACGGCCTTATCCAGGCACCCCAGTTCTTTTAACGCATTGCCCAGGTTGATATGAGCCTCGGCATAATCGGGTTTGATGGCGAGTGCCTTGCGATAACTCTCCGCAGACTCATCCAGCTTGCCCAGTTTGTGGAGCGCATTGCCCAGGTCACTATGAACCTCGGCATAATCGGGTTTGATGGCGAGTGCCTTGCGATAACTCGCCACGGCCTCATCCAGGCACCCCAGTTCTTTTAACGCATTGCCCAGGTTGATATGAGCCTCGGTGTAATCGGGTTTGATGGCGAGTGCCTTGCGATAACTCGCCACGGCCTCATCCAGCTTCCCCTGTTTATGGAGCACATTGCCAAGGTTGTAATGGGCCGCAGCGGAATCGGGTTTGACGGC
>PIVJ01000393.1 GCA_003353955.1 Bacteroidota bacterium | reverse complement strand
TTACAGGGGACATCTGGACTGACCCCAAACCTTCAAATATGGCAAAAAAAATCATTTCGAAAATCAAACATGGCCGCCAGGCGGCCATCTTGGATTTTTCAAAAAGGGCCGTTTCTGTCCTTTGTTTTGCCTCTAAAATGGTTCTGATGGCGGGAAATTGATAATTGGCCTATTTTCTTTGGTTTTAGCTAGCTAATTAATATTCATGAATATTTAATTAGCTAGAAGTAGCACTTGATTGGCGGACGTTTTTTTGAGCCAACTGTTGGGGATCCCCGCCAAACTATGCGACCTAGATTCAAATAAATGGCGCAGAATGATCAATTATGACCTAATGCATTTTTAATTTTTTGCATAATTAAGACTCATGAATATTAATGAGGACAAAACGATATTTCCATGCCTGGGCATGGTGGATCAGCCAACTGGCCGGGATCTCCGCCAAGCGATGTGACCTTTATTCCAAAAAACAATTCCAAACCACCAGTTGTGACCCAATTCAACTTAATTAGTCGCTTAATTACGCCTCATGAATATTAATGAGCTAAAACAAGACATTAATGGTTCATACTGGCTCAGCCATCTGACCGGGATCTCCGCCAATTGATGTGACCTAGATTCGAATACAACATTCAAAACCCTAAATCATGACCTAATTCAACTTAATTAATCGTCTAATTATGCCTCATGAATATTAATGAGCTTCAGCGACATTGATATGGCTGAGCCTGTCTCAGCAGTATCTCAGCCAACTGCCCGGGATCTCTGCCAGGTGATGTGACCTAGATTCCCATACACCATGCAAAACCAACAGCCATGACCTAATTCAACTTAATTAGTTGACTAATTATGCCTCATGAATATTAATGAGCTTCAACGAGATTGATATTGCTGGGCCTGTCTCAGCCAAATGCCCGGGATCTCCGCCAAGTGACGTGACCTATATTCCCATAAACACGCAAAAACAACAACCATGACCTAATTCAACTTAATTACTCGACTAATCATGCCTCATGAATATTAATGAGCTTAAACGACATTGATGTGGCTGGGCCTGCCACAGCCAACTGCCCGGGATCCCCGCCAATCTATTCGACCTAGATTCAAATAAATTGCACAGAATGATTAATTATGACCTAATGTCTTTGTAATTTTTCGCATAATTAAGACTCATGAATATTAATTAATACAAATGAGATTTCCATGTCTGGCCATGGATCAGCCACCTGGTCGGGATCTCCGCCAAGTGACATGACGTATATTCCAATAAAACATTAGAAAATACCAGCCATGACCTAATTCAACTTAATTAGTCGCTTAATTATGCCTCCTGAATATTAATGAGCTAAATCCAGACATTTATCGTTCATACT